>NZ_QHJQ01000003.1:0-300000 GCF_003185655.1 Coraliomargarita sinensis | reverse complement strand
GTTTTGATCGACGACCTCGGCTATGGCGACCTCGGCGCACACGGCAACCCGGTGGTCCACACGCCGAACCTCGACGCCCTGCGTGAAACCAGCGTTGATTTTACGAATTTCGCCGTCAGCCCGACCTGCGCGCCGACCCGGGCGGCCCTGATGACGGGCAAGCACGAGTTCAAGTCCTCGGTGACGCACACGATCCGGCCCATGCGCAACATGGACCTGGATTCGACCACTATCGCGGAGGTCTTTCAGCGAAACGGATTTGCCACCGGGCTTTTTGGCAAGTGGCATCTCGGGCAATCGGGACGATACGGTCCCTGGTTCCGCGGTTTCGATGAAACCCTGACGGTCGAGGGTGACAACCAACGCTCGCACTTCGACCCGGTTTTACTGCGAAACCGCGAACCGGTCCCTTTCAAAGGTTACCGGACAGATATTATTTTCGGCGAAGCCATCGACTTCATTAAGCGCCATCATGAGGAGCCGTTCTTTTGCTATCTCCCGACCTACACCCCGCACGCCCCGCTCAAAGTCCCGGAGAAATACATCGAACCCTACAAGCACTTGGACCCCCAGACTGCTGCCTATTACGGGATGGTCGCCAATGTGGATGAAAACCTCGGTCGTTTGTTGGCCGAAATGCAGCAGACTGGTTTGGACAAAAATACGCTATTAATCGTCATAACGGACAACGGCGGCACTTTCGGCGTGGATACCTGGAACGCCGGCATGCGCGGACGCAAAGGTTCGGCTTGGCGTGGCGGCACGCGGGCGATCTCGTTCTGGCGTTACGACGAAGCTTACGATCCCGGCGAGTGCGGGCAAATGACCGGGCACGTGGATGTGTTTCCGACCCTCGTGGATTTATTCGGTCTAGAACTGGAAGACGGCCTGGTGGCTCAACTCGACGGCGATAGTCTGCGGCCCTTGCTCGAAGATGCCGATGTCGAACTGAGCGGTGCCCGCATGCAAGTCCATCACCGGGGCCGCTGGCCCGAACCGTCCCTGTGGCGGGATCACAAATACACCCATGCCGTTGTGCGCTGGAAAGACTACCAACTTGTGCGCACCCAAACGTGTGATCGTCCGGACTGCCAACTCTGCAACAAGATTCGCCGCCGGGCGGCCGGCGAAGGGCATCTCGGCTACTCGAAAGATGTCGAAAACTACCGCATGACGGATGGTGGCGCGTGGGAACTCTACGATATCAAAGCCGACTCTTTCCAGGAGCACGACCTTGCCTCGGAAAAGCCGGAGATTCGGGATGCCATGGCTGCATATTACGAAGCCTGGTGGCAGGGAGTTGCGCCGATGCTGGCGAGGAGCGCCAGCCGGGCGGAGTAGACAGGATTTTCGGGTTCTTCGGTTGGGACTTATTCTTAAAACCCGAATAACCTTTGGGCGTTCCCTCGATAGATATCGATCTTCACATCATCGGGAATGTCCAGGGTTCGCATCAATTCGAATTGCGGAGCAGGTTTTGCATTTTTTCGAAACGACCACCAGCCGCAATCGGTCCCGAAAAGTAATTTCTTCCGATGGCGTTGCATGAATTCGGCGGTGTAGGTTCTGTCCTTGCTGAGTGCTGTGGCACCGCTCCCCGCCGAAATGTCGGCATAAAGATTGGTGTGTTCACTTAACATGCGGTCGCAGTTGCTGCTGCCGAAACGTTTCCACCAATTTGGCCCGTGCGCGATAAAGATTGTCTTCGGGTAACTGTCCAGCGCATGGGCGAGGTGTTTGAAGTCCGCAGTGTCTTTGTTTTGCTTGTCGTCCATGTGGAACATGATCGGCAAGCCCACTTTTTGGCAGGCGGCGAAGAGGCGCATGTTGGCGGGGGCGTCGAACATCAGGCCCTCTCCGTAATGCTCGCCGAAACCGATGGCTCCATCCCGCTTTTCCGTTTCGAGGATTTTCACCGCCTCCTCAATCGAGCCGACTTCATTCGGCTTGATGATACAGAAACGCTCGATCCTGCCGTCGTGCGCTTTGAAGTGGGCAAGCATCTTCCGGCGTTCCACGTCGTTTTTCGGGCGGGACTTTCCGAGTGGATGGACGATGGCATGGATGACACCTTTTTCTTCCATCCATGACGTCACTTGGTCGAGGGCGTCATCCTGGCATGCCATCGCGTGCCAGTGGGTATCGATGATGCCGTCTGCCGCAGGATCGGCATGCACCATCGGAAGTAATCCAGCGTAGAAGAACACGATGGATCGAAGGATAGTAATTGGGTTTCTCACGGCTTGGTTCTGATTTTTGAAAATTTTCATTTGGTGTGGAGGTGGTCATTGACCAAGTCCGGCCCGAGAGGTTCGTTTTTCGGAATCCACACGGAAAGCCTCTTGATAACGGTCTGGAGGTCCTCGCGGCTGTTAACTTGGTCAGCCAGATTGTCGAACTCGTGCGGATCGTTCAGGCGGTCGTAGAGTTCTTCGGACCCATCTGCATAGCGCGTGTAGCGGTAGCGGTCGTCGCAAAGACTGTGATTGTGCGCGTAGTGGGTTGTGATTGCGGGGCGCTCCTTCGGCGCTTCCGGGTTGTGGAGCCAGGGTATCAGACTGAGGCCATCGAGCTCCGAGTCGCTTGTCGCCGGAGCCAGTTCGAGGGCATCGACCAAGCTGGGATAAACATCCAGTAACTCGACAGGGCGGTTGCAGCGCACGCCGCGCGGGGTGTCCTCAATGCGCTTGGGCGGGACGATGATCATGGGCACGCGGGTCGAGCGGGTCCACAGGGTTTGCTTGGCGATGTGGTTTTTTTCACCAAGGTGCCATCCGTGGTCCGAGAGGACGACGATCCAGGTGTTGTTCGCCATGTCGCTGTCGTCAAGAGCGTCGATCACCTCGCCCAAAGCATCGTCCATGGCGCTCGTGCAGGCGAGGTAGGCCTGGGTCAGGCGGCGCAGGTTTTCCTCGTTCTCAATCGCCCAAGGCACAAGCTGATTGTAGTGCACGCGGGTGCCGATGCGCTTTGCGATTTCCGGAAGGTCGTCGAGGTCGTTCTCCGGCATCGGCGAAAGCACCACTTCTTTCCTCGTTGGGACCGCATCGAACCATTTTTGCGGTGCGAATAGGGGCAGGTGCGGGTTGTAAAAGCCCAGTGCCATGAAGCGCGGCGAATCGGAGGGCAGGTAAGGCTCACGGATTTTGCCCGCTATCCACTTTGCGATCCGCAGGTCGTTGAAATCCTCTTCATTTTCAGGATAGGCTCCGATGTCCCAGATTCGGGCAGGTGTGACCGATTCGGGGACGTTGAGCTTCTCCGGCGGATAGGGCCCCTGATTGGTTCGGAAGGACGGTGCCGTGCCGCCGAGTGGTTCGTTGCGCCCGCGATGGAGGAGCTTGCCCGCAGTGAAGATCTCGTAGCCCGCCGCTTGAAAACGCCGTGTCATCCAGGTCACCTGTTCGCCGGGTCGTAGCCGACCCTCGGCATCATACTCTCCACGGTTGCCGTAGATTCCGGATGTCGTCGGCCGTAGTCCGGAAAAAATGCTGGTGCGCGAGGGGCGGCAGATTGGTGCTTGGCAGTGGGCGTTGGTAAAGAGCACACCACGGCGGGCGAGGCGGTCCAGGTTCGGTGTGTTGGCTTGAGGGTGTCCTTCGCCGACAGCATGTTTACGGTTGTGCCTCGATTCGATGGTATCGGACAGGCAGCCGATCCAGTCGTTCAGGTCGTCGATCGTGATGAGTAATATGTGATCTTTCGGTTCCTGGCTTTTGGCCACCAGAGCGTTTGCGCTCACGGTAAGGGCCAGAAGAAGCGAACAAATGAGAGCTTTACTCATGGCGCGTTTCTGGGCTTGTTTCGAGTCGGGCGGATGCTTCTTTGAGGACAATGAAACCTCTTTTTTGTTGGGGGCAGACCGTTAAGCAATGGAAAGTTCTGGGAAATTAGAAATATCATGTGTCCCAAAAGGACACAGATACAATTTCATCTTTTTTATTTTGCGCTTCCCTGTCTCCTGTCTGGTGCTGAGTGTGATCCCTGCTCCGTCGATTGGGTTCTGTTTTACTGAAAAGTTTGAGCCTGCTTTTCGAAGGTGGCCGTGAAATACATTTCCGTATCGGCGATTCAAAAGCGTGAAAATTTTTAAAATCTTTCTCATTGTGCTTCCCGGCACGTATGTCGCTGCAGCGCAGCCTCCAAACGTCGTGGTCATTCTCGCAGACGACCAGGGTTGGGGCGATCTCAGTCTATCGGGGAATACGAATCTTTCGACACCGCATATCGATTCGCTTGCTGCCGATGGAGCGCAGTTTGACCGATTTTATGTCTCGCCGGTGTGCTCGCCGACACGAGCGGAGTTTCTCACCGGTCGCTATCATCAGCGCGGTGGAGTTTATGGCACTTCCGCCGGGGCTGAGCGTCTCGATCTCGATGAGGAGACGATCGGAGATACCTTCAAGGCGGCGGGATACCGGACCGCGGCTTTTGGGAAATGGCACAATGGGATGCAATATCCTTACCATCCAAACGGGCGCGGCTTCGATGAGTTTTACGGATTCTGTTCGGGGCATTGGGGAGACTATTTCAGTCCGATGCTGGAGTATAATGGAAAGATCGTGAAAGGTGACGGCTTTGTCGTGGATGATTTTACGAACAGGGCGATCGGCTTCATCGAGAAGAGCGGCCACAAGCCATTCTTCATTCTTTTGCCCTACAATACACCACATTCCCCGATGCAGGTGCCGGATGTGTTCTGGAAGCGCTTCAAAAATAAAGAAATATCGATGCGTCATCGCAATCCGGAGAGGGAAAATGGTCTGCATCTCCGTGCAGCACTTGCGATGTGTGAGAATATCGACTGGAACGTCGGTCGGATTCTCGATACGCTCGATGAATTGGATCTGGTGGAAAACACCATCGTTATGTATTTTTCTGACAACGGGCCGAATGGTGCGCGCTGGAATGGAGGAATGCGCGGCATGAAAGGGTCGGTCGACGAAGGAGGTGTTCGCAGTCCCTTGTTGATCCGCTGGCCAGCGGGCATAAAGCCGGGAACAGAAGTGAAAACGCTATCCGCCGTGATCGACCTTTTTCCGACGCTGGCGGAAATGGCATCAGTGCCCCTGACTTCCAAGAAACAGCTGGATGGCATCAGCCTCGCTCCGTTATTGAGCGATACAGCAGGAGGCCGTAACCTTGCGGGGCGACTTGCTGGACGAAAGATTTTTTCGGCATGGAGGAACCATTCCAGCGTCAGAACTCCGCGCTACCGGCTCACTCAGAGCGGAAAACGGAATGCACTTTATGACATGATCGCTGATCCAGGGCAGTATAGAGATGTTTCCGCGGAACATCCGGAACTGCATGCCGAACTTTCGCAGGAATTGCGCGATTGGATGTCAGCCATGCGCCAGGACCTGGGAAAGGAAACAAGGCCATTTCTGATTGGGCATCCCGGGATGGCCTGGACGCAGTTACCTTCTCGCGATGCCATCCCCGTCGGTAATATCGAGCGTTCCAACAGGTTTCCCAATGACTCTTTCTTTACTAACTGGACCTCGACCGGGGACAGGATTGTCTGGGATGCCGAGGTCGAGGAGGCCGGTGAGTTTGAGGTGCGAATATACTACACCTGTGACCCTGCTAACGTCGGATCGATCCTCGAACTCAGTTTTGGAGAATCCACTCTGAGCGGCCAAGTGACCAAGGCCTATGGCAGTGATTTGCTGGGTGCTGAGCAGGACCGCTCCCCGCGGATGGAGAGTTATGTTCAGGACTGGACGCCGATGACCCTCGGGAAAATCAAGCTACCCGCAGGACCAGGGAAACTCACCCTGAAAGCAACGGAAATTCCCGGAAATGAAGTGATGGATTTTCGACTGCTTACATTGAAACGGCTTTGAAATATTCTGCAAACTTGTCACCTGATTTAGTGGAACGACAAGCGACAGGCTCTTTTGAGATCGTTTTTAGCCGAAATTCTGTATGGCTCACCCGCTGTTGAATTCGGCTGTAAATCATACATCCAAAGGCTGAGTTTAGCCCGTCGCCGGGCCGATGGTGCCACCTTCGATAAACTTTGTTTTATAGCGGGTCTGTTTTTTGTTGTTTTGACCTCGAGCCACGCCGTTGGTCCATTTCAAGACCGCTTGAATCATCGGACCCGCGTTCCAATCGATATGGGAAATCGGCGGCTGGCACCAGTCGAATTCCGGAGCCGGGTCGGTGCAAATTAAGGACAGGTCTTTCGGGACGCTTATTTGTCTGCCTGCTAGATATTGATAAGCTCCCAGAAAGAGTTGGACTTCGCTTATGAAGAGTGCGGTTGGGGGTGTGACTTTAAAAAGGGTGTCCAAAACCTCATGAAGACCCTCCCGCGTCTCCTCCCAGTCCGGTAGATTATAGCTGCCGACCTGGATACCGTGAGCCATGAGTCGATCCAGAAAGGCCTGCTCAAACAGGGCTGGAGTCGGAGAACGATGGTCCTCACGGACGAGCAATACGATACGCCGGTGCCCCATCCGGACGAGCTGGTCGACTGCGGTTTGCATCGCTGGAATTTTACGGGGTACCACCCCCGCCAAATCGAGCCCGCTCATCCGCCCGAACATGGCAAATACCGGAAACGGCTGCCCCACAAACCACTGCAAGATTTCCAGCGAACCGCCGCAGATGATCCACGCGTCACCTGGATTGTTCCTCACCAGCCGTGCAAGCTTTCGGGGGTCCATCGCTATTTCTTGCATGCTTTTCGTCGCATAATCCGGCTGGTGCCCTGCCGCCTTCATCCGGTGCATCAACTCGATCATGTAAGGCAGGTCCTGATCGACTTTATCGTAGGTGAGCACGCGCACAGCGGTTCCGGATCTCTGTTGTTTGACTCGACCGACGATCCGGACACTTCTGCGCTCACCCTGATTGATAACCAAACCTTCCTTCTCCAACTGGCGCACCGCCGCTACCACCGTCTTTGTGCTCACTCCAAGCTCCGCCGCCAGACGATGCACTCCGGGCAAGGTTTCGCGCAGTGTCCCGGACTTAATTTCATCCCTCAAGTGAGTAGCGAGTTGCTCGACCGTGGATTTTGCCTGGAATGCTTCCATTAATCAAAACCCGTATCCCTTATGGATACAGGACTGCAAGTTATAAATCCTTGGGGAGTTGAGAGGAAGGCTCAGATTAAGGGCTGCGTAAAAAATAGGTCGTCCCTGCCAGAACGATGGACCTGAAGAGACCACAACCTGAACCAGAGCAAGCGAATGAAAAGAAACCTACAAAAATTCTTTCTCGCTCTGATCCTTGCGGGCCTCTTTTAGATGTCTGGGACCGCTGGAGTCGCTGTCGTCGCCGAATACAATTCCGAATCTGACGATTTTACGTCCGTTGATGTCGCCAATAGATGGGCGATCAGCGACCTCGCCGCTGGCGACGCTGCCCGCAGATAAGCGCCTCACACCTGCTTGCGGGAACGATTGTCGGCTCGGCTGACCGGCTCAAGTAGGCTTCTTCCATTCGGGTTGTTTGTAGGGCGATGCCCGATAATTCTGTTGTCTTGGAATCTCTAACTGGCTTCGCTCTAGCTTTTGCAAATGAAAAAATCTTTTGATGCCTTAAACAATGCATTACCTCACGTGCAGCAGCTCCAGCCCTACGTGCCGGGCGAGCAGCCGCAGGGCGAAGGCTGGGTAAAACTCAATACCAACGAAAATCCCTATCCGCCCTCACCGAAGGTCGCCGCAGCCGTGTCGGTGGAAGTGGAGAAGTTGCGGCTTTATCCGGAGCCGGTCAGCGGCAAGTTGCGCCAGGCCATCGGCGAGCGCTACGGCATGACCGCCCGGAATGTTATTATCGGTAACGGTTCGGACAACCTGCTCGATTTGATCACCCGCTGTTACGTCAGCGACCCCGGTGCCGGCCATACCGTGCCGAGTTATTCGCTTTATCCCGTGGTCTGCGGCATGTCGGGACAGCAACTGATCGATTTGCCCTTTGACCGATCCATGCAGCTGAATACGGAAGCGCTGGCCGCGACCGGCGCCAAGGTCTTCTTTCTGACCAATCCGAATGCGCCAACCGGTGTCGCCTTCACCCGCGCCGAGATTGAAGCGGTTCTTCAGGTGATTGACGGACTGCTGGTGGTGGATGAGGCCTATGTCGATTTTGGTGGCGAAACCGCAATTCCCTTACTCCGTGATTACGAAAATCTGATTGTCGTGCGCACCTTCTCGAAGTCCTACTCGCTGGCAGGCATGCGGGTGGGCTATGCCCTGGCCAGTGACGCTATTATTGCGATGCTCGATCGGGTGCGTGACGCCTACAATCTCGACCGGATTGCCCAGGCCGCGGCTTTGGCCGCCTTCGAGGATGTGGCCTACTTCGAAGCCCAGCGGCAAAAAGTCATCGCAACGCGTGAAGCGACCCGTGAGCAGCTCGATGCCTTAGGCTGGTTTACTTATCCCTCGGCGACAAATTTCCTTTTTACCGAGCCTGCCAATGCAGACGGCGAATCCGGCGAGCGGGTGGCCCGTGAGCTTTTCGACTTCCTCAAGGAACGTCGCATCCTGGTACGCTATTTCCCAAACCATCCTTTAACTTGCGCTTTTATCCGCGTCAGCATAGGAACGGACGCTCAAATGCAGGCATTTACCGAAGGCATTCAATCATGGCTGAACAACGCATAGCAAAACTGACCCGTAATACCAAGGAGACTCAGATCCAAATGGAACTGAATGTCGACGGCACCGGCGTGTCCGAAATCGATACCGGGATTCCCTTTTTCGACCACATGCTCACGCTCTTTTCCCGCCACGGACTCTTCGACCTTAAGTTGAAGGCGGTGGGGGATATTGATGTGGACTATCACCACACGGTGGAGGACACCGGCATTGTTCTGGGGCAGGTCTTAAAGGAAGCGCTTGGAGAAAAACGTGGCATTCGCCGCTACGGGTTCTTCGTGCTGCCGATGGATGAATCGCTGGCCCGCGTGGCGCTGGATCTCTCCAATCGCCAGGCCTTTGTCTACAAGGTCGACTACAAGGAAGCCATGGTGCGTGACTTCAGTATCGGACTGGTCAAAGAGTTCTTCCAGGCCTTTGCCAACGAGGCCGGCTGCAACCTGCACATCAATCTCGAATACGGTGAGGAGCCGCATCACATAGCCGAGGCGATCTTCAAAAGTTTCGCCCGCGCCCTCGACATGGCAACGACGATCGATCCGCGCGTGGGCGATGCTGTGCCCACGACCAAAGGCACACTTTCGGAGTAAGGCAGTTTGATGGGCAAGTCGTTCACCACCCGGCGCCAGTCTTTGCCGTTGGGGTCGAAGACACATCTTGTCGGCATTCTTAATCTGACGCCGGATTCGTTTTCCGACGGGGGAGACTATGTCGATTTGGCGGCAGCCGAGGCGCAGTTCCTTCGCATGGTGGAAGAGGGTGCTTCGATCATTGATATCGGAGGCGAATCGACCCGACCCGGTCATACGCCCGTCCCGGCGGAGCAGGAGATTGAGCGGGTCGTACCCTTTATCGAGGCGATCCGGACCAAGTGCGATGCGCTGATTTCCATTGATACCTCCAAGGCCTCTGTCGCGGCCGCGGCGCTCGACGCCGGGGCCGATATCGTTAACGACGTCTGGGGCGCCCAGCGAGATACGGAGATGGCGGGTGTCATCGGGCGGTGCGGTGCGGCCTGTATCCTCATGCATAATCGACCGGCGGAGGAAGCGGGGCAGGGTGATGTTATCGAAGCCATCACAAGTTTTCTCAAAACATCCATCGAAGCGGTGAAGGCCGCCGGTGTGGGCGGGGATGCCATCGCTCTCGATCCGGGGCTGGGCTTTGGCAAGTCCTACGAGGAAAACTGGGAGATTATGCGCCGCCTGCCCGAGCTACAGTCTATGGGCTATCCACTACTGGTCGGGGCCTCCCGCAAGTCCATGATTGCGAAGCTCCTTCAATTGAAAGATCCCAAGGCCCGGCTGTCCGGGACGCTTGGCACAACCGCACTCGCCATTCAGGCCGGAGTTGATTTTATCCGGGTCCATGATGTTCGCGAAAACCGCGAATGTGCCGATGTTCTCGATCATTGTTTACGCCATGAATAAGACTAAAATTGAACTCAAGGATCTCGCCTTTTTCGCCCACCATGGGGTCCTCAAAGAGGAAGCGGAGCTGGGCCAGCGTTTTAAAGTCGACGTGACACTTCGCCTGATCGACGGCCTCAAATTTGCCGCTGATTCTCCCGACTGCACCGTTAATTACGTGGATGTTTACGAGGCGGTGAAGGAGACCTTTCTCGGGAAGCGCTTCAACTTGATCGAATCTGCGGCCGAAGCCGTTGCCGCCGTCATCCTTGAGCGTTTCAGGAAAGTGGTTGAGGTGTCGGTCATTGTGAAGAAGCCCGCCGTGCCCGTGGATTGTATTTGTGAGTATTTCTCCGCGGAGGTGACGCGGTGCCGCTAGCCTACATTGCCCTGGGCAGCAACCTCGGCGACCGCATGTGGCAAATGCGACGGGCGCTGGAACTGCTGGAGTTAGGGGATCGGGTGCACGTGCTGCGTGCCAGCCCGGTCTATCAAAACCGGGCCGTGGGTATGGGCGAGGATGCGGACGATTTTCTCAATGCGGTGGTAGAGGTCAGTAGCACACTCGAACCACTTACGCTTCTGGATACTTGTCTTGAAGTCGAAGAGCAACTGGGCCGTACACGTTCCGAAGAGGGTTGGGCCCCGCGCACAATCGATTTGGATATTCTGTTCTACGAGGGGGTGAGTTTCGAGAATGAACGCCTGACTCTGCCGCACCCGCGTATTGCCGAGCGTGACTTCGTGGCCGTGCCGCTGGCCGACTTGGCGCCGCATCTGGAAATCAACGGTTCGATGGCGAGCCGGATCATCGAAGGATTGCCGCAAAACGAAATGAAGCCCTATCCGGAGTCAATTTTATGCTAACCGTAGCTTTCGTGGCCGAAAGAGCGGGGACATGCTTTAGCTACTGCTGCAGGACCCAGATCAGCGAGATTGAGGATAAGGTTCCGATGACACAAAGGACCGCCCATTTCATGTGTCTGCTAGTTCCCTCAAACATAATAATAGCGCTTCGATTTAATTATGGTTCAACCGAGTTGATGTAGCAGAGCCAGTCTCTGGCTCTGTCCCGATATGTATGCATGAGGATGGCAGAGGACCCGTCCTCATCGGATTACGCCGAGGCATGCTGCCATAGCTACAAAATAAACTAATAGATTATATCAATTCTAATTTGATTTCGCATAAGGCTGCGGCTCCAAATAATCAAGCGATACCAAAAATTGATCCATCTTTTGAATCGTATCATCGTGGTATTTTCTACCGTGGTTGAAAAATCCATGTGGCTCGTCCTGATAGAGGTGCAGGTCGCTACGGAGTCCGAGCGCTTCCATTCTTTCTTGATAGGCTTTGGCGGTGGCTACGGGGACGAGTTTATCTCTTGTTCCAAAAAAGACCAGAGTAGGGGGCGTGCCTTCGCTGATATTGTGCATCGGGGAAATTGCCTCCCAGTAGTCTTTGACCCGTTCGTGCCCGCAGCCGTTCGGGCCGTTGTCGTAGACCGGATTGAACAACAGGAGTGCTTCGGGCCGTGAACTGACGGCCAGCTCTTCTCCTTCTTCTTCAAAGCCTTCAACCGTGCCCGTAGCGGCGGCAACGTGTCCACCTGCCGACCCGCCTCCTGCAAGAACACGTTCCGGATCGACACCAAGCTTGTCGGCATGCTGCTTGATCCAGCGCACCGCGGATTTTCCGTCTTTGACGCATTCCTGTGGCGTTGTCTGGTGGCGGGATCTGACCCGATATTCGGCCGACATCGCGACCATGCCTCGTGAGGCAAGGTATTCACAGTGAGGGTAGAACTGGCTGGGCGAGCCGGAGACCCATCCGCCGCCAAAAAAGAAAACGATGGCCGGGCGCTGGCCGGAAGGGTTGTGGTTTTCCGGATAGAATACGTGCAGTTTCAGCTTTGTTTCCCCGACCGTCTTGTAGACGAAGCTTTCGTCCGGTTGAAAGCCTTCAGTCTCAAGTGCATGAGATGAAAGGATAGGGGAAATAAGCGAAAGGTATAAAAGGATTCGTTTCATGGGGTGATCGGATAAATTAAACTTGAGACGGCTGGTACTTTTTTGAATCAGGGCAACAGTTGACGATTTTCCTCCGGTGATGGCAAGGGGCAACTGTCCTTTGACAAAATCTTTCTTCGGTTTGCCGCGATCCAGTTGTAAATACCGTCGCGCCAGCTGCGAGGAATCAGCAAGGCGGGATGCGCGAAAAAACGCCAGGCACTGCCAGTATCGATAAGTGCCCGAAGCACGGCGTCGGAGCGAATGAATGTCTCCCCGTCAGCACGTTGGTAAACCACTGTGGTAAGCGATTGATGCAGGTCGGTTTCCAGCCTGTGACTGGCCGTCTCCCCTTGCAGTGGGGCAAAGTAAAGTAAGCGGGACCGGTCCTGCCGCATCAAAAAACGGACCGAGCGGCTGCATAATCCACAGTCACCGTCATAAAAAAGAACAGGTGCATCTTTATCACTCACCATCTACCAGTATTGTTAGGACCAGCTTTTGTCAAAAGATGCTGGCAGCATCGGCGCATTATCCTCAAGTTCCCACCTTATGAAACATCCTCTATTCGCTCTCATTTTTCTTCTTCCGGTGATTGCTTCAGCCGATGCGCTGAAAGTTTCGACCCAGGTCCTGCAACGCGCCGACGATGGGTCGGCGATTCGCGGGCAGTTTGTCTATCCAAGTGTGGAACTTGAATCCGGTGAGACCGGCAGCATGCACATCGGCCGAAAGGTGCGTTACCCGGTCTGGGTGGAAAAAGTGGATCTGGGCAACGGAGTTTCGAAAGACGAGACACGCTATGAGGAATCCCCGATCGGGCTTTTGTTTTCCATCAAATTCAAATTGAAAGAAGGCGTCATCACTTACAGCGGCAAGGCCATGTCAAAAGTCTCCGAAGGCACTTATGGCACCTCCTCCACGCTCAAGTCCTCCGAAGTGATCTTTTATGGAAAAACCAAGTTGGCTGAGCTTGTCCAGGTCCAGTTCGAGGGTGCCGACGGCACCCCCGAGGAGATTCTCATCCACTTTGGTCCGACAGAAGAGTAGAATCTTTCAGAAGACAGAAGACAGAAGACAGAAGACAGAAGACAGAAGACAGGTTTTGGGGTCGACGCCGAGATCACTGACTTCGATACGGAATCGCTGTTGTTTTTTATCTCCTCTGATATCCTGTTCTTTGGCCATTAGGTTGACTTGATCTCTTCGAAGGCCCAATCGAGCCAGGGAAGGAGGGCTTCGATGTCGGCTGTCTCCACGGTGGCGCCCCCCCAGATGCGAATGCCTGCGGGGGCATCACGATAGCTGCCGAAGTCGTAACCAACCCCTTCATTATCCAGGAGGCTGACAATCTGTTTGGCTTTAGCGGCCTGTTCCTCTTCCGGCAGGGCTTGGTACCAGTCGGCCGTGATTTTCAGGCAGATGGACGTATTGGAGCGGGTGGCCGGGTCCTCGGCGAGGAAGTCGATCCAGTCGCGTGTTTCCGCCCAATCGGCAATGGCTTTCAGGTTGGCGTTGGAGCGTTCAAGCAGGGCGGGTAGGCCGCCGATTCCTTCGGCCCACTTTAGGCCGTCGAGAGCATCTTCCACGCAAAGCATGGAGACGGTATTGATGGTGGCGCCTTCAAAAATTCCATCGATGAGTTTGCCGCCTTTGGTCATGCGGAAGATTTTGGGCAGTGGCCATGCTGGGGTGTAGCTTTCCAGACGCTCGATAGCGCGGGGGCTGAGGACGATCATTCCGTGAGCGGCTTCGCCGCCCATGACCTTTTGCCAGGACCAGGTGACGACATCCAGCTTGCTGTAGTCAATATCCATGGCGAAGACGGCCGAGGTGGCATCGCAAATCGTCAGGCCGGCACGGTCGTCGGGAATCCAATCCAAATTCGGCACTTTTACTCCGGAGGTGGTGCCGTTGTAGGTAAAGACCACGTCGTTGTTGAAATCGACTTCGCTGAAATCGGGGAGCTGTCCGTAATCGGCGAGCAGTTTCCGGGCATTCTCAAGCTGCAGTTGCTTGATGACATCAGTCACCCAGCCCGAACCGAAGGACTCCCAGGCCAGCATATCGACACCACGGGCGCCGAGCAGCGACCACATGGCCATTTCCACCGCGCCGGTATCGGAGGCTGGAACAATTCCGCAAACGTAACCTTCGGGTATGCCAAGAATCGACTTCGATTTTTCAATGACCTCCTGGATGCGAGCTTTGGCGGCTTTGGCGCGGTGGGAGCGGCCAACGAGTGCTCCGTCAAGTGCATCGAGCGACCAGCCGGGGCGCTTCGAGCAAGGGCCGGATGAAAAGAATGGGCGGGTGGGTTTTGTCGTTGGTTTCATGATCAAATAAAAATTAAGTCCCTAGAAACTGGAAACCAAAATAGAGATGTCGAGATCGCTTGTGGGTCAGAGCAAATATTTTAGATCCCGCGCATCAATTCACGCCGGCGCAGTTGTAGCCAGAGGTTCCAGGCGTGCCCTTTCAGAATATCCCGGGCGCGCTCAATTTCGGACTGTCGGGCGGCCAGGTTTTCGTTGGCAATTTTGGAGAGGTCGTCGAGATTGTAGAGGTATACATTCTCCAGATCCTCAACTTTCGGGTCGATATCGCGGGGCATGGCCAGATCGATAAGGAAGAAGGGTTGATCCGGGCGTGAACGTATGGCGGTTCGAACAACTTCCTTGCTTAGAAGAGTTCCCGGCGCTGCGGTGGAACCAATCACAATGTCGAAATGGTAAAGTTGTTCGATGAAGTCGTCGAAGTCGATCGCCGCGCCCTTGAGTTCGTGGGCCAGGCGATGGGCGTTTTCGTAGGTCCGGCTGCTGACGGAAATATCCGCCACACCCCGGCTCTTGAGGGCCTGGGCTGTCTTTTCGCCGACCTCACCGCTACCCAGCAGCAGCACACGGCTTTTATCGAGGTTGCCGAAAATACGGCTGGCCAAATCTACCGCGACATTCCCGATACTGACCTGGCCGCGGGTAATACCGGTTTGAGTTCGGGCTGATTTGGCGGCCTGAAAGCTTTTTTCAAAGAGGCGGTTCAACACGGTGCCGGTTGCCTTGGCGGCTTTCGCCTGTGCGTAGGCCTCTTTCATTTGTCCGAGGATTTCTGTTTCACCGACCATTTGAGAGTCCAAACCGGCGGAGACCTCCAAGGCGTGCTGGAGCACATCAAGGTTGGTATGCCAGAATGAGTGTTCGTCGAGCAGTTCCCGGCTTACGCCCTGGGCCTGGCAGAGGTAATTGCGTACGGTTTCTTCCGTCTTTTCGCCGGGATTGGCTAGACCATAGATCTCAAGACGGTTGCAGGTATTGACTACCAGACATTCCCGGATGGCGCTGTCCTCCAGTAAAGTACGCTGAAGCTGTGCGAGTTTCTCCCCGCTGAGAGCCAGCCGTTCGCGCACCTCAAGGGGCGCTTCGTTGTGCGAACTGCCCAAGACAAACAATGACTTTAATGAATCACCCATCAGAGACTGCTTTACTTGGTGGCGGAGGCAGGTGCCTCGATAGCACTGTGCGCTTCTTTATGAGCTGACTGCACCGGCCATAGAGAGGCCATGGCCAGAAGGAAAAGGATGATGGCTGCGATGGCGTGACGCCGCGTGACAAGCCGCTTCTGCATGCGCAGCACGACGACGATGACGTAGCCTAGCCAGATCAGGCAGGTCGCCGTGAGTTTGAAAATGGGCACCAGGTCGAGGTTGTTGATCCAGAAGACAGCGCCGAAGACAAGCGCCGCGGTCAGGACGATAACACCGGTCACCAGCAAACGTTTGGCCATGAGATCGAGTTGGTGGACCGAGGGCAGGTATTGGTAGATGCCCTTGAACTGTTTCTTTTTAAGCCCGTGCTGCTGGATGAGAAACATGACCGAGACCAGAGCGAGAATAGCGAAGACGCCGTAGCTGAAAATGGCGAGCGCCGCGTGCAACTCAATCCACGGATTGCCGCCAAAAATTCCGGGTGGATAGGGGCGGTCCCAGTTTGGCACGAGAAGCGCCCCGCCGGCGATCACTGCCGCCAATCCCGAGGTGAAAAAACCCAACAGCCGAAGCTTGAATGCGGGTCCGACAATAAAGAAAAGCAGCACCAGCGACCAGGCAATAAACTGGGCGATTTCGAAGCTGTTGCCCAGTGGGCAAGCCTTGATCTCGGCACCACGCAGGTTCAGCCCCAGGGTCTGCATAAGAAAGCCCCCGGTCAGTAAGGCAAACATGACGGCCCGTGAGTAGGGCTTGCGCAGCAGCAACATCACCAACCCGAGAAGGAAGGCGACAAGGTAGATTCCGGCTCCGGCGGCAAAGGCCGTACGGTCCGTCAGGGCGAGCTCGCTGAACATAGGTGAAATTGAAAGGGCTTCGGCTCCTCTGGCAACCGCGAACACATGTTCGGCCAAAACAACGTGCATTCGTATTACCTGCGATAACGGTGCGAACCAAGGATCATGGCGAAGCGAACTGACGCGGGGCAGTTTTATCTCCTGTTCACGGAAATATTCGACGATGATAGCGCACCATTGCTACGGAAATAAGTTCAAACCTTCTTTTGAAAAGGTCTCTCACATTGTTTGGTCGCTTTCTTGTGACGACTGGTCATGTTACAATCAGGCCTGCGTCAATTCATGAGCGCGGCGCCGCAAACTGTCTATCCCCCATAAAAGATTGAAAAACATAATTACCCCTTCTCAAATTCTGGTCACATTAGGCGTGATTCTCTTGGTGATTGTCATGACTCAAAGCTCCAGCGACATACTTCGTGCGTCCGGCGGTGAAGCTTTGATCGCTGCGGCTATTTTTCTCAGCAGCGGGCTCATGCTCTTGAAGCGGTGAGACTTGGTATTAATCGCCAATGATATCGGACAGGCGAAGGCCTTCGACGTAGAGGTCCATTTGTGCGGCGGGCTCCTTGGTCTTTTTATGGTATTCCATATTCCCGTAGGCCGCGAGGACGTTGGTCCCTTTCTTTAGTAACTTGGCTTCCTGCGGACTGAGGGGGAAGCGCCGGTAGGCGGGCATATCTTTCCACCAGACGTAGTTTTCGACTAGCTTGCCGTTCAGGTAAACATCATATCCCTGACGGGCGAGGATGCGGAGCCGGAAGGCATCATAATCCAGATCCTCGACCTCGAAGGTGGTGCGCATGATAATGAACTCGCCTTCGCCCCAATCCGTCACGTTCGGGATTTGCACGCCGCGGAATTCATCGGGGCCCTTGCCGATCGGGCCTCTGCCGGTGCGCCAAGCGCGGTCATCGAAGTCGACGTTCTGCCAGCCATCGAGCTGCTGCGCCATCTGCACGCGGCGGAAGCGCTTGCGTTCGCGCGGGTGCATTTCGTCTTCTTCACGCATGGGATCGAAGGTGGTGAAGCGCCAGATCCGGTCTTCCGGTTTGAGTGTGCCCAGCGGCTGCCAGCCGGCAGCATCTTCTTTCAACTGGGTGAGATCGATCAGAGTGTCGACCAGAGCCTGATCGTAAGGGCGTTCCTCCTGCTTGATGCGGGCAATGAATTCCTCGCGGTAGGTCCCGTAGAGTGCATCGACCAATGCGTCATGCTGATCGCCTTGAAGGGTTTCCAGGGCAGGATAAAGTCCGTTTTTGGGCACGCGTGCATTGGAGTTGGGCGTACCCACAAGTGTGATCAAGCTACCGGTATCGAATGAGTCCATCCGCTGGCGGATCATTTCAGCGACAGCCATGGCGGTGGACGGGTCACGCTCCAGGCAGAGCTTGGCGGCCTGCATCACATTCCAGGCGCCCTCGGGGGCGCGTAGCCCGTCTTTAATCTCACTTTCCTGCACGGAGTCCTTCAGGCCAGCAACGATGGTCGAGCCGATGTCACTTTTCTCGCCGTGCTTTCTCAGCATGGCATTGAAATGATTAAGCATGCGGCCGCGGGGCATGGTGTGGTATTCATTCGCCAAAATATCGAGCATCAGGGGAAGCACCTTTTGATAATGTTCCGGATCCTTCTCGGTCCCGGAAAGGGCGACAAAGGCATCTTCCCGCAGCCACCAGTCGCTGTGCTGGGTCCATGGTTTGATAAGTGGCAGCATGGCAATAATCTCTTCGGCCGATGCTTGCTTGAGCAACATGAGCGCGCCATCGACGACCCACCAGGATTCTTCGGGGTCACTCAACATCCGACGTACGGCCTTGAGCATGCCGGGGGTGAACTGCTCCGGCTTGACCGGGTTCTTGCCCATCGCAAACCAGTAGCGGTAGTCGATCAGACCGTCGATCCCGGCCCGGCGCACCCGCGGGTCAGGGTCACTGAGCAGATTCTCCAAGTCATCGAGGCGCCCCATCACGAGCATGGCTTTGGCCGCCTGTGCCCGAATCATGTAGCGGCGGTGGTAAACGTTCTTCAGCATCTTTTCCCGGGTGTGCACCTCAGGGTCCCACTCGGGCGTCCAGTAGGCACTGCCGAAAGTCCAGTAGGGAATATGGGTCGGTTCTTCGCCGCCGTAATTGTAGTATTTCGGATTGTGGTCAATGGAGTGAAAGGCGAGGTCCGCTTCCGTCCCCCAGAGTTGCTCCGGCAGTTTGTAATCGACCGAGTGTTCCGTGCGCGGCGCCCCGGTAATGCGGAGGGTTTTGCGCGGCGCAGTGTAAGAGAGTCCGACGCCGGCCCCGGAGGAGCCCAAGTCGCCGTTGCGCCATTCGAGCGTCGCAAACTCGAGAGCGCCGCTGGGCAGGCGGCTCAAATCATGCCACCATTTCAGGCGGTCCATGGCGGTGCGGTATTGTTCGGGGCGCAGGTCCATCAGGTAGTGGCTCACAAGACTTCGCCAGATCGCGTCGCCACGGCCCTTATCACCATGGCCCACCACGAGGCCGGAGTAACTGGTCATCATGGAGAGCCCTAAATGCTTGCGGGCTTCTTCATAAATCGTGGTGTCTCCACTGGAACCACAGGCGATCTGCATGGCGGCGGCAATCATACCGTCCTTGCCATTTGAGCCGAGGGCACCTTCGCCCCGGTGGTCGCCGTAAGGTACGGTGCCCTTGCCGGCAAAACGGTAGAAATAACGCAGCGAGCCGAGCAGGGTGTCTTCATCCACATCCACACCGCACTCCTTGGCAAGAAGTAGGGTGGTGAGTACCTGGGCCCCCGCCGGATTCATAAGGCCGCCGGCGACGTAGCGCGGGTTGACACCATCGCCCCAGTGGATCCAGCCCACACCGAACTTCTGGCGGCGCTCGGCATCGTCGGCGTAATACTGAATAATCGGCAGGACGGACTTATCGCCGGTGCGTAGGTAGTATTCGGCACAGGCGATGCCGTTGTACCCGTTGTTCCAGGTGTGCTTGCCAATTTGCTCAACTTTATCGGGGAAGTTGTCGAAGTAGGCTTTGACTGTCGGCAGGTATTTATCGTCGCCGGTGGAGAGAAGGAAGAGAGCCGTCAACGCTCCGGGCATGCCGGTATCCTGGAGCCATTTCGGATCCGAGAAAAACTCGGCAGCCTCACGGACGATCTTGTCCGACTTCGCGCAATCGAGAGGCCAGGTCTCACTGTAGGGACCATAAACCGGAATGGTAATCGTTTGTTTGCGGGTGGCTTTTCCCTCGGGTGAGCGTACGTCGAAGGTGAGTTTTCCGTTCGTTGCTTCGGCTTCGGTCAGGGCGTTCCCGAGAACCACGAAAGGATTTTTGCCTTGCAGCTGCACGCCGTTCACGCCGGTCAGGATATCGCCGACAGCAAACTTTCCGTCGGCGGGCGAGCCTTCAATAAGTGATTCGACCCGGACTTCCACGCCGGGATAGATGCGTGCAAATATACCTGTCGCTCCAACGTGGCCAAAAGCGCGCTCTTTGTCTTCTGCCGGTCGTAACTGGTAAACTTGATCGGGCCCCGCGTTGTTGTTGCCGGCGGCTGTGGCCAGACTTGGTAGTAAAAGACCCAGCGAAATGAACAGGGGATGGGAGAAATATTGTATTAAGTTTTGCATCTAAATGAACTTGTTATGTTGGCTTCAGCCGGTGTGTCGACTTACTGTGCTTACTCGCAGGAAATGCAGGTGAGTTGTTCGAAGATCTTCGGTTCGCCGCCGGCCATCAAATTGGCCAGACTCCGGCCCATGGCATCGCCCATCAGCAGGAAGCATTTTGCGCTGCCGTGGTAGTGGAACCCTTTATTGCTGGTGGCTCGTTTAAGGATGTCCATGGCCTTGGCATGTTCCGGGTCCTCCTTATCCATGCCAGTGCGCACGTTGTGGGCCATGTCCAATTCGAGTGGGAAATAGGGGGCGGTATTGACGACATCCATCGTGCCGCGCATCCCGGGGAACTGTGCGGCCTGGATCATGCCGCCGTTCACGTTGCCTTCAAGAGCCATATGTCTGTAAGCAGGCATGCCAAGCGTTCCGGCCACAAAAGGCATGTCGGGTGTATCGACTTGATCACGCATGAAATTGACCAGCTCGACCAAGTGTTCCCCGTAAGCCGGATTGTTTTGATCGCTGTAGCCCTGGAACCAGACCATGCCGCCGATCTCGTAGCCAAGATCAGGATCATACTCGGGGTGGTATTTACCGGGGTCGGCCAGCACCTTTTCGATATGGGGCAGGGTCATGCCCCAGCAATAGGAAAGCTCACCGGTTTTTTTCGGCGCCGGTACAGGAGTATATTCACGCCCCTCGGCTTCGGCCCGGGCCGCCATCTTTTTGTTCCAGGCCTCGCGGGCTGCTTTCTCGGACGGTGTCTCGACACCGTCCAGTGTGGGCGGACGCCAGGCATCCTTGATCGCGGTGTTCCCCCAGGAGCATTTGACGAGAAGAATGGGCGCATCCACCATGCGTTCAAGTGCGATACCGATTCCGTATTCCGGGCCGATCTTGTTGATACTTCCACCGAAGCCGACGCTCAGCGGGCCGTGAGTGGTGTAGCGGTTCTTCTCACCTTCCGATCCATCCACATGACCATGGGCGACGATGTGGACGCGCTCGGCGATCGGCAAATTGACATGTTCCCGGGCCAAATGAGCATAGGTACTCCGCCATTGCTCGACGTCGCTTTCCAGATTCCGCGGAATCTTGGCGGCCTTGATGGCATCCTGAAAAGATTGGAAATCCGAATGGTCGGCATCCTGTAGGTATTCTCGGCGCACAAGTTCGATCTCATCGGCAATTACCTTATCCCGGGCGATCAGCTCCTGATAGGCGGCTTCGACTGTAAACTCGTTGTCCGGGTGTCCGATAATGGCGTCCATTCGTTCGTAGATGCCTTCCTCGGCGGCTTTCGCATCAAGATAGGGATACATCACGCCGCGGCCCTTGCCCTCCGGTTTTTTACCCCAGGCCTCCTGCCAGGGGCCATGTTGTCCCTTGACCCGCTGCCGCCACTTCATCCGCGACATGCGGCGCTCTTCAACGAGTGCATCGAGTTCGTCCTTGTATTTCTGCGGGCCCTTAAAAGTACGCACACCCTGCCAGTAAAGGTTTTGCCAATCGAAGAACTCCGATTTCTTGGTGACAAAATCTTTAGGCGGCACATAAGCGGGCTCGGTCAGGTAAACCGCCGTCTCCGGATCGGCCAGACCCACCATGTTGGATTGGCCCATGAGAAAGACGATCTGCAGCTTTTCTTTCTTGAGTTTGGTTTCGGCGTTAGCCGTCAGGGCGAGTAGGCCTGCTAAACTGCAGGCGATATATAGTGTCTTCATGAGATGGTTCAGGTGGGGATATTGGAAGTGTGTTAGCTTGGACCGCGCGCAGCGGTGAAAGTGCAGTAACAGGCTGAATTTTGCCAAGTCGGTTATGGCGAAGTTTTTTACAAAAACCTTCATTCCATATACTGCCCGGCGCATCGGACTGGCAAGGATGAATCAGATATTAAACGGTATGATTGCTGATATGATGCCGGCTAATCTTATTATTTAGACGTATTAACGGGGCAGATATTTTGTCAAATTCCTTGTCTGTCAGCGTGGATTGCCGATGATCCACCGAAGACCAATTACATCACACACGTTTGGGTCGACCATTGCTAAGTCTTATTCAGCCCGCCGCATATTTAAAATAAATCATAATCAATGAGAACACTCCTGACTCCTCTGCACCTATTTTCGATCCTCTTAATCACGATGCCGCTTGCCCGCGCCGAAGTTGTGCTGCCGGAGATCTTTCAGGACCACATGATCCTGCAGCAGGGGGTGCCCAACTGCATCTGGGGCACGGCGGAACCGGGCGAGAGAGTTACGGCGGGCTTTGCCGGCCAGCAGGTTTCCGCCAAGGCGGATCACGATGGAAACTGGAAGCTTTATCTTGCTCCTCTAGCGGCAAGTTCCGAGCCGCGGGAGTTGACTGTGGAAGCGAGTAACCGTATCGCGCTGCAGGACGTTCTGGTCGGTGAGGTTTGGTGGGCCTCCGGGCAATCCAATATGGCCACCGGGATCCGGCAATCGCGCGGGGATCAGCAGAAAGTCTTTGCCGCACAAAAAGACAATAAGCGTGTGCGGGCCTACATCCGGGGGAAGTGGTACCTTCTCTCAGAACAGGCGACACAAACCTCAGCGGTCGCCTTCTTCTTCGCCTTGAAGTTGGAGCAAACTCTGGATGTGCCGGTCGCTTATGTGGTGGTCGCCCAGAACGGCTCGAAGATCGAGCCTTTCGTCCCCCCGGCCGAAGCTGAGGCTTACGAGCTGGGCCCGAAAAGTTCAAAGATCTACAACGAGCGGGTGGCGCCTTTGACGGATTATGCCATCAAGGGCGTTATCTGGTATCAGGGAGAGTCCAACCGTGGTGCGGACAACTACTTTGATTCGCTCAAGGCCCTATACTCCGGTTGGTCGCGCGTTTTTGAGATGCCGGAACTTCCATTCTATCAGGTGCAGATTGCCCCCTTCAACAAGCAGGAAGAGAAGACTTCTCTGATTAGTGACAGTGTGTGGGCGGCCCAGTATCGTGCGGCCGAAGAGATTCCGGGCATGGGAATCATCCCGCTGCACGATACTGGCATCAGCGTCAAACGCATCCATCCTAGATCCAAGCAGCCGGTGGGCGAGCGTTTGGCGGCTCTGGCTTTGAAACATCAATACGGGAAGGATGTGGTTACCACAGGGCCGGTCTTTTCCCGGGCGATTCGCCAGAGCGACAAGATCTTGGTCCGCTTTGATCACGTGGATGAAGGCCTGACAACGACAGACGGGAAATCGCCCAGCTATTTCGAACTTTCCTCGGACGGGAAAAACTTTGTCGAGGCCGAAGCCCGGATCAAGGGCGAGCATGTCGAAGTCATGGCCGAGGGCGTTTCCGAGCCGGAGTTTGTCCGCATGGGCTGGTTCGACATCGCCATTCCCAATCTCACCGACAAAAACGGCTGGCCGGTCTTCGCCTTTCCGGCCCAGCCAGTCGAATGAGGAACAGGCGTAGGGCTTCAGCTTGCTGAATGCCGCATCCAGCTAGAAGCCGGCTACATTCTCCGGGGCGGTCAGAGGGTGTTCTGCTGGACCAGAATTCTGATAAAGAGCTGGGGCAAGACTTCGCTCGCGGTGGCGGTTACCGTCGTTATGCCCTCCACCGATGTCGAGGCGTCGAAGCTGACGGTTGCCCCGCCACTCGGCCCCTCGGAGCCGGGATACCAATCCTCCAGGTTGGGCGACCATTCATACGTGGCGCTGAGGTCGGATGGGGGGCGCAGATTTTTAGGGTGCGTGAAAGTAGAGACGGTGCCATCGGTCGTTATGTCGGCTACGTTGCCAGTGGCTGCGCTAGGATCGGTGCCGAAAAAGGCTTCGATACGATTCGGGATGCCGTCGGCGTCCGGATCATCTTCGGGAGCGGTCAATCCGCCCAAGTCGTAGGCGGCCGTCCAATCGCTGAGCGTCCCGGGCATGGTCCGTATCGTCAGTCCGGAAACCGACGCCGAATCTTCCAGAATATACCGGTTGAGGGCGCTGCCACCTAAGCCGCCGTAGTCCCGGTCGAGGTTGAAGCGCAGGGCGGCTTCGGTTTGGTTGGGTCGATTGCCGCTGTAGTAACTCTGTAACAAGGTGAGGGCTTCGCCGCTGTCGAGTGTCAACGTGACATTGGCCGGATCAGGCAAGGTGTAAGAGTTGTTATGAGGCGAGGATTCATAGTGACTGCCGATGAAAGCATGGCTGGCGTCATCGGGGCCATGGTAAAACAGGTCCGTGCCGGTCGTTGTGGGATCGGCCGTATTTAAGAGATAAACATCCAGTTCATAATTGTCGCCACTGTGATCCCGGATGGCATTAATTTGGAATTGAATGGATAGTCCGCTGACGACTTCACCCGCCGGCAGGGTCGGCAGGTTGTAGCGGTAGACGACATTGCTGTCGGTCCGGCTGCCGTTGCTTCCGGTGCCCCCGACGACCTTGTTGGATGAATCCACATAGTAGCCCAATGGATTTAAGTTCGTATCCTGCGAACGGCCCAGTATCTCATCCACCGCAACACGGGAGGCCGTGTTCTCGAGCGGAGGGATAATCTCCTGCACGGCGGTGATTGTGATCTGATCGGAGACGGATGTGGTTCCATTGTCGGCGGTCAGTTCCAAGACGTAGGTGCCTTCGCTCGGGAGGGCGACCGTGGTGCTCAAGGCGAAGGGGTCTTCGAATGTGGTGCTCGGGCCGCTGACTTGCGACCAGCTATAGGTTGGCTCCCCGCTTTCATAATTGTAGACGGTCGGGCTTAGCGGGTAGGCCGAAGTTATTTCGACGGTGGCATCCGCTTCCATGGCAAGCAGCAGGCCCTGGGCGCGTTTGGCCACTTGATCGGCGTAGATGGATTGAGGCTCCAGGTTGTTGCCTTCGCCGACCCCTTCCAGAATGTCGATGGGCGAGGTGTTTCCCCCGGTCGGGGTGGAGGCGCCGTTCTGACTGCCACTGGTTCCAATGATGTATCCGTAGCGGCCTTGTTCGCTTCGAACAATTGTGCTGTTATTACCTTCTCCGCTGGTATTCCAATACACGCCGTGAGCTGAGCTCAGGCCATGAGGGATCGTACCAGAATTACCGCGGTGGCTGGCGGTAAAGAAACTATTATAGACGTGGCACTGGTCGAAAAGGTTGGAGTGGCTGAAATGCATATGGTGGTCACTCCCGGAGCCGCCGGTCGAATAACTACCGCTCGAACCGGTCGAACGTCCTGTATTGCGGTCTTCACAGCGGAGGAAGACATTCCCGGACGTACCGCCATGGGAAATGACGAAGCCGTGGCGGGAGAAGTCGGCGATGGAATCACGGATCAGGTTCTCATGGCTGTGCTGGATGCGGTACATGTAGCCGTTCCCGCCGCCGCCTCCGTATTGAGAGCGTCGCATGGCACAGTCCGCCACCGTTACGCGGAAACAACGGAGCAGTCGCAACCCATTTGAGAGCATGTGGCAGGTATAGGTGTTGCCGGGCGCCTGATAGCTTTCCACGCCGGTGATCCATGAATCGGACGTGTCCTCTGCCGAAATCAGCCAACTGGCGTGGACTTGATAAGCCGGCTTGGTGGGGTCGTTGTAGTCACCGTTGTTCCAGGTGGTGCCGGGGTGCTGCAGGTTGCCGATGGAAAAATCCTCCAGTCCCACATGGGAAAGCATCCCGCCGATCGTATGTACTCTGGAATTATCGCGGGTTTTCATGCTGTAGCGGGTGGGGGTGTCGACTTCGATCCAGCCGGCACTGGTATCCACCGCGAGGACTTCCCTGAGGTACTGGGCGTCGGCGGGAGTCTCACCGGTTGATGCGTCCCAGTAGCTGCCTTGGTTATGCTCGTCGATCCAGGCCTGAGTGAAGGTCCATCTCATTCGTACAATATCCCCGACGCTGAAGGCAGAAGTGTCCGCCACCGGGATCCGGCGGGTCGGATTCAGCAGGTCATTCGTTATCGCAATTTCGTTTCCGAAACTGGTCGAAGGCGGCTTGATCAGCAGCACTTGTTTGCGGCGCATCTCATAGGACGTATTAAGGATGAAGGTCTGTCCCACGCCGTCGCCACGGAGCACGATATTTGAATCCTGAATACGTAGTGCGGAGTCATTCGTGCCGGGATCGACCCGGTAGGTCCCCGCCGGCAGATAAATCACGCCGCCTCCGGCGGCTGCTGCGTCATCGATCGCGGCCTGAATCGCCGCCGTATCATCGTTCGCATCGGTCGGGTCGGCACCATAAGCCGGGTCCGTCACGTTGTATACCGGACTGGTGATGTTTGGAATGCTCTCATCCCCGCTCCGGTAACCGGCGTAGGAAAAGTCCTGTATGAACGGGTCGGTATCAAAGGAGGCATTCTCGGGGGGTGTCCAGCTATCCGGGTACAAGCTGGACCGCCAGGCTTGGGCTGGAAGTGCGAAGCCAAGGAGGAGAAAGAGAAGCAAGGACCTCTTAAGGCCCGTGCTTAATCGTAAATCATGGGGAGAGGGCATTGAAAGCACTGTAGACGATGATTGTTGGAATGGTTACGGATAACTTAACAAAGCGATTGCACCAACCGTGTCAAAAGCGATGCAGCGGTCAAGTTGCCCCTAAAAGGGCTCGTTTTAGGTAATTTGAATTGCGCACTTTCCAACTTTACACCCTCTAAGCTACCCACCTTCATACCGGTATGAGTGATTCGCGAATTACAGATGCCTTTGCCAAAGCCCGGGACGAGAACCGTGCCGCTTTTGTGGCCTATCTCTGTGCCGGTGACCCGGATATGGAGACTTCTCTGGAGGCCTGTCGCGCTCTGATTGAAGCGGGCATCGATGTGCTGGAACTGGGCGTCCCGTTTTCCGATCCGCTCGCAGACGGCTTGACCAACCAATTGGCCGCCCAGCGTGCGCTGGAAAGCGGAATGACCGGTGAGAAGGTACTGGAGTTGGTCCGCCGCGTCCGCGAATTCAGCGAAGTGCCCATCGTATTCTACACTTACTACAACTTGGTTTTTGCCAAGGGGAGCGAGGCCTACGCCAAAGCCGCTAAAGCCGCCGGAGCCGATGCGCTGCTCACCCTTGATCTGCCGCCCGAGGAGTCGGCGGAACACCTGGCCGCCTGCGAAAAGCACGGCCTGAAGACGGTTTACATCGTGGCGCCGACCACACCCGACGAACGTCTGTCCATGATATGCCAGGCCACGACCGGCTTCGTTTACTACGTCTCCCGCGCGGGCGTGACCGGCGAACAGGCGGAAATGTCGGAGGGCATTCGGGAACGGGTGGCCACGATCAAGCAGCACACGGATCTGCCGGTCGTCGTCGGATTCGGAATTTCCAATGCGGATCATGTGCGCACCGTGGCTCAAGCCGCCGACGGCGTGGTCGTCGGCAGCGCTATCGTCAATTGCATCGCGGAGAACCCGGACGATAGGACAGCGATTATGGAAGCGCTGAAGGCCAAGATGGCCTCGCTTACCGAGGGTGGGGCTCTGGGAAAAAATACCGGGTAAAGTCATTGTCCGCTGCCTTCCTCTAAACTTTGCTCAAGGACTCGTCGTAATGGTCGTCTCGATACGTAGAAATTGCGAGTCGGACGAACTGACGGCTGTGTTGGAACGGAAAGTGACCTTTTCGTAGAAAGCGCCGATGTCGCTGGCTTCGGACGTGCTTTCCGAGCCGTCCGCTGATTGGAAGGTGCCGACATTGAGACTGCCTTGGTTGCTGACCAACCCCATACGAATGGTTTGCGGATCGGCGGTGATCCGATCAAAGGTAATTGTTGGATAAGACAGCTCCCCATCTTCCAAGAACATAAGTTCCATGGCCGGACTGCTGCCTGGATTATCCGGTAAGGTGCCGGCGGCGTATTCCTCGGCGTTGGGTGAGCCGTCGCCGTCAGGGTCGGCGCTCATGAGCACGTCATTACCCGATAGCCTGCTGAAGCCCTGCATGAAAGCATCGAAGCCGCCATCGGTGAATTTGGAGTAGAAGGTGCCGACGACGCGCGTGTTCCCCGGGCCGGGATCTCCGTCAAGGTCTCTCATGTTGCAGACCATGATAAATCGCTTCAGCTCGGGGATGTATTGAATCTCGGCGTCCTGGATGCGGTGGTTGTCCCAGTCATCCGTTTCGTCGGAGCGCGGTGCCAGGGCCACGCCGAGATATTTGAAGGGTTCGTCGATGTCCGTGCTGCGCCATGCCGTGACGCGATAAGGAACCCCCTGTTGCTCACGATCACAGAAGAGATAATAAATTCCGTCGATCTTGGCGATGGTCGCGTCGCCGACCCCGTAGGTATCCCCTCCGTCGGGATTCGGATCGACCGCCTTGTTGTCGACGAGGGTCCAGTCTCCGATACCGGTCGTTGAGGTATAGTGCGCCAGGCTGGTGCCGTCGGGGCCGTAAGGGAAATTGCCATGCTCGCCGAAGATATGAAAAAGGCCATCTTCGTAGTAAACACCAATATCATCCGCTTCAGACTTTGGGAAGCTGCCGGCCACCGTCCAGTTGCCGCTCGAATTCAGGAGGTCGCCGGTGTAAGTCAGAACACTTCCGTTTTCATAGACGTAGTAGGTGTCGCCGACTTTAACACCGTCGTCGTACTCGTATTGCCCGTTGATCTGATAGTTGCCTTCAATCAAGGTCCAGTCATCGCTACTCCAGGAAAAAGTATTGGTCCCCCAGAGAAAGGTATTCGAGGGCTCGTGGCTGATGATCAGGTAGTATTTGTAAGTGGAGCCACTTGGCTCGTAGAAGATGATCGGATCGTGATTATTCCCGTCTGTGGTGGAGAAGACGGGCTGATCCACCGGTCGATACCATTCCGTCCAGAGTGAGCGGCCCACCTTGTCTAAAAGTTGAAGATCGTCGCCCAAGATGACGATTTCGACACTTTGGCTCAGATCCGTTTTGTCGCCGCTAGCGGTTAGGGTGTAAGTTGTCGTTTCGTTGACCGTAATCTCCGTCGATCCGCTGCCGTCCGTGCTCAAGGCGGCGGCATCGATATTGCCGGGCTGGATGACCAGTGTGTCATAGTTGGAGGCGGACCAGGAGAGCATGACAACCGAGCCTTCTTCGACCAGGGTTTCGCTTGCCGTAAAGGATTGAATCTGCGGGAGGCTTCCTGCTTCGGAGGCCAGAGTCGCGACTTCGGAAGCACTCAGTGCAGAGTTATAAATGCGAACCTCATCGAGCAAGCCCGGGTATGAACTTTGGCTGCCGTCAGCATTGGCTCCAAAGCCGAAATCGGTGGTCGAGGTGTTCAGTGCTTGAGTCGCGTTATTCAAGTTGCCACCTGCGGTGTCGACTTCAGTGCCGTTAACATAAACAGTTAGTCCGGTGCTGTCGGAGCTCGAGCCTATGGGCTCCAGGTCGAGGGTGGTCCCGTCATAGACCACGGCCACGTGATACCAGGTGCCGGTGGCGAAAGGAGTGCCGCTATTGTCTGCGTTGAAGTAAACGTTGCCGTTGCCATAGCGTAGACCGATTCGGTTGGAGCCACCGGCATTGGTGCCGCTCTCGGCGACGATGTTGAATGCAGTCGCCGTTCCTGAACTACCGAGGCCGAGCATACGGTGTTGGTCGGCAGTGCCGCCAAAGCTTGGAGTTTTGAACCAGAAGGAGAGTGTTCGGGCCTTGTTGCCACCGATGCTGAAGTTGCTCACGCCGTCGGTGACACGTCCGTAGCTGCCGTTTCCGCCGGGCTCGTAGGCGGAGCCGATGATGCCGGACACATTGAGATCGCCGTTGCCGACGACTGTGCCGTCATAGCTGTTGGTTGCCGAATCGACGAGTGTGGTGCCGCTGGTTTCCTCAAACTCGTAGTGGGCCACCAAGGCCGCTTTCGCGGGCGCCAGCATGAGGGCGAATGATGTCGCGGCAAGTAAGAGCGGGATCTTTTCCATAAAGGGATGAGTATTTTATGGAGTGAAACCGGGCTTGAAAAAGCCCCGCCCGGCAAAAGCCAGAGCGGGACGCAATTAAAGCATACTGTAACCTACTATCGGCGGCGGCGAATTAGCAGTGTGCCGCCTAGTGCCAGCGCAAAGAATGAGAGCGCACTCGGCTCGGGGATGGCCCGCAGGTGTAGTGTCTGCGCTCCGCCGGACTCAGTTATCTCAAAATAGCGGCCGTTGACGGCATTAGAGGCAAGTCCTGAGTTTACTTCTGTCAGGTTTGTCCCGTCGTAACTCACTCCAGATGCGACCATGGTGCCATCAATGGCAAAGAAACTACCGACGCCACCGTCAGCACCGATCTTGTTTGCCATTTTTTGGTTGGTTGTACCGGTAAGGTCAAACTGTGTCACCGTAGCCGAATCAGCAGCGCCCGTGAAATTCAGGTGGCCGAGGAAGCCTCCAAAGCCTGACCGAAAGGCATTGAAAGATGACAGGTTGATGGTTCCTGACTCAAACGTGATCACGTTTTCTGTGTTACTGGTGTTATTAACCCTTAGAAAGTCGCCTTCAACAACGGCTCCGCCGCTAATGGTAAGAGTATCATCACTGGTAAAGTCTGCCGTGTTGCTATTGGTAAAGCCATTAACAGTGCCGGTATTAATAACTGTGTCGAAAGAACCGCTGCCATAACTTGGATGAGTCTGCAGGGAAGTGCCGTCGTCCCAGTTGCTATCAGTGAAGTTCCCAGTGCCGCCATCCCATACAAGCGTAACTGCATTAACGCCGGTGGCCAAAGTTGCGGCGAGAACAAATATAGATATGCGACGTTTGGTATTAATCATCATATGGATTTTTGGAGTCAAAAAGGATTCATCTATTATTGAGAACGGATTTCAAAACATACTACCATGGGAGTAGGTGTATGCCAATATGGTCAATTGACCAAAATTGCTTCTGGGCTCGACCAATTTGTTCCAACGGGGCAAGTTGAGAGGCAGTCACGGGTTTTGTCTACATCAGCGCAGTTCAGGTGGTTTTATGCGCCACCAGTATCCCTCGGAAACACCATCCATTTTTACTGGAAACGGGTTGTGCTTTGTGCCTTTGCCCTCTTCCCGGGTTTGTTAAGTGCATTTTCGATCTTTCCCTCGCTGACCGCTCCGATCCGGGAAGAGATGGAGGCGGTTCAGATTGAGCTGATCGATTTGCCGGTTTTTCCCGTCAACGTGAGTCCATGGACTCTCGGCTTTAGCTCGGCACAGCATCAAGAGCCGGAGTTGCCGTTTGTAATCGAAATCACATTTCCGGAGCCGGCAGTGGTCGATCTCGTCGCACTGATGCCATCCTCCTTTAAAGATCAGCGGAATGAGATCCAGTCCTGGGGATTTCCGTTGCGCTTTATGATCGAGCGCTTGCTGCCGGACGGGCAAGCCGAGATTATCGCCGATCATCGTGAAAGCGATTACCCGGTGCCGGGAGTCGACCCGCAGTTCTTTCCCTGTCCTGAACCGGTAACGACGACCGGCTTGCGCATTACCATCACCGAGCCGGGGAAAAATACCACCTGGTGGCGTTCCAACTCCATCGTCGCCTTCAGCGAGCTCTATGCCTTCGCCGGTGCCCGGAATGCGGCACTCAACTCGGAGGTGAAGGCAACGTCTTCCAACGAGTTCAGCTTTAGCTGGTCCACGAAGTGCCTGACCGATGGTTTTACCCTTTTCTCTCCACTGTTCCACAATTTGGAAGATCCGAAAAATAATATCGATGGGTTCGGTCTGAAAAAGCTGACATTGGATTTCGACTTGGGGCAGGTTTACAGAGTCGATGAATTCCGCCTCTGGCCCGTGGTGCATGCGATCCAGCATAACTTCCCGCCGACGACGGCCATGGGCTTTCCTCGGGCCATCCGCGTGAAGGCTGCAATTTCGGCAGATTTTTCAGGCGCGGAGGTGATTTACGAGAATATGAATTTGAATTATCGGCCCGGGGCGGGGCCATTCATGCGCCGCACCCGGCCCACCGATGCCCAATATGTTCGGTTTGAACTAAGTGAAGGCGTTCGAGATTTTATGCGGGATCAGTCGCGCGGAGTCCCCCGCATTGCCCTCAGCGAAGTGGAGGTCTTCAGTGCGGGTGACATTATTTCAAGGGGTATCCCGCTTCGCGCGGAGGGTCTCCGTCGTGGGGATCGACAAAGAGTGTCGAGCCTGACCGACGGCCGCAGCAATGAGGGCCAGATTCTTCCCCTCCGGCAATGGCTCACACAGTTCAAGCAAAGAGTGCAGTTGGAAGACAGGTTGCAATCTCTGCGTGGGGAGTTGAACGCAGCGCAGCTTCAAGAAGCGCAGCGCTTCAGGACGGTGGTTCTGGTGGCGATCGGTTTGATCCTGATTCTCCTTCAGCTCGTCTGGTTGGTCCGTGTCGCATCACGACGCAGGGCGGCGCGCATGCGGGAGCGGATCGCCTGCGACCTGCACGACGAGATCGGAGCCAATGTCAGCAGCATGGCGCACACGACGGAGTTGCTGGCGGAGAGTATCCGGGAGCCCAGTTCGGCTCAGACCCGCCTGCTGGGAAACTTGCAAGAAAGCGCCCAACTGACCTATCAGGAGACCAAGAACTTCATCCGATTTATCGAAGCTGAAAACCACTCGAGCGACATTGCCGAGCAATTTACGCGGGTAGCCGATCAGATTCTTGGCACGATACCACATATCTTCTCATTGGAGAACACACGCAGTTTCAATGCCCTCGATCCGGCGACCAAGTGGAACCTGCTTCTTTTCTACAAGGAAGCGCTCAACAACATTATCAAGCATGCAGAAGCCACGGCAGTAACGATCAAAACGCGCCGTGAGGACCGGGTGCAAATTCTTGAGGTGATTGACAACGGTCGCGGGTTTTCCCAAGACGAGCAGAGTTGCCGACGCCTTGAAGAACGGGCGACCATGTTGAGGGGAGAGCTGAAAATTGACAGTCAAGCCAAGCGAGGCACACAGGTTACACTCAAGTTCAAAAATTGCTAAGCTCGATGAATCAGGAAATACGCATTGTCCTCGTCGAGGATAACAAAGCCTACACGAAGTCGCTCTTGGAAATCATCGGCTTGAGTGGAGACATGGTATGTGTCGAGACCTACGCGACGACTGGCTCGTGTGAAAGTGCCTACAGCGCGGATGCGCCACCAGAGGCTGATGTTATTCTGCTCGATTTGAAAATCCCGCAAAAGGGCGGACTATCGCTGGTTCCTATGCTACGGGAACGTGCTCCAGATTCAGCTATCGTCGTGCTGACGAGTAATGACGACTATCGCACGGTCCTGGAAGCGATCAAATTAGGCGTGGTCGGCTACGTCCTGAAGGATACCTCGGTGGCTGATTTGAGGCGCATCATTCGCGAGGTCAATGATGGCGGGAGCGTGATCGATCCGCAGCTCTCGCGCCACGTCTTGGCTGCCTTTCGTGAGGACGAAGGGCTGGAGTCAGGACTTTTGAGTGACCGGGAGCGTGAAGTGCTTGAGCTCATGGCCGAGGGCCTGGTCAAAAAGGAGGTGGCGGAGAAGCTAGGCATCAGTTACAGCGCGGTCGCGCTCTACACCTCGAACATCTACGAAAAGTTGCAGGTGCCTAACGTCGCGGCGGCAGTCGCGACGGCGATTCGTAAAGGGATAATCTAATTTTTCTGTAGTCGGTTCGACTTGTCGCCCGACACGTAACTTGCGCCGAATCCCGCGCTTTTGAGGCAAGGCGATCGGCAGGTTGAGCCAGGGCGGCACCTGGCCACCATAGCTCGGAAGGCAAAGGCAGGAGTTTGCCCTGCTACAATCGACCGGATGTATTGTTGTTACAATCTGACAGGGCTGCCGAGAGGATTGCATTTGTCGCCGTGACAACAAGGACTGGTAGAATAAACAGAGTTTAAATAAGGACGAGAAAAGGATTTGCCCGTTGACGGTGAAGCCGGTCTGTTTATTTTCATTCTATGGTTCAGGCAAAGGTTTCCTTAGGTGCCGCGGCGAGGAGCGGATTCTTGTTGCTGACGTTCGTCTCGCCGCTCGCTGCGATTCAGATTGCGAACTACGACACCTTGACGAATGACCGTTTCGCCAATGACAACAGTTTTGTCGCGGACCAGTTTGACCTTTCCGGTGTTGGCTTCAACGGGACAGGTTCGGGTGGTGCCGGTTGGGTGACGATGATAAGCGAAAATGTCTACATCACTGCAAACCACGCCGATCCAGCTGTAGGATCCACTGTTACCTTTTACGCAAGTAACGATCCGAACGGAACGAGTGTGAATCGGACGATCAGTTCTAACCGACAGCAAATCCAGGGCACGGATATTCTGGTTGGTACCTTGGATAGTGCGCTTCCTTCGGGGTTTACTTTTTACGATTTCGCAACGGAGGACATTGTAAACAACGGTGACCTGCAAAACTCCCCATACAACGGGGCAAACGCCTATATCCTGGGCCGCTCGCCAACCGGTTGGCCGACGAGTCAGAATATGGCGGTCGGTCGCAACGTTCTGGACGGTTTTCAATCGAGTGTTACGGCCCCCGGGGGCACAGGCAGCGCCTTCGAGGCTACAGATGACGGGGCTTCGGGTGTAACTTACGAGGCCATGCTCCAAGGCGGCGATTCGGGAGCTCCCTTGTTTGTCGAAAATTCGCAGGGAGGACTCACTATCGTCGGGATAAATTGGTACATCAGAAATAGTTCGACCATCTTAGGTGCAACTTATGTCGGCAATTACGACGACCAAGATACGAACGGCAATGATGGGATACAAACTTTCATCGACGCCAACCCCGTGCCCGAGCCGAGCACTGTCGCCTTCCTGTTGACTGTGGCCAGCGGAGTTCTCGCCCTGCGTCGCAAAGTCTGAAAGGTCCGGCTGCCTAGGCGTTTGCCCGGCCGGTCACAGTTTCCATCAGTGCCTCCACGCATTCGATTTTTGCGGTCGGGATCATGCCGTGCCCCAGATTAAAGATGTAACCGGGCATGCGGCCGGCATCCTCGAGCACGCGTCGCGCTTCGCGGCGGGTGATTTCGGGAGTGGTGGTGAGAATGACCGGGTCGAGATTGCCTTGAACGGCAGCACCGTGGCCGATGGTTTGCCGCGCACGACGGAGGTTGATCGTCCAGTCGAGGCTGATGACCTTTGCCCCGGTATGCATGAGGTCGGCGGATTTGTGGCCCATGCCCTTGGCATAGAGGATGACGGGGGCCCGTCCTTTGAGTTCGTGAACGATATGGTGGATCCAGCGCAGCGACCAGGATTCATAGTGGTTGTCCGGGCAAATGGCGCCCCAGGAGTCGAAGATCTGCACGGCATCCACCCCGGCGTCGATTTGCATGTGGAGGTACTCGATGATGGCAGCGCTCAGCTTTCGCATGAGAGCTTCGAATTGATCGGGCTGGCCGAGCGCGAGCTGTTTGATCGCGGTGAAGTCCTTCGCCGAGCCGCCTTCAAGCATGTAGCAGGCGAGGGTCCAGGGGGAGCCGCAAAAGCCGAGTAAGGCGGTGTCTTCGCCCAGCTTGGAACGGGTCAAGCGGAGGGCATCGCCCACGTATCCGAGCTTTTCCCCCATGTTGGTCGAATCGAGGCTCTCGATTTTTTCGGGGCTATCCAGAAGATAGTCCATTCCGATACCGCCTTTATCCCGGAAGTGATAGCCTTGCCCCAGTGCTTCCGGGATGACTAGGATGTCGGAAAAGATAATGGCGGCATCCAGGGGGAAGCGCTTGAGCGGTTGAAGTGTGACCTCGGTGGCCAGTTCCGGTGTCCGCACCATGGTGAGGAAATCGTGCTTTTTTTTCAGCTCGCGGTATTCCGGCAGATAGCGCCCGGCCTGGCGCATCAGCCAGATAGGCGGGCGGTCTACCGGTTCCTGATGGACGGCGGCAAGAAATCGTTCGCGGGGAGTCATGAGAGGTGTTGTTCGTTGGCGGTTGTTTGGGTGGGTTCTAGCAGTCAACTAACAACAATCAACCAACAACCTTGCTTGCCCAGTCGCTGGGTTTTAGATAAACGTCGTAAAGTTCGGCTTCCGGGCTGCCCGGTTCGGGGTGCCAATCATAGTCCCAGCGGACGAGGGGTGGGAGTGACATGAGGATCGATTCGGTGCGGCCCTTCGACTGGAGGCCGAATAGGGTGCCGCGGTCGTAAACCAGATTGAACTCCACATAGCGCCCGCGGCGGTAAAGCTGGAATTTTCGCTCGGGCTCGCTGTACTGGTCACCCTTGCGGCGGGAAACAATGGGTTGGTAAGCCGGAATGAAATGGTCCCCCACCGATTGCATCAGGGCAAAGGCATTCTCAAAACCGCCGTCATTGTAGTCATCAAAAAAAATGCCGCCGATGCCGCGCGGTTCGTTACGATGAGCCAGAAAGAAATAGTCGTCGCACTGCTGTTTGAATTGGGGGTAGATTTCTTCGCCAAAGGGGTCGCAGGCGGCTTTGGCGGTCCGGTGCCAATGAATGGCATCCTCGCGGCGGCCGTAGTAGGGAGTCAGGTCAAAGCCGCCGCCGAACCACCAGACGGGCTCGCCTTCTTTCGGCTCGGCGTGGAAAAAGCGCACGTTCATGTGCGTGGTGGGCACGTGCGGATTCTCCGGATGGCAAACCAATGAGACACCCATGGCGCGAAAGCTGCCTCCGGCCAGTTGGGGGCGTGCCGCTGTGGCGGAGGCTGGGAGTTGGGCTCCCCGAACGTCGGAGAAATTAATCCCGGCTTTCTCAAAGACGGCTCCCCCTTCCATGACGCGGGAGCGGCCACCGCCTCCTTCCTCCCGCTGCCAGGTCTCTTCCTGGAAGTGCTCCCGGCCGTCCTCAGCTTCAAGCGAAGCGCAAATTCGATCCTGTAGATCGAGCAGATAGGCACGGACATTTTCTGGCTTTGCGGTTTGCATAAAAGCGGGATGTTGTCGCAGCTTATCCTTTTCGACAAGCATGACATCAAAAGACACAGAAAAAAGCGACTTCCCCGAATCAGTTATGATCTTTGGCTGCGGCTATGTCGGGACTGCTCTGGCGGCGGTCTTGATCCAGCGAGGGGTTCGGGTGGGCGCACTCACCCGCAATCCGGAGCGTGCGGATGAGCTTCGGGCGCTGGGCGTCTCCGAAGTCATTGTGGCCGACTTGGACTCTCAGGATTGGAAAAACCAACTGCGGGAAAGTTATGCCGCGGTGGTCAATTGTGTCAGCTCCGCAGGTGGCGGGTTGGACGGGTACCATAAGTCCTACGTGGAGGGTCAGCGGCGCATTCTCGAATGGGCGAAAACCCAAAAGATACGTAGCTACCTCTACACCAGCAGCACCTCCGTCTATGCACAGGATGGCGGCGTGGTCGTGGACGAAGATACGGAGACTTCCGGCGCCCCTGCCACCGGACAAGTGCTGATCGAATCCGAGCATTTGATTGAAACGCATGCCGAGTTATTCGGCGCCTGGTATGTCTTTCGCCTGGCTGGTATCTACGGGCCCGCGCGACACTTTCTGCTCAATCAGTTAAAAGAGCGACGCGGCACGATTCCTGGCCGGGGCGATTATCATATGAATATGATTCACCGCGACGATATCGTGAGCGCAGTCCTGGTGGCACTGGCGGTCAGGGCCCCCTCCGGCGTCTATAATATCGCCGATGACGAGGCTGCGCCCAAAGAGACGGTGCTGACCTTCCTGGCGGACCGGCTTGGATTGCCGGTCCCGGAATTCGATCCCAACGATATTCCGCCACGGTTGAAGCGGCGGGGCGGACGTATGCCGGATCGAATCGTTTCCAACCGAAAAGCCAGAGCTCAACTGGGTTGGGAGCCGAAATACAGGTCCTACCGCGAGGGCTACGCGGCGCTCCTGAAGAGCTGATTTTCGTGGCGTAGTCAGGCACCCCGGTTGCGGTGAGTTGCGGTATCAACTTTCGGCACAGGTCGTTGGGAACAGTTCGTTTTTGTTTGCAAGAGAACGGGGAAGGCACGGTCGGGATCCAAAGAGATTGCGAAAATTACGCAAAATTTTACAAAAATCTATAAGTATCTGTTTATTAGGACTTAAAGATTTTTAAAGCTCTCATTGTATCGGCTGGGAAGAGGCTTTTTGACGCTTCTGTGATCGGGTCAGGTTCAGTTGGCACAGGGGTTGCTTAGATGTGGTGTTCGCGTTTTCGCGTTCCGGTAGGAGCCTCACTCATCCGCTCCCTCCCAAATCTAAAAAAGCAATAACCTGACAAAATAATACAATGAAGATAAAAAAATACCTTCTCGCTCTGCTGCTTGGCAGCTCGGCGTTTCTGACGTCCGGCACGCTCGGCGCACAGGACATGCCGGAGGAAGTCGCTGAAGTAGCCGAGGCAGCTGAAGAAGCTGCTGCGACTCTTGTGCTTTCAGCCGAAGCGGCTGTTGCATCTGGAGATGAACTCGCTGGTGACTACCTCGCCTTGCTCCAAGCTCAAGGCGAATACGCCTACGCATTCGATTTCTTCACAACCTCCATGTTGTGGACTGTGATTGCTGCGGCCCTCGTGTTCATCATGCACCTCGGCTTCGCCACACTCGAATCGGGTCTGACTCAATCGAAGAACGCCGTGAACATCATGTTCAAGAACGTGTTCATCATCTCGATTGGTATCATCTCGTACGCCGTCATCGGCTTCAACACGCATTATCCCGGAGATTTCAACGGCTGGTTCTCTATCGGTGGTTTCATCGGTGACCTCAGCGGTCCGGGTATGGACACTTTTGATTACGGTGGTGTCGGCCTCGCCATGACCGCTTACGGTGACTTCATTTTCCAAGCCATGTTTGCCGCAACTGCCGCAACGATCGTATCCGGTGCTGTTGCTGAACGTGTGAAACTTGGTAGCTTTATGATCTTCGCTACACTGCTCGTTGCGATCGCTTACCCGGTTGTCGGTTCATGGCACTGGGGTGGTGGCTGGCTCGGTGGCCTTGAAGGTGGCTTCTACGACTTCGCCGGTTCCACTGTGGTTCACGCTTTCGGCGGTTTCGCTGCCCTGGCCTGTGTGATGATTCTCGGACCGCGCGCTGGCAAGTATGTCGACGGCAAGATCAAGCCGATTCTCGGTCACAGCATGCCGCTGGCGACGATTGGTGTCTTCCTCCTTTTTCTCGGCTGGTTCGGGTTCAACGGTGGTTCGGTTCTTTCGGCCAACCCCGCTGGTCTTGGTCTGGTATTCACCACGACCGCTCTGGCCGCAACCGCAGGCGCACTCGCTTCGATCGTCGTTTCCTGGGTCTTCCTCAAGAAACCCGACCTTTCGATGGCGCTTAACGGCATCCTTGCCGGTCTTGTCGGTATCACTGCCGGTGCCGATGCCATGGGGCCTGGTGCTTCCATCATCGTCGGCGCTATCGCCGGTGTGATTGTCGTCTTCTCGATTATCTTCTTCGATAAGATTAAGATCGACGATCCGGTTGGTGCCATCTCCGTACACGGTGTCTGTGGTATCTGGGGTACTATCGCTGTCGGTATTTTCGGTGGTGCTGTCTTCATGACACAGCTTATCGGTACGCTTGCCGTTTCCGCCGCTGCATTCATCTTCTCGATTATCCTCTTCGGTATCCTGAAGGTAACCATCGGTATTCGTGTTTCTCCCGAGGAAGAGGCTGAAGGTCTCGACATCGGTGAGCACGGCCAGGAAGCTTATCCTGATTTCGCAGCGAGCTCCCGCTAAGTTTCGCCTAGCCAATTAACCACACAACCATTACAGAATAATATTATGAAATTGGTAAAAGCAGTTATAAAGCCCTTCAAACTTGAAGAGGTTAAAGAAGCTCTCGCCGACATCGGCATCGAAGGTATGACAGTCACGGAAGTAAAAGGCTTCGGTCGCCAAAAAGGCCACACCGAGATCTACCGTGGCAGTGAATACACCGTCGACTTCCTTCCCAAGGTTATGATCGAGATCGTCGTTGATGACGCCGACTCCGAGAAGACCACGGAAGCAATCGTCAAGGCCGCCAAGACGGGCAAGATCGGAGACGGCAAGGTCTTCGTCCTTCCGGTCGAAAGTGCGATTCGTATCCGCACCGACGAATCCGGTGCTGAAGCGCTCTAAGCCTGACGGAGAGAATTCTCTAGCAATCAACGAACGGCCACTCCTCGCGGGGTGGCCGTTTTTTGTATCATCAGTGGAGCTGCGCTTGCGCATGCCAGTATTCCAAGGCCGAATAACACCGATACATCGGGTTTTTTGTTCAGGTTTTCCCGTATATAGGCTTTGTATGAATTTTTGCGCATCCAGGCATGCGCAAGCGCAGCCTTTACAGGTCAAGGATTTTGATCGGCACACTCAGTTTCTCCAAAATTGATCTTTCATCCCTTGCCGGCAGAACCATGAGCCTGCGACGTCGACGCGTCAGGTTGGCGATTGAGGCTTTCCACCTTTTCAAAATTCCTTCTTCCTCGGGGCCATGCCGCACAACGTTGCTCACTTTCTTGCCGCACAGGCCCGTCGTCAGCCGGACGGTCCTGCTGTGCGTGCACCCGATGGTCGTGAGGCTGAAGGCTCGATAAAATATATTTCCCGAAGTTTTGCCGAATTGGAGGCTGACGCATCGGCAGTCGCGCATTACCTGTCTGAACTTGGTGTCTGTCGAGGCACCCGCGTGCTGCTTATGGTGAAGCCCGGCTTGGATTTGATCCGGATTGTCTTTGCGCTTTTTAAAATTGGGGCCGTTCCCATCGTGATCGATCCAGGAATGGGCCTGAGGCGGTTTTTGAAATGTGTGCGACATTCCCGTCCTGAAGCCATTGTCGGCATACCGGCTGCGATCTGGATTTCGCGCATCTTCCGCTCGAGCTTTGCTGGCGTTCGCGTCAAGGTAACGGTGAACCGCGGTTTTTCCCGGAAGTTGTTATCGGATGCACGGGGGGATGCTTATCCCGTGGCCGATTCGGCGTCTGACGAGCTTGCTGCCATACTTTTCACATCCGGTTCGACCGGACCCGCCAAAGGCGTTCTTTATGAACATGGGATGTTCATGGCCCAGGTCGAAGCCATTCGCTCGCAGTATGGGATTGGGCCGGGGGAGGTGGACTTGCCCATGCTTCCCGTTTTTGCTCTGTTCAATCCGGCTCTGGGCATGTGCACGATCGTCCCGGAAATGAATCCGAGCCGTCCGGCGACGGTCGATCCGGAAAAAATCGTCCGCGCCATCCAGCAAAATCAAGTGAGTAACAGCTTCGGTTCACCCGCGCTGTGGACAATAATTGCTCGTTACTGCGAGGCGCGGGAGGTGACTTTACCGAGTGTAAAACGTATCCTGATGGCCGGTGCCCCCGTTCCGCCGGCTTTGATGGAAAGAATGCAGGCGGTCATTCCGAACGGGGAGATTCATACGCCCTATGGCGCCACCGAAGCCCTGCCGGTAAGTTCCATATCTGCCAGTGAAGTGCTGAAGCATACGGCTGCACAAACCCGTCGGGGAGAAGGCACTTGTGTGGGGAAGCCTTTGCCCGGGGTTGAGGTTAGAGTGATTGAAGCCTCCAATGGCCCCATCGAGTCGATCGAGGGGTCGAAAGTGCTTCATGCTGGAGAAGTGGGTGAGCTGATTGTCAAAGGGCCTTCGGTGACCCGGGGGTATGACAAGCTTCCGGAAGCGGATGCCCGATCAAAAATTGCAGATGGCGAAGGGCACTGGCACCGCATGGGGGACCTTGGTAAATTCGACGCAGCGGGCCGTATCTGGTTTTGTGGTCGCATGGTCGAGCGGGTGCTGACCCAAAACGGTCCCCTCTACACGGATTGCTGCGAGGCTATTTTTAACCAGCATGCCAAAGTTTATCGCTCGGCCTTGATCGATACCGGCGGTGGTCATCCGGCTGTCGTGATTGAGCCCGAACCAGGGCATTATCCATCGAGCGAAGCGGATAAGGAAGAATTCTGTTCAGAGCTTGGACAACTGGCTCGAGCAAACGCGGTGACACAGTGTATTGAGCGATTCTTTTTCGAAAAATCGTTCCCCGTCGATGTGCGGCACAACGCGAAGATTCATCGCTTGTCGCTTGCGGAGAAGTACTCAATGGAAAATTGAAGCCTGAGCCTCTGCGATAGAAGGAGCATGAGCGGAGTGAAACAAAGAATTGGTATGACTCGGGGCTCGCACTCGCTTGTTGGCTTCTTCTAATTCAGGGCATGAAGATTTTAGTGACCGGTGGGGGCGGCTTTGTCGGCGGGTATATTGTCGATCTGTTGCTTGCGCGTGGCTATGCGGTGAGAAGTCTGGGGCGCTCTCCCCAGCCTAAGCTTGAAGCAAAGGGAGTTGAGGTTATCTGTGGCGATCTTGCCGATAATCAGTCTGTTTCCGATGCCGTTGCCGGAGTTGACGCGGTGTTTCATGTTGCGGCCAAGGCGGGGGTTTGGGGCTCATGGGACAGCTATTATCAGGCCAATGTCGTCGGCACCAAAAACGTGGTCGAAGCCTGTCAGGCGCACGGGGTCACTCGTCTGGTTTACACCAGCACGCCCAGCGTGGTCTTTAATCGTCAACCGTTCAGGGGGCAGGGGAACGAGTTGCCCTATGGGAAGAACTGGCTCTGTCATTACGCCCATACCAAAGCAATCGCCGAGCAGGAAGTACTGGCTGCCAATACGGATTCGTTGAAAGTGGTCGCACTGCGGCCCCATCTGGTTTTCGGGCCGGGAGACCCGCATCTGCTGCCCCGCGTGGTGGAGAGCGTTAAAGCCGGGCGTTTGAAAATCGTAGGCGACGGCCGCAACCGGGTGGATGTGTCTTTTGTCAAAGACGTGGCGGCAGCCCATCTCGCCGCCTTCGATGCACTCGATTCCGGGCGCGGGGCCGGGCAGGCCTATTTTATTTCGCAGGGACAACCGGTCGAAATCTGGCCTTGGTTGAATCAGGTACTGGAAGGACTCGGACACCCGCCACTGACAAAAAAGATTCCTCTGCCCTTGGCCTATGCGGCAGGAGGTGTGGGCGAATTGGTCTGGAAATTGTTCAACAGGTCCGGCGAACCTCCAATCACCCGTTTCGTGGCGGTCGAGCTCGCGAAGGATCATTACTTTGATTGTGCGCAGGCAGAGCACGACTTGGGAGTTGCACTGGGGTACACGATGAAAGACGCGCTTAACCAGACCATAAGCGATCTTAAAGAGCGTGGGTTTTAGCCGCGCACAAATTCCTTAGGATTTGACCCAAGATTCGATCTCATTTCTTGTTTTTCGCGTGTCCCCACTACTCCTAATCACGCTGGTCAGCGCTTTGCTTTTTATTGGTCTGTTGGTTGCGGTTATCATACTGTGGTCTCAATTAAGGACGGCTCGATCAGACCTTTCAGTCCAACCCCGGGATGACGATCGTCCGATTATCGTCAGCGAAGCTAGCCGGGTTGGCTCGGATGCGATGTTCGCGACGCTTTCACACGAGTTGCGTACTCCTTTGAACGGTTTGCTGGGGATAGCCCAGATGCTCAACCAAGAGCGTAATGATGACGACCTCGAAGCTATCGAAGGCTGTGCCCGGCACATGCTTTCCGTTATCACGGCGATGTTAAACCACTCCAAAATACAGTCGGAATGGGAGGATTTGCCTGAGTACCGGGAATGGGTCAGCCCCTTTGAGCTGATGGAGCAAATTAAGCGCCATCTTTCCTTCCGAGCAGGTTTGCGTGGCTTAAGTATTCAATTGGAGCATCAGGATAGGGTGACTCGCTTGCGCGGGGATTACGATCACTTGAAAAATATTGTCGAAAATGCGATTTTGGGGTCTTTGGAGTGTGTTTCCCTGGTGAACATTCCTTCCGGGACGAAGCCGCTGACGATCAGTTGGGAGTGTAGCGACGGCGAGATGCGTATTCGCATGCGAAACCCATATGAGAATTACTCAGAAGACCGCCGAAAAAACATACGCACGGCCGGCGGTCTGACGACGGGTGAAAATCATTCCCGCATCAAGATGGAGTATCTTTACTGGGCGGTGTCTTCTTTACTGCTGGAAAAATATAGAGGCGCAATGTTTTCGCGGCCTGATGAAGTCAGTGGTGGGGTGGAAACATTGATTTCTTTTGAAATGGAAAGCATGAAAGCTTCGCCTACCGAAAAAATGCCCATCGGTGGGCTGTCATTTGAGACCAAGACGAAACCGCTCAAAGCGGTCAAGCAATTGCCAATGAGTCTGTCGATCCTTGTCGCAGAAGATGATCCGATCGCCCGTAGTCTTATGTCTACGGTGCTTAAAAACATGGGGCAGGAGGCTACATTTGCGACCAACGGCCGGGAGGTCCTCGATTTGGTCAGCCAATCAAACAGTTCTTACGACATGATTTTAATGGATATTGATATGCCGATCATGGACGGTGTCAGCGCGGCGATTGCCTTGCGCAACGGTGAGTCCGGGGAGTTTGGCACCAAGGTTCCGATCGTTGCCGTCACGGCCTTCAATACGCTTTCTGACGAAAGCAAATTCAAGCGCGCGGGGATGAATTATTTTCTTCCGAAACCGGTCAAGCTCAGGAACCTTCGTGAGGTCATTCTTGAAGTGGTCCGTCAGGATAAAAACATAAGTTAGCTGTTTTTCCGCTGGCGTCTGGCTTCGTACAGGCAAACAGCGGTAGCTGCGGCAACATTGAGTGAATCAGCCCGGCCCTGCATGGGAATGCGGATCTTTTCCGTGGCACGTTTCAGCCAGTAGTCACTGAGACCGTGACTCTCGCTTCCCATGAAGAGGACGGTCGGTCCGCGCATGTCAACGTCCCAATGCATCAGCTTCGTGTCCGGTGTGGAGGCAAGCATCAGAATGGAGTGATCGCTCAGCCATTTGGCCAAAGTATCTTTTTCCGCCTGAACGATAGGCAGGGCAAATACAAGTCCTTGGGAAGAGCGAATCGCATTCGGATTGTAGAGATCCAGCACACAATCCACGAGAATGACGGCATCGACTCCAGCACCATCCGCACTACGCAGGATGGCTCCCAGATTTCCCGGTTTTTCGATGCCTTCCAGGACGAGAAGGAGAGGCGCAGCCGGCAGCTTCAATTGGGAGAGGGCGGTCCCTTCCTGTCGTGCCACCGCGAGTAAACCGTCCGATCCCTCGCGTAAACTGGCTTTGCTGAAGGCTTCCTCGCTCAAACGTGTCAGGCGAGGGGTGTCATTTTGACGTACTTTGCTGATGAATGTGGCATGGTCTTCTCCGGGGAAGAATTCCGGGCAGTAATAGAGGTCCTCCAACTGGTAGTTCGCTCCGATGGCGTGACTTATTTCGCGCAGGCCCTCCACCAGAAAACGCTCCTGCCGGTCCCGGTGCTTTCGCTCGCGCAGCTTGACCAGATTCTTCACCTGGTCGTTTTGGCGGCTTTGAATGTAGGGCTCGGTCATCGCTGGTTGAACTTTTTTTATTGCAGGATGCTTTTGCATAGTCGAGGCCATGCGGATGCAAGTGCCAAAAAATTTCGTGGCGGAACCCTTCGAGTACCACCAAGAGCTGGAATTAACCATCGAACGCCTCACCAACCTGGGGATGGGGCTGGCGCGCGTCGACGGATGGGTCGTTATGGTGCCTTATGTGATTCCCGGTGAAAAGGTACGGGCGCGGATCTTTCGAAATTTCCAAAATTATTCCGATGCGGATCTGATCGAGGTCATAGAACCTTCTCCGGAACGGGTGGAGCCCAAATGTCCGCTCTACCAAACCTGTGGTGGCTGTCAGTATCAGCATATTGAATACGGGCAGCAGTTGAAGGAAAAGACCGGTCATGTTGAAGAATTGATGCAAAAACTCGGTGGGATTGATCATCCTGTTGAATTGGCCCACGGCTCCCCGCAGGTCTATCACTATCGTTCCAAGATTACGCCGCATTACAATCGTCCGGACAAAGAAGGGCGCCAACCGATCGGCTTTCTGCAATACGGGCGGCGCAACCAGATCGTTGACGTCCAGCAATGCCCCATCGCGACGGAAGCGATCAACGAGGCTCTGCCGGAAGCGCGCGAAGAAGCCCGTCGTGCCGGAGGTAAAAAACGCCGTAAGCGTGGCGGTACGCTACTGATGCGGCATGTTCTCGAAGGAGTCGTCACCGATCCGCAGGAGATCGTTTCCGAGCGCGTGGGCGAGGTCTGCTTTCAGTTTAAGGCGGGCGAGTTTTTCCAAAATAATCCCTACATCCTGCCCGAGCTGGTCGAGTATGTGGCCGCCGAGGCGGCTTCGGAAGGTGCCCGCTATCTGGTGGACGCTTATTGTGGAGTGGGGCTCTTTGCATTGTCCACGGCGAAAAATTTTGAACAAGTCGCCGGTGTCGAGATCAGCGAACCTGCGGTCCGTTGGGCGCAGGCCAACGCCAAAATCAGCAACGTGAAGAATGCCCGTTTCGTGATCGGTAAGGCCGAAGCAATTTTCAACGGCTTGAAATTTCCGGCCGGAGAAACTGCCATGGTCATCGATCCGCCCCGGAAGGGTTGTGACGAAAGCTTCCGGCAGCAACTACTCGCCTATCGCCCGCAGCGGCTGGTTTATGTTTCCTGTGATCCGGCCACCCAGGCACGTGACCTGAAGGAATTTATCGCGGGGGGGTATCAGATCACCCGTATCCAGCCCTTCGACTTATTTCCACACACGCGGCATATCGAGAACGTAGTTTCGCTCAGCCTGAGCTAGCCTTCTGAAAGCTCGGCGCCCTTTATCATTCGGCAAAATTGTTTCTTGGTCGCGTGTTTATGCTGACCATTGCCGGTTTTGGGGTCGTGCATTTCTTTGTAGTCGACGGACAAACGTTCGAGTTGGACGATCCGAAGATAGAGCGGCTTCCCGTTGTGGCTGTGGGTTTCCGGATTGGTTTTCCAGATTTGTCCTTGTTCGAGTTTCATCAGCGCAGCTAATTTAATATCACACTGAGAGGCAATGACCAATGCGCCTGCTCACCCCATCTGGCAAAAAAGCTTGATCAGAATGATTACTTGTCGCGATGGCACGATACATGTCACGCCGTCTTGTCCGGGGTAACCCAGTGAAGACGGAAGCCTCGTTGAGCGTAGGCGGAGTGCCTTTGATTGCCACCTGCTTCAATAATAACAGATTTCCTCAGCAGATTTTAACATTAGACACACCGCTTCGTCTCTTGCGTAAAGGCACAGACGGGGTGCCTGTGCTACGAGGCATGCTGGAAGTCTTGGCAGCTTTATTCACGCGACCCGGATACTGCCGGACTGGCCTTGGTTGCTTCGTGAATCGCAACAATGGAAAAGGTCAGCCCGTCGGCATCAACTGTTTCGAAACCTGCCAGCTTAAGCTGCTCGGCGAGCGCTTCTTTCGTGGGAAAGTTCTCGATGGTTCCGGCGAGATAGTCATATGCGCTTTTGTCCCCAGTCGCGATGGCAGCCACCCAGGGCAGGATATATTTGAGATAGAAGTAATAGACTGGACGGAACCCGCGATCGGGCTGGGAAAATTCCAGCACGTAGAGGCGCCCGCCGGGACGGAGGACCCGTAGAATTTCCTTCAGCCCTTTTTGGCGGTCTTCAAAATTGCGCACGCCGAAAGAGATGGTGACGGCATCGATTGAATTGTCCTCCAGAGGCAGGGCCATACAGTCGCCAAAATCGAAGCGGAGGTCACGGTAGAGGGGATTCTTCTGTCGCTTCTCCCGAGCTTCATCGAGCATCGGTTCACAAAAGTCGAGGCCGGTAACCGGTACTTCCGTGCCGAGGCGGTCACGCAGCTTGAAGGCCACATCGCCGCTACCCGTTGCCAAGTCGACAACGTCTTTCGGAGCAAAAGCCTCCACCTTGCGGGTAAGGATTCGACGCCAGTAGAAATCAATACCTCCGCTGAGTAGATGATTGGCGAGATCGTAGCGCCCCGCGATACCGGCAAACATTTGGCTAACCGCCTTACCTTCTGGCATGAAAATTGAAAGTGAAAGTGAGAGTGAAAGTGAGAGTGTCAGGAATTATGGGTGGATTCCTGTTAGGACTGCTGTTCCCGTTTCACCGTTTCAATGCTGCGGACCACCCATTTGGATAGTTCCTTGTCGGGATCCTCAATGGCCAGCTTGCCGATCTTGAAAACGGTTTGTCCGGTGTTCCGGTTAATGATGTTCAAGCCGTGTTCAAAGTCCCGAAACTTCTCCTCGCAGAGGGATTGGATCGTCTGGTCTTTCTCGGTCGACTCCTTGATCAAGGCGTCGATAGCCAGCGGCTTGAACTCCAGCGTGAACCCGTGGGCTTTTTCGAAAGATACGGAGTAGTGCTTGATGTCGTCAACGTAGACGTCGTGCTGAAGGTGGGCGTTGTTCTCTTTCAATTTCTTTAGGTAGGTTGTTGGGTCGGCGATCATCGCCGGGCTGACTTCGAAGCGCCTGATCGCAGTGGACGGAAGTTCAAATTTAAAGTCCCGGAAGATGCGTTCCAATACGGTCAAAAGTCCGCGGGCCCCCGTGCCTTCCTTGCTCGCTTCTTCGGCAATCGCGACAATCGCTTCCGGTGTAATATCGAAATCAATGCCGTATCCACTGAAATCGTCACGGTACTGGTGGAGAACGCTGCCTTCCGAGGTGGTCATGATATGTGCCAAATCGTCGGCAGAGAGAGAGCTGCAGGCGACACGAACCGGCACGCGTCCGATAAACTCGGGTTCGAAGCCGTATTTGATGAAGTCCTGTGTTTCCGCCTGATTCAGATAAAGCGCGGTGTCCTCGTCCGCTGCGCTGCGAGCAGCGCCGAATCCCAGTTCGTTGCTGGACACACGCTTTTTGATCGATTCCGCCAACTTGTCGAAGGCGCCGCTGACAATGAAGAGAATATTGCTTGTGTTGATCGTGCGCTTTTTGGGCTTACCCCCACGCTGCATTTCCATGACGGCTTGCATCTGCGACATCATGTCGGTGGGGCTGAAGAGGTTCACTTCCGTTTCCTCCATCAGTTTGAGCAGGTTGATCTGCACACCACGGCCGGAGACATCCCGGCCGCCAGCGCCGGCTTCGCCGGCGATTTTATCGATTTCATCCACGAAAATGATGCCGTTTTCCGCCAGTTCGATGTCACCATCGGCCGCTTTGACCAGATCCCGCACAAGGTCTTCGACATCCGAGCCGACATAGCCGGTCTCGGAAAACTTGGTGGCATCCGCCTTGACGAAGGGGACGCCGATCAGTCGTGCGATATTCTTGATCAGATAGGTTTTACCGACACCGGTGGGTCCCAGAAGCAGGATGTTTTGTTTGGTGTACTCAGTCGCCATGCCGGATTTGCCACTGAGGAGCCGGCGCACGTGGTTGTAGTGGTCGCAGATGGCAACGGAAAGGACTTTCTTAGCATCGTTCTGCCGGATGACGAATCGATTGAGGTGATCCCGGATCTCTTTCGGCTTGAGGCGAAAATTGCGAATTAGCTCCATCGCCTCCTCGTTTTTGTCGTACCCGGAAGGCGGGGGCGAGGCTTCGTCGTCCTCCGTCTCACCTGATGGGTCGTAGGCGTGCGTGGATACTTTGACGTTGGTATCTTTAAAGAGGTCCTTCAGTTGTTTCTGAATTTCCTCAAAAGGGTTGGGTGGTTCTTTATCTTTCATGTTTCTGGTTTGACAGGCTATTTCCCATCAGAAGTATCGCAGCAACAATAACTTTTGATTTTCCATTCGCAAGTTCTAGAAGTAATCAGAGCATGTCCAAGAATCTTACCAAACGCGATATCGTCCTCGACATTTATGAAAAAACGGAATTTCCGCAGAAGGAAGTCCGTGAAACTGTGCAACTTACGCTAGATGCGATTGCCAAGGCCCTGAGCGAGGGCCGCAATGTGGAATTGCGCAATTTCGGCGTGTTTGAGGTGCAAATCCGTAAGTCCCGCATCGGGCGCAACCCCAACAAGCCGGAGACGGATGTCGTCATTCCGAAGCGTGCTGTCATCAAATTCAAGGCAGGTAAAGAGCTCAAAGCCAATCTGGCGGATCTTGATGTGGATGCGACTGAAGCCGGGAGCTGAATCTTGAGCAACCCCGCCGAAAAGGCACGACATGCAATTTGAATCGCTACCCGGATTCAGGGAGTTTTATCCGGAAGTCTGCAGCCGGAGAAACTACATCTTTTCGCATTGGCGCAAGGTTGCGCGCGCCTACTGTTTCAGCGAGTATGACGCACCGGTTCTGGAGCCGCTGGAACTTTACATAGAGAAGTCCGGTGAGGAAATTGTCGGCCAGCTTTTCAATTTTGAGGACCGCGGGGGACGCGCCGTGGCGCTGCGCCCGGAAATGACGCCCTCGCTTGCCCGCTTGATTGCGGCAAAAGCCAACAGCTTGAAGCGACCGGTCAAGTGGTTCAACATCGGTGAGCACTATCGCTATGAACGGCCGCAGAAAGGGCGCCTGCGTGCCTTCTATCAGTTTAATGTCGATATTTTCGGTGAGCCCGGCCCCGCCGCTGATGCCGAGCTGATTTGCCAGTTGGTCCAGTCATTACAATCCTTCGGGCTCAATCATACTGATTTCAAGGTCCGCCTGAGTGACCGCGACTTATGGCTGCTCATGCTGGCCTCGGAAGGTCTGGATGAAGCTGCCAGTGCAGACGTGTTGGGAATCGTGGATAAGCTGGAACGGACGGACCGAGCCAAGGCCCTCGAAAAACTGATACCTATTATCGGCGCGAATGCAGAGCAATTTCTTGAAAAAGTGGAGCGTGTTATCGCCATCCACGATTTTGATACTCTGCGGGCCTTTATCGAAAGTTTGCCGCTGGAAGGGGAGCGCAAGACAGCGGCGGAGCAACGCCTTTCGGATTGGACCTTGTTGATGGAAAACATCGAGTCAGCAGGACTCTCGGACTATCTTAAAATTGATTTGGGCATCGTACGTGGACTGGCCTACTACACCGGCTTTGTTTTTGAGGCTTTTGAAGCCAGCGGCCAGGGACGCGCCCTTGCCGGTGGCGGTCGATATGATGCGCTGGTCAAAAAGCTCGGAGGTCCGGATATGCCGGCTGTCGGTTTTGCCATGGGGGATGTGACCCTCGTAGACCTTTTGGAGTCAAAAGATTTGCTCCCCGAGATTCTGGATGCTCCTGATTTTATGCTGGTCATTGGTGGGCCCGAGGAGCGCAAGGCGGCCATGCTGGATGCAGCCATGCTCCGATCCATCGGTTACCGGGTCAATTATCCCCTCAAGGATCAAGGCTTTGGCAAGCAGTTCAAGGCCGCGAATCAATCCGGTGCGCGCTTTGTTTTGATTTACGGAGCGGATGAATTGGCCAAGGGGATGGTGAAGGTCCGCGATCTGACCAGCGGAGGTGAATGCGAATTCGACCGATCTTCGTTGCAGCAGAGCTTGTCCGAAGTTGTCGAAAATGGTCTATCGTCGACTGAGGGGTAAACCTTAGATAGCTCGGGTGACAGTGACTAGGGCGCGTTAATGGCTTGTTAATTTTAGGCTAAGTCATTGTTAAAGCCTAATTTATGGCATTTAGCGACTTTACTCGGAAGTGTTCTGAAGTATGCTGATTGCAACGAATACGAGTCATGTTAGGTCTAAAGAAATTATTGTTTTGGATGCTTGCGCTAACCGCCGGATATTACGGGTTGGATTACGTGAAAGTGCACACCAGTGGTGACGTGGTGGCTTACAAGCGTTTCGCCAAGGCTGTTATGGAAAATGACCATCACGGGGTTCGTAAGGTGTCCAATAAAGAACTGGCCGCAGAAACCTTCCGTAACAATGAAGAGCGTCGGAAGGTATACCAAGGCGCACGGGTTCTCTTTACCTATTTTGAGGTGATTAGCCAGAAACTGGCTAGAGACGGCAAGTCATCGTCTCTGGTTGTGGAGCAGGTATCCCGGGTAAGTTCCGGTGGGCAGACCGGCATTTGGGGGGACCGTGAGATTCGCGTGCGGCACACTGCTCAGCTGGAAAAGGAAAACCACACCTGGAAAGTTGCAGGCTTCATTGATCCGGCGATGCGTTAGACAAATCGTCGGGTAATAGGCTTTTCTTTCGGTAACTGTTTATCCAGCCTGACGGAATGTCAGCAGGCCGCTATTTATTGGTTGATGCCTACAACGTCATCTATGCGACGGATTCGCTGCGTCGCCTTCTCCAGGAGGGGCAGGATGCCGCTTGTGATCGGTTGGCCGAAATCGTCCGCGCAATACACGATGCTGAAGCGGTCCGAGTCGCGATGGTGCTCGACAGCCGTAATGACAAACTGGAAGTGGAGCACCCCTTCGGTAAGAAATCTTTCGAGTATCTCTACGCCCCCTCTGACTTGACGGCGGACGGAGTGATTGAGCGGATTGTTCGTCGGGCCCATGATCCCGGAAAAGTGACAGTAGCCAGCAATGACAATCTTGTGCGCGAGGCGACTCGGTCAGCCGGTGCAATTGCGCTTCGTCCGCAAGAGTTGATGGAATGGGCCCGGGGTTGTGAGAAAAGACTTGAGCAGGATGCGATCCGGCGGAATGCAGAAAACGCCAAGGCATTTCGTAACGGTCTGGACATTAATTTCTGATCATTGACCGGGCGGACCCTCCGCTGTCTAATCATCATATGCCGACTATTGCTGTGCAGGAAGTTCAGGGCCTCTACGGCCCTTTTTCTATTTCGGAAAAAATCATCCAGAAGATATGGCTACAGGGTGACTTTTATAAGCAGGATCTTAAAACAGTTTCCGGGAAACGCCTGAAGATTAAGGACCCGGGTCACTGGAACATGAATGAAGGTCCTGACTTCAAAGAGGCCCGATTTGAAATCGACGGTGATGAGTGGGTCGGGGATGTGGAAATTCATTTTTACCCGAATGATTGGTTTCACCATGAGCACGATAAAAACCCGAACTTCGGAAAGGTGGTGCTGCATGTCGTGCTTTATGCGGGGACAACTCAAGGTTGGGAGAGGGAATACCCGATGGAATCGCTTGTCCTTTTGCCACTGCTGGAGCGTGATTTGGAAGAGTATGCCATGGAGGCGGCCTTGCTCGACTTGGAGCAGGTCAATGAACTGGAGTGGTTTGAGCGCTTAATGGAAAAGTCCCTTTCCGAGCGCAAACTGCTGCTGGAGCAATTAGCCGTAAAGCGTTGGCGGCAGAAAGCTGACTATGCCCGCAAGCGCCTGGAGCGGACGGATTGGGCGGGGTGCTGTCATGAGTCGACACTGGACGTGCTGGGCTTTGCCAGAAATCGAAGTACGATGCATAGAATCGCCTCGCGCTATACGATAGCGGACTTTGCCGGTAGCCTCGACACCGATGAGCTCTACGAAGCGTATCGGGAGGAATGGAAGTTGAGTGGTTGCCGGCCGGCAAACCATCCGAAGCTACGGCTGAAGCAGTACGCAAGAATTTGTCAGGCCAATCCGGATTGGCCTGACAAGTTAAGACAGCAGCTAAGCCTGTTTTCTACAGTCGATGAAAAGGAAACCGGGGCCTTCCGTAAGGCGGCCGGTACCAAGGAACGGCAAGCTCAGATATCAGAGGATGTTTTCCAAAATATAATCGGTACGAAGCGGCTGAATTCCCTGCTCTCTGATGCCATCTTTCCCTTGGCTAAGGTGGACCTGAAAGAAGACTACATGACTTATTGGCAACACTGGTACCCAGGTGATTATCCGGATGCCTTTTCCCGCTTTCACCGCCAGGCAGGCTTTAGTGCTGCGCGCATACCAATGAGTCATGGAATGATGCAGGGAATTCTCGCCCTCTTTGCAAGCAAGGGAGAGGCCTTGGATGGAACCTCGTAGTCTTTACACAGGATCGATTCGCTGCATACGGAGTCAGGACATTTCTGTCCTGATGGTCCTATGGTGTGAGGCTACTCGCGCGAGGTGGACAGAAATGCCCACGCTCCGTTCATGAACAGTGGTATTTTATTGCCGATTCATTAAAGGCTTACACCAGTTTCAAGAAGGTTTATCCTCGTAGCGACATTGCGAGAGCAAGGTCGATCGATCTACTCGAGCGATAATCGACGGCACTATCGTGCCATCGCTACAAGCGAGCCTACTGCGACAGACCTTTCTGAATTCGGTATGAGGCAGAAGGGGGGCAGAGGACGCCCGATAATCGATGATGAACCCAAAAAAAGCCCCGCTTTCACGGGGCTTGGTCGAAATGAATAAGTCTGTGTCAGCCTTGATTAGGCTTTGGTCACTTTGCCGGCTTTGATTGCCTTGGCGGATACCCACATGCGCTTAACTTCTCCGCTGGGGAGTTTTACGCGGATGCGTTGCACATTCGGGCGGAAGCGGCGCTTGCTGTTCTTAACCAGCGATGTGCCGATACCACCACTCTTTTTGGTGAGACCTTTACGGATGATGCGGCCACCTTTGACGGGGCGTTTTCCTGTGATTGCGCAGATACGTGCCATGGGATTTACCTTGTTGAAAATTGGAAAAGTGGTGGAAAGTAGGCCTGTGTGGTGTCCTAGCAAGCATTTTCCGGAGAAAATCATGGATTTTTCAGGCCCCAGAGTACTTGAAAGCGCTGCCCCATGTTGGCCGGATGGATGAGTTCCATCAGGGTTTGGCGGTCGGCGCTGAAGGCCCCCGCGCTAGCGGTGACGATCTTTTCGGCAGTTTTTGCCGCACGTTTGACAAGAAAAGATTCCTGGCTTTCGAGGGTGATGTTTCGAAGGCAGGCGTCCTTGAGCTGTGTCTCCAGCGGTGTCCAGCAGATGTCACAGGTGATGTCTTTCTCCCCGGGCCGGTCGAGCAGGTCGTTGCCCGCTTCGTGGCGGAAATACGTGCGGGCGGTGCCGTTCGGGCAGTCCTGCAGCAGAGCCTTCAGGGTCTTTCCGTAGTCGAATAGAAGTATCAATCCGGTCCAGTCCTGTGCGAGCAGATCAGCGAGGGCAGCCTCGGCCCGCAGCGGTAGATCCAGCTGATATCCCTCCTCAATCTCGCGGGGCAAGTCTTGCAGTACCGCCTGCACTTCGGGAGTGGGGTGGTGTAGAATAGTCTCACGCAATTCATCGCTTTGAAAGAAGACGCCGCGTTCCCGCCATTGTCCGTCTTTGAAAACCAGCCGGTGGAAAGGTAAAGCGTCGAGCCATTCGTTAGCGAAAATGACGACCGGACCGCTTGCTTGAATCGGCTGGCCGAGGCGGAGGACTCTATTGTCGGCAAAAGGATGGTTCGATGCCTTTTCGAGTAAGCTTTGTTCGGGCTCGGCGGCAATTTCAAGAAAAGTGCTTTGTCTTACCCGCTCGGGCCCAAGCAATTCTTCCGACGCGCCCACCACAAGTTGGGCGAAAACTTTGCCCAGGCTTTCGGCGGTGTAGAAATCACGATCTGCCTTGCGGCCGACACGCTCCGCATCACGCTGGTAGTAGCCGCATTTTTCAGCGTAGAGCGCAGTCTCAATGTAGTCACGATAGCTGATCGGGCCGTCCGCACACTTTCGGCGGAGAAGTTTGAAAACATTTTGCTTGGTCTCGGGCACGTACGACAATGTGAGCGCTTACGATAGGGAAACAAGAAAAGTCTTCTAACTTGCGGTGGTTCGCCACTAAGTTCTGCCCATGCGACTCTCTGTAGAAAGTTCCTGTGACGAATCCGCTATCGCGCTTTTTGACCCGGCAAAAGGTATGGTGGGGGAGTGGGTGCACAGCCAAATCGATTTGCACAAGGAGTATGGCGGAGTTGTGCCGGACCTCGCCAGTCGCGAGCACCTGAAGAATTTTTTTCCTCTCCTGGAGGTCGCCGAATTGGTGCAGCGCAAAGAAGAGATTACCGAAATTGCGGTGACCAATGGCCCGGGTCTTGCGGGTTGCCTGGCCCTGGGAATTGCTTTTGCGAAAAGCCTTGGTTTGGCGTGGAGCGTTCCGGTTGTTGGGGTGAATCACCTTCGCGGGCACGCCTTTTCCCCGTTTATCGATCTGCATGCTTCGGCTCCCGACGAATTTGAAGCGAATTTGAGCCAATTACTTCCGCATCTCGGACTGATCGTCTCCGGGGGGAATACCATTTTATTTCAGATCGACCGGGAACGGCGTGTCGAGGTCCTGGCGGAGACCGTCGATGATGCCGCCGGCGAAGCTCTCGACAAAGGAGCGAAACTTCTGGGCCTGCCTTATCCCGGCGGACCCAGGGTCGAGAATATCGCGACCAGTGGAAATGCGAAGGCCTATGATTTTCCCAAGGCCATCGCGCCACGAAATGAACGTCGTTTCAGTTTTTCCGGACTCAAGACCAGTCTGCGTTATCGTCTTGAGAAAATCAGTGACGACGAGTTGCAGAAAACACTCCCCGATATCTGTGCTTCCTATCAGGCAGCGGTTATCACTCAGCTTACTGGCAAGACCAAGCATTTGCTCGAAGGGGGAGGCTACAAGAGTCTGGGACTCTCGGGCGGGGTCTCAAACAACAAGTCCCTGCGCGTGGCCATGGAGAAACTGGCCTCGCGTTTTCAAATGCCCTGCCTGATCGCCCAGCCAAAGCACACCGGTGATAATGCCGCCATGATTGCCTTTGCCGCATTTGCTGACTCTGAAGCTGTGCTCGATGAATTTACCATCCAGCCGGCGCTTCGTTTGGATCGTTGCTAGGATCGACCCGGCCTTCGCGCTACAATTTGCCGATGATCAGTTCGCCTTCCTCAATGCGGAAGCTCAGGTCGTGTGTGGCCAGCAACTGTTTCAGGACATGCAGAATTGTTCCTGACTCTGGCATTTCCACGATGCCGGCCTTTTTATATCGCCTCTTGGTGTAGTCGACATCGATCGGTTCGGCTTCGTCGCCTTCGGGCTGTAGTGGTAAAATGAGCAACTCAATCGCTTCCCCAATGGTTTCCACGTCCGCAGGTAATTGCTCGGCGGGGCGTGTGTAGAGCTGTTCCAGTAACCGGATCGATGCTTCCGCCTCGTCGCAAATTGTGTCGGAGAAGACGCCCTTCACTTCGCCGGATTCAACCAGCTTGATGTCCGCCGCGGAAATATACTTCGATGGCATTTTTATGAAGCGGCCGTCCTCATTCGCTTCAAACCAATAGTCTTCCCCGAAGGAACCGAGAAAGACCGCTTTAATGGTCGAGCCGGAGGTGGACTTCCAGGTCCTTGGTTCCGCATGAAGGCTGACCGCCAGCAGGTATGCAGTCAGCAAGTAAAAACAGACCCTTCGGTTGAAATTCTGGTAGCGACAAGCCTTGGCCGTTAGCCGCACTTGCATCATCGTGTGGGCATTCCAAATGATTTTCATGAGTTCAGTACTGTAGTGAGTAGTATTATGTCAGTGCGTGACTTTTTCCGATAAAAAGGCAAATCTCGCATTTCGATTACCCCGCTTTAACAAGCGAGGTGACGTGGCCTGAGGCTTCATTGGATTACGCCCGCACAAGTCAAAACTCTGTTTTGGGGATTCGTATTAAGGATAAAAGTAAGTCGTTGGTATTATGCAAACCGGGTAAACAAGGAGTTTTAATTTGAGACTGGCTGTACTGACTGTGGTTTCGAGGAGATTTGTTTTTAATGAAAAAATCCAGCTCCACCTAAGTCGTAGCTGTAGGATCCCGGATATTCTTGCTGTGTAATGGTTTTCAGCTGCTTTGAGTCCCAAGTAAGCCAAAAGATAAGCGTGCATCAGCGCTCATTAGCGGTTTCCGGTTAAGCCGGTTATGTGACTTGTAAGAGTCAGCTTAGACTTGGACGTCTTCAGTGCGGTATTTCTCGAAGAGATCCTTGTTGGCGGCTTTCATGTAAGCTTCTTCCGGGGAGATAAGCTTCGCCTTCATGAGGTTCGTCAGTGACGCATCCATCGTAATCATACCCTGTTCCATGCTGCTTTCGATGATCCCCCGCACCTTACTGATCTTACCGCTGCGAATACAGGTGGGCAGGGCATCATGTTTGAGTAGAATCTCATGGGCCGCGATGCGACCGCCACCAACTTTTTTACAGAGCAGTTGGGAGACCACCCCGTTCAGGCAAGCCCCCAGCATGGTACGAATTTGATTCTGTTCATCCGCCGGGAAAGCGTCGATCACCCGGTCAATTGTCATGGGAGCATTATTGGTGTGGAGCGTACCAAAGACCAGCATGCCCATCGAGGCACAATTCAGGGCCAGACGGATCGTTTCCAGGTTACGCATTTCCCCGATCAGAATGATATCCGGGTCGGCCCGCATTGCGCCCCGCAGGGCGTTGGTAAAGCTCTGGCTGTGTTCGCCGACTTCGCGGTGCACCAAGACACTGCGCTTGTTGGTGTGGACGAATTCGATCGGGTCCTCGATGGTGATAATGTGTTTTTGTGAGGTCTCGTTGATCAAATCAATCAATGCGGCCAGGGTCGTCGATTTGCCACTACCGGTCGGTCCCGTTACAAATACCAGGCCCTGGCTGGACATACAAAATTGTTTCAACACTTCCGGGAGCTGAAGTGACTCAAAGGAGCGGATCTCGGCCGGAATCGTGCGGAGCACAGCCGCAATGCCCCAGTGGTTGTAGAAGTAATTGCAACGGAATCGGTCGCCCGTGCCCAACTCATAAGCGAGGTCAAGATCCTGATGTTCAAGAAAATGCTCCCAGCGATCTTCGCTGCAAATTTCTTTCAGCAGTGCTTCGATCGATTCCTCGGTGAGCGGGGCTTCATCCAGTTCCGTGATCGATCCGGCAATACGCACACGGGGCGGTGAGCCCACGGCCAGATGTAAGTCAGAGCCGTCGGACTTCAGCATGTATTCGAGATATTTATCGATTTGAGCCATGCTTATTCGTGGGCGTAGGTGGGCCGTTGTAGTTTGATCAGTTCCCGCAGTTGATGTCGCTTCATATCGCTTTTCAAGCTGGAGAGTGCCACTTTATCGCTAATGATATCTTTCTCCCAGAGCGAGAGTATGGACTTGTCCATGACCCGCATGCCTTCGGATGCCCCTGTTTCCATGACGTTGACGAGGCCCTCGGGTTTATTTTCGTGAATCAAGGCACGTACCGCAGTGTTGCAAATCAGTAACTCGTAGGCGAGCGCCATCCCGCCGTCGACAGCAGGAATGAGGTTTTGACAGATGATCCCCCGCAAGGCGTGCGATAACATGATGCGGATCTGCGTTTGCTGTGACGCGGGAAAGACATCCAAAACGCGGTTCAATGTATTAGCCGCATCAGCGGTGTGTAAGGTACCGATCACCAAGTGCCCGGTTTCCGAGGCGCTGATCGCCATCTCAATGGTTTCCAGATCGCGCATCTCACCGATCACAATAATGTCCGGGTCCTGCCGAAGCGCCCCTTTCAGGGCACTGGAAAAGGATTTAGTGTGTCTTCCAACTTCACGTTGTGTCAGGTGGCATTCTTTGGAATCCTGAACAATTTCAATCGGTTCTTCCACCGCGATCACGTGGTCGTTGCGGGTCCGGTTGATCTCATCCATCATCGCGGCCAGAGTAACTGTTTTTCCGGAGCCGACCGGACCGGTTACCAGAATAAGCCCGTTATTGTAGCTGAGTAGCTTTTTGATGCGCTCGAGATCGTCGAATCCCACTTCGGACAGGGTCGGCACTTTGTTCGGAATAAGCCGGTACGTGCCGGCAATGCCTTCTTTGTGGCACATTAAATTGACACGGTAGCGCTCACCCTTGCCCAGGGGCAGAGCAAAGTCCAAATCCTGCCTGTCGGTAAATCGCTTTTTAAGGTCATCGGACAAAAGAGAGAGATTGAGCAGCTCGCTTGCCTCGTCGGTCAGATTTTCATCGGATAAGTAGGAGAGATTCCGTGTATGACGGGCAAAGGGGCGCGCACCAGCCGAGAGGTGTAGATCACTCGCCCCCATTTCGTGGCAGGCTTGTAGTAACTTGCGCATGAAGTCAGCAGCAGCTGTCTCATCTGTCGGTAAATTCGCCGTCGAGAGGTCGGGCATCCCTTCGGGTATTATGGCCTGTTCCGGTTCTTCCTCTTTCGTCTCCTCAACAACCGCGATTTTTCGCTGAAAGGGATCATCCGGTGGCGTGTCTGCCTGCGCCAGGCCGTAGGCCTGCTCGACCAGGGTCTGCAGTCCGTCAAAATCCGTGCAGGCCTTTTGCTCCAGTAAGGCCTCGGCGAAGGCGACAATATCGACTTCTTCCCCCAGACTTTGTTTTAAGTCCAAACAAGGCTGCAACTCGAACAGCTCCTGTTCGACTCCGAGGTAAACCAGCCACTTAATGTCACGTTTCAAGACTCGCCATCATTATGATTCGACTAACCTAGTCCACGAAAATTTATCAGCTTGGACTCTTAAAATAGAAGTTTGAATACCGGTAACGATTGCGCATCAAATTTGCACATGCAGGAAATTGATGAACTCAAAGCCGCGATCACCCAGCTGGAAAAACATATCGAGTCTCAGGATGTCGAGGTGTATTGGCAGCAGCGGACGATCGACATCCTGCGCAAGCAGCTAAACAAAATGGAAGAGCGTATCGAATCTCTGGAACAGAGTGGCGGCGCCGGCCAAATGCAACCGGATGAAAAACCGCCGCATTACTGAATCGTGTAATGTGATAATCCAACAACCTCTCGAGAGCCCGGAGTAGAAGCGAAAGGAGTGTCGCTTCTACTGATCACTCTCGATTGATAAGGGCGCGTAAGTTAGTGCCATTTGGTCTAATGTCTGTTTAGCCGAACGAAGGATTTTGCAGTAAACCAACCAGCTGTTATCGCAAGAGCGCTGCTTGAAGAAAAAATTTACGTTTTCTTAAGTCATCTCCTAATAGTGGTCTCTTGACATATCGTTGGCATCATCATTTACAGCGTTAACGATGGGCGTAAGCCATAGCAGACATGATGGATCGAAATCGGAATTTTCCGATGAGCAAAAGTCTTTCAGTGAGTTGATCTCTCGAGAGCAGCAATTTCTGCATGCCCTGATACGTACTATCGGAGTTCCTCCCTCCGATGTTCAGGATATTCTACAAAACGCGAACCTGTATCTGGTTCAGAATCAATCGAAGTTTGAACCGGGAACCAACTTCAGGGCCTGGGCGGCCCAGGTCGTCCGTTACTGCTGCCTCCACTACTTCAGGCAGGTCAAAAAATCCAGAGGGCTTATCGATTCAGACGAAGTGATCGAAATGCTCACCGTCGAGTCGGTGGGCTACTACGAGGAGATTCAACCTCAGTTGCAGCGCCTCAAGACCTGCTTGTCGAAAATCAGCCCACCGCAGTTCAAGCTCCTGTATGCCGTTTACGGGAAGGGCAAAACTCTCAAACAAGTCGCCGAGGACTATGGTCGAAGTCATGTGGCCGTCCGGAAAGCGGTTTCGCGCATACGAATGTTGCTCAAAGAATGCATGACCAAACCGGCTGAATGATAAAATTTATTAAATGATGAGTCACAGTTTGGCTCTTTTTGCTATTTATTAACAAATGAACACTAACTTCCATAATAACGCCGAAGACTTTCGGGCTCTGGTTGAGCGCGTCCTGAACGGCGAAGCAACGTCAGGGGATCTGAAGCGCTTTAACGAAGCGCTGGCCTCGGATAAGGCGGCCCGTCGTTGCTACATGGAAATGCAAATGTTCGATGCTGCACTCCGTGATGAAGTCAATGCTGCCTCGGGCGAGCGCTTGGAAGCATCCGGCGAGGCTATCGTTTTTGAGCAGGAACCGCCAGCCACTTCGGCCGACAGCTCCAATGAAAAGCCATCGAGCCGATGGGCATTCAAATACTATGCTTTGGCGGCAATGTTGGCTCTTGCCGCGGTCATGGCGGTGCTGTTCACGACGAAGGCCGGGGTGTTTGAGGTGGTGTTCGTCGATGGCGTGGAGAGAGGGGATTTCTCCCCGTCCAGCAAGTGGATCTCGGCGGGCGATCAAATCGTGCTGCCGGAGGGAGGGGTCGTTGAGTTCAAATCCGAGGATAACCGCTTCGCGTTGAAAGGTCCGGCTGAATTGCTTGTCGGGGCGCGTGACCGGCTTTCACTGACAAAAGGCAGCATTTGGGCCGAACTGGAGGGCGACCCGGTCCGTATCTCAGTCCCGAACGGAGAGATTGTCGACATTGGCACCATACTCGGTGTTTTTGTCGATGAAAAGACGGGTACCCGGCTGGATGTGTTTGATGGGAAGGCGCGTATGACGTCGGCGCAGGATGTGGCCCGTTCGAAAGTTATCAGCGCAGGGCAGTCGCTTATGGTGGAGGGGCTGGATTGGCGGCCTTTAGTCGGCGTGGCCGATATGGGGTTCTATGTGACGACAGCACCAAAGCGGCTCGGACTCAATTTTATCGAGCGGGAGGAAGAGGCGGTAATCATAAATTCGACCCGTCCTTATTCGGCAAAATGGCAGAATGTTACCGGGTCACATGGCAGTCATCAACTGGCGAACAGCCCGGTTCGGGCGACCTGGGCCGGTGGCCACACCTTTGGTCGGGGAAAAAGCGATACCCCGGAAGATGCGATTCTCAATGGTGGCTTGACGACCAAAGCGTGGAGACCTGTCGAAGTTAAGGCCGCGCAGTCTTACGGGTTCCGTATCCCGGGTACCTCGGAGCAGGGGGCGGTTGTCCAATTGAGCAACCTGGGTGCATGGTTGAAGTCATCACAGGCGGATAAATACCGTCTCACCCTTTTCTGCAATGTGGTTAGGAGAACGGATGGGCCGTATTCCCCGATACGTATTTACGAGGACGCGACCATGTCCGGCAGTCCAATCCACCAATGGAATCCGGAAAGCGAAAATATCGATACGTTTATACGTAAGGACCGCGGTCCGGGGCGGGAGTACTATATCAAGGAGATCGAGTACGATTTTTCAGGGGATTCCTTGGTGATCCATGTTCCCTCCGGAGCGGAGCGAACCCATTTGTCGGCAATCATGCTGACGCTGGTCGAATAGTTTTCCCGGACAAGGTCGGTTTGGGGCGTACTTCCGCCGCTCAATCCCGGACAAAGCGGGCCGCAGCATTTTGGAGCCGGAACATGCCTGTGCCGGTCAAATTCCGAATAAAGGCTTTTAAATTTCGGGTTCCCAGAGATCGGGGCTGAAATCTGGTACTCATTCGCCATTCGGAACCGGACGCCTGGTGGGCAGGGCGTCCCTACCTTTCTACCGGCCCGAAACCGGATTTCGGCCTAAACGCGCGTAAGCCCGGGAAGCGCCAGGCCATGGCGCCTTGTGGGGGCGTCTGAATTCAAGCAATCCTCTCTCGCTGGAAAAAGCCACTCGTGCGTCAGCGCGATACCAGCATTTGCCTGCTTTTTTGAAAAACCATGTCACACATCGGGCAGTCTCGTTATTAGGGGGAAATGTAGGTTTATCTCAATCTACACGTATACCCCCTAAATCTACTGACTATGAAGCAATACCTCTGCCTAATGGCCCGGCACGTCCGGCTATTCACTGCCGCCCTATTATTTTTAACCTGCGCTGCCAGCGCACAGATTCCCGATCTGACCAATGGCGACGTCCGCTTGGACGACAAAAGCTGGAACCTCGGGCCGACCGGGATGACCGGCTGGATGTACCGCCCCAATCATCTATCGAAACACGATGGCTGGGACACCAAGGACGCCCGGCAAATCGAGGTCATGGAGGTGCATGCGGGCTCGCCGGCCGACGGGATTTTTCAGGTAGGAGACGTCATTCTCGGCGCGGAGGGAACGGGGGCCGCGCCAGTCGCTTTTAGTCGCGATGCGCGCAAGGAGCTTGCGGACGCAATTTCCGCCGCGGAGGCCAACAATCCGGCGATTCTGAAGCTACTGGTTTGGCGTGCCGGTACGACCTCGACCATGTCGCTGACGCTCGAAACCCTGGGGGCTTACAGCGCGACCGCACCCTACAACTGTCCCAAGTCGGCGGCGGTTCTGGAAAAAGGACTTGATACCATCCTGGCGAACGGAACCAAGGATGCGTGGAGTTTACAATTGGTCACCCTTTTGGCCGGAAATAACCCCGCTTATGCCAACAACGACGCGCGGATGACTCTTGCCCAGCAATGGGCGCACGAGCTGATCCTGCCCCAGGCGGAGATTGATGCGATCATGGCGGGATGGGTCCCCGATCAGCCTAAGGATGGCTGGGTCTATGGCTTCAAACTGTGGGCGATTTCGGAGTATTATTTGGCGACTGGCGATCCGGCGGTCTATGATTCGATGCGTGCCTACGCCACCGCGTGTGCCAATGGGCAAAGTATGTTCGGCACCACGGGACACCAGCTGACGAAGCCGGATGCAGAAGGTAACTTCAACGGTCCCTACGGAATCGGTTACGGCACCATCAATAGTGCCAATATGCAGAACTTTTACGGGCTCACCCTGGCCCGTGAAGCGGGTATCACCGACCAGCGTGTCGAGGATGCCATCGGGCGTGTCACGAAATTCTACAAGGGCTACGTCGACCGGGGCGGGATCCCTTACGGTGAAATGCGCCCCTTTGATTACTACGGCGAGAACGGGAAGAACGGTATCGCGGCGCTTTGCTACAAGATGCTGGATGGCCGCAATTACGATGCCAACTACTGGGCGACGCTGGCCGGTTCCGCCGCCCACAACCTCGACGCCGGACACCTGGGTCCGTGGCTCAATTACCTTTGGACACCGCTCGGCGCGAACGCCGGGGGGGAACAATCCATGATTCAATTCTTTGCCGAGCAACGCTGGCGTTTCGAGTTGGCCCGTACCTGGGATGGCCGGTTCATCCTGAACACCTACCAGAATGGCGGCGGTGCGCAAGACAACGGAAAGGAGGGCTACCAACCCCAGCAGTTCCAGATGTCGATGGCTTGCCTGCTTCCTTACGCCGCCCCTTTGCGCCAGACTTACGCCACGGGGAAAAATACCAGCGATCCCGTGGATTGGCTGACCAGCGCCGAGTTGGATGATGTGGCCAATTCCAGTGGCTACGATGCGAGCACCCGGACGACCAATGAATTGCTGAGCGACCTCGGTTCATGGTCGCCGATGACGCGGAAATGGGCCGCCGAGGAAATCGGCTTGCGCACGTCCGAGCACGCGACCTTGCTGCCGACGCTGGAGAGCATGGCAACCGATACAAATGCCGCTCTTCAAGACCGCATGGGGGCCTGTAAGGCACTCGGTGCGATTCAGGATGCGAATTCGATTCCTCTGCTCGTTGGTCTGCTTTCCGATTCGGAAGATTTGGTTCAATACGCAGCCGCCCTGGGCCTTCAGAAATTCCCCAATGCATTGCTGATGCCACACGTGGATGCTCTGCTGGTAGCCTGTGCTTCGGCGGGCAAGCCGATTCTGCCTCTGGACCCGAACGACCCCTTGCATCTCACCCACGCTGAGATCATCAATATTCTTTATTACGAGGAAGGCGGTGGTCTGCTTCGGGGGCACGACCTCGTCGGGATCGACCGAAATCTTCTCTATCCGGCCATGCGCGCAGCGGCGAGTCATCCGAGAGGAAAGATCCGGAGTCAGATTGCAAAGACCTATCCAACGATGACGAATGAGGACGTGCTGGCTCTGGCCGACACGATCATTCCGGTGGCGTATGATGAAGCCCCAGCCGATCGGATGTTCTCGGGCAGTGTCCAAGAGGAGAGCGTAAAGGCGCTGCAAAAGTTCGGCTATGCCGAGGGTGTTCCTCTCGCGCAAACCGTCATCAACAAAAAGACACGCGACTACAAATTTGTGATCGAAGCGCTGGAGCTGTACGGGGCCTCCTTTGAATCCGTGGAGCCGGACCCAAAGACGGTCGAATTTCTTGAATATCTCATCGCTCAAAACGATTTCCCGACTTACGCGCAGTCGGCGCTGGATACGATCGCGGCGGATACGAATCCCGAGGTGCTCGCTCCTCTGAAAGGGATTCACATGATGGTTGCCGAGGATCCCGTGCTCACATTGCCTCAGGATCGCACCACCTTACGCGCATTCGGTTACGACCGGGTTGGCGCTGATTTGGTTTATACTTGGCGCAAAGTGCATGGAGCCGGGGAAGTGACCTTCGTTCGCAACGGATCGACCCTGGCCGGATCGACCGAGGTGGTTTTCGATGGCACGCCTGGTGAGTATCTCTTCGAGGTCACGATTTCGGACAAATGGAAGTTGACCGAAGTCTCGGACACGGTCGCGGTGACGCTGAACGATATCGGCGGGAGTCTGCCGCCGAATGATCCGCCGACTGCAAGCCCCCAGACTTTGACGGTGGATCCGGGTGTGCCGACACAATTGATTTTATCCGGAACCGATCCCGAGGGGAATCCCCTGACCTACACGGTGGTCAGCGGTCCTGATTACGGCATTCTCAGCGGCACAGCACCCAACTTGGTTTATACTGCGTTCGGCAACTATTCCGGAACCGATACCATCGTCTTCGAAGTGATGGATAGCGAAGGCAATGTCAGCAGCGCCAGCGTGGACATCACCGTGGGCACCGGCGCGACCGGGCTGGCCATTTACGAGCCCTTCGACTATTCCGTGGGCACCCTCGACGGCGCCTCCGGCGCGACCGAAATTGGCCTGGAGGGTACATGGACGACGTTGAATCCTTATCATTTCATGGATTCGCCGACTCTAAACTACAGTACCATGCCCGCGTCGGGTCTCAAGGTTTACAGTGAGGGAGGCTTTGGCTTCGGATGGTCGAGAGCCAATGCATCGCGCCCCATCAGTGCGAGCGCACTCGTCAACCGAGGACTGATGGATGATGGAGCAACGCTCTGGTTCAGCGCCGTCATGGGCAATGTCGGCGGCGCGACTGCGCAACGAATTCAGTTCGCACTCGCGAACAGTAGCCTGCATCATGACGTCAAGTATGTTTTGGATGATGGCGCAGAGCCCGGTATGGGCATCGGTGTTTCACTTGATGGCGCACAGGCCTATGCCGCGCAGTTCTACGACAGTAGTAATACGACGCCACTAACCGGCAGCTGGGATGTGGAAGTGGCCGGTCAATTAAACGACGACACACCGCGCCTGGTGGTCGGTAAGATCGTCTGGGGGGGCAGTGAGGACCTTGTCGAAATTTATCTGCCTTACGAGGATATGGTATTGCCCGCCCAGCCCAGCTCTACGCTCGTGGCCAATCTGGACCAATCGAAACTGGATGTATTGACTTTTGCCACCGGTTCCGGCGGCAGCAACGTGACTTATATCGACGAAATTCGCTTTGGGGCGACCGCGCACAGCGTCCTCCAGGGCACTGTTGATATGACGGCGGATACCAGTGCGCCCACACCGAACCCGATGTCCTTCGACATCGCGCCCACACCTGTGGGTGGTTCGTCCATCTCCATGACGGCGACTCCGGCGCATGACACCATGGAGGTCGAATACTACTTTAGCTGCACGGCTGGCGGCGGCAACGACAGCGGCTGGCAGGACAGCAACGTGTACACCGACACCGGGCTCACGCCGGGTGTACAGTACAGCTACACCGTCAAAGCCCGCGATAAGTATCCCAACCTGAATGAAACCGCGGCATCGGCCGCGGCATCGGCCACGATTCCATCTCAGGGAACCGTACCTTCGGTGCTTGGCATGGAGCAGTCCATGGCTGAAGCCATGATCACGGATGCCGGCATGGCGGTGGGCACGGTGACTTCGGCTGCCAGCTACAGCGTCACAGTCCCTGCCGGGCACATTCTTTCCCAAACGCCGTCCGGACCGTCTGCTTCGGCTTACGGGACTTCGGTCGACCTGGAAGTTTCGATCGGCCAGGACCCGGCTCTGCCGACCTTGAGCCATCTCGATATCACCGACGACACCTTGGGCTACCCGGTTGATTTGGCGACGCCGATCACCTACACGCTCAAGTTCAGCGAAGCGATGGATCTCTCCAGCATCGGTGCGGAGGATTTTGTGAACCTGACCGGCTATCCGATCGCCATCGGCACAATCGCCCAAGTTTCCCCGGAAGAGGTAACCGTTGAGGTCACCGCCGCCGGTACCGAAGCCGGTTCAATCATCCTGGCAATTGCGCAGGGTGCCGTGATCTTGGATGCGCAAGGCGATGCCCTGAATACCACATCCTCCATCGCGGATGATACCTCGATTACGGTCATTTCCGGCAATCCGACCTTGGCCGGCGGCGATATTGTCGACGACCGGAGTGGGGCGGATGTGAGCTTCTACTCGCTCGTCAACTATACCGTGAGCTTTAGCGAGGATATGGATGCGGCCACGGTCGATGCCGCCGACTTCTCAAATGCGGGCACCGCTTCTATCTCGATAGGTGCGATTACCGAGACCTCCCCCGGTGTCTTCACCGTGGACGTGACGCCGACAACGGTGGGTAGCTTACAGCTGCAGGTTTCTGCGGGTGCGGTGTTAACCGATACAGACGGCTTCGCGCTGGATACGGCATCCGCCATTGTCGACGACACCACGATCACCGTGTTTGAAGTCAACGTCGCTCCGGTTTGGGATGCAAATCCGGTGAATGAGGCCGATGCCATTCAGGGAGAGGCTTACAGCGGCACGCTCGCGGATGATGCCAGCGATGCCAATACAGGGGATACGCTGACCTTCGCCAAGGTGAGCGGCCCGGCCTGGCTCAGCGTCGCTTCCGACGGCACGCTCTCCGGTACGCCGACCATGGGCGATGTGGGCGTCAATGACTTTATCGTGAATGTGACCGATGGGATCATTGCCTCCCCGGTTGAGACGACTCTCAAGATCACGGTCACTCCGAGCGCATCCTATGAAGGATTCATTTTTGGCGAATCCAGTTTGATCAGTAACGGTAGCAATTTCAACCTGTCCGTCTATCCGGGTAAGGCCGGTTATAATGGTGACCTCGCGGGCACCTTCGGCGACGGGACGGTGGAAGCGTATGCATTGTTCAACAATGCCGTGACCGGGACGCCCGGCTCGGTGAATACCTATGCCTCCGGGGGGAGCGCCATCACTTTGGATACCTGGTCAGCTGTCGCCAGTTTCGCCGAATTCGAACGCGGCGATGTCTGGACCAGCAACGATCCGGATTCGCAGACCGCGAATTTCGGGGGCACCACTGAGACGATCTCGGGTGCCTACGAGGCAAATGGAACAATCGACATATCCAGCTATAGCTCCGGCACGGTCTATGTGCTACTGGGTGGTTGGGATACTCCCTTCGACCTGTCACTGACCATGAACGGTTCGGGGCAGACCTCCATTGTCGAGAGCATGCCGCAGATCGATCCTCCTGGTTCACGCAACCTTTACGTGGTCGCCCTCAGCTTCTACAATCCGAATCAAAATTACGATTCCATCACTTACGCCTACACCGGATCGACCGCGAGCCGGGCTCGATTCATGGGTGTCGTGGTGGATGCAACCGTGGGTAGTGGAGGTGACACAACGCCGCCGACGCTCGCTGCTTCCGACATTGTGGATGACCGCAGTGGGGCGAACGTGACCGAGAATAATCTCGTCACCTACACGTTGACCTTCAGCGAAGACATGGACGCCGCCAGCGTCGATGCGGCTGATTTCGGCAATGCCGGGACCTCTGCGATTACTATCGGCACGATCACCGAAACCACCGCCGGCGTCTTTAGCGTCGAGGTGACCCCGACAAGTGCGGGTAGCCTACAACTGGAGGTCGTTACCGGTGCGGTGCTTACCGATACCGCCGGGAATGCTCTGGATACATCGGTTGCGATCGTTGACGACACCACCATCACGGTGGATGTCGCGACAAACAACCCGCCAAGCTTTACGACCGATCCGATTGCGGGTATGGATGCCACGGAGGATGCGCTCTACAGCGATACGATCGCGGGCAGCGCGACCGATGCGGACACAGGGGATACCCTGAGTTACGCCAAAGTGAGCGGACCGGCTTGGTTGGCTGTGGCCGCCAATGGCGATCTCTCCGGCACACCGGACAATTCCGATGTGGGGGCCAACAGCTTCACAGTGAATGTGGATGACGGCAACGGCGGCAGCGATACTGCGACCTTGAACATCACGGTGATCAATACAAATGACGCGCCGGTCTTTACGGTCGATCCTATCGTCGGTTCCAGCGCGACCGAAGGTGTGGCTTATGCTGACACAATCGCCGGCAGTGCCAGCGACGAGGATACGGGAGATACTCTGACCTATGTCAAGGTCAGCGGACCGGCTTGGTTGAATGTGGCTGCCGACGGCGCGCTCTCAGGTGCCCCGGGTAGCGCCGATGTTGGAGCGAATGCATTCACAGTTAGCGTGACGGACGGGATTATCGCAACTCCGGTTGAAGCGTCGCTCAATATCGAGGTCAATGCGGCAGCGCCATCCGTCGGGCTCAGCTTTGGCACTTCGACTTTGATTAGTGACAACAGCAATTTCAACCTGTCAGTCTATCCGGGCAAGGCTGGCTACGATGGCGATGCAGTCGGCACCTTCGGTGACGGTACCGTGGAGGCTTATGCCTTGTTCAACAATGCTGTGACCGGATCTCCCGGTTCGGTAAATACCTATGCCTCGAGTGGCAGTGGTATCACTATGGATAACTGGACTGCGGTCGCCGCCTTCGCCGACTTCGATCGCGGCGATGTCTGGACAAGTAACGATCCGGATTCGCAGGCCGCCAACTTCGGTGGCACGACCGAGACGATTTCGGGCGCCTATGAAGCCAACGGCAGCATTGATATTTCCGGTTACACTTCGGGCACGGTCTATGTACTGCTGGGTGGTTACGATACTCCGTTCGATCTTTCTTTAACGATGAACGGGGCGGGACAAACGCCAATTACTGAAAACATGCCGCAAGTCGACCCTCCCCCCAGTCGCAACATGTACGTTGTTGCCTGGAGCTTTGGGAACGAGGGACAAGCTTACGATTCGATTACCTACAACTATACAGGTTCGGTCGCGAACCGCTCTCGATTCATGGGTGTTGTCGTCGACGGTTCCACCGGAGGCGGTAGTGATACGACCGCTCCGACGCTCGCAAGTACGGACATCGTGGATGATCAATCCGGTGCCAATGTCACCGAAAGCACAATGGTGACTTACACCGTGACCTTCAGCGAGGACATGGATGAAGCCACGGTGGATGCGTCGGACTTCTCCAATGCCGGAAGCTCATCGCTTACGATCGGTGCAATCACCGAGACGGCCGCCGGTGTGTTCACGGTGGAAGCCACACCGACAAGTGCGGGAAGCTTGCAACTGCAGGTTTCTGCCGGAGCGGTGCTATCTGATCCGGCGGGTAACGGGCTCGATACCACCGCGGCGATTGCCGATGATACCATCATCACGGTTGACGAGGTGAATGTGGCACCGGCCTGGTCCACTAACCCGGTGAACGAAGCCAGTGCAACAGAAGATGCTGCCTACAGTAGCACGCTCGCGGATGACGCCAGTGACGGCAATGCGGGCGATACGCTAAGCTTTGCCAAAGTCAGCGGCCCGGCATGGTTGACGGTCGCAGTCGATGGTACGCTCTCCGGTACACCGTCCAACGCCGACGTCGGAGCGAACAGCTTCACGGTGAGCGTAACCGATGGCATCGTCGCCACCCCGGTCGAAGCGACGCTCAACATCACGGTGATCAACACCAATGACGCGCCGGTCTTCACGGTCGAGCCGATCTCGGGTTCCGACGCGACCGAGGATGCGGCTTACAGCAGCAGTATTTCGGGTAGCGCAACCGACGAGGATGCGGGCGCGACTTTGACCTACGCCAAAGTCAGCGGTCCGTCCTGGCTGAGCGTTACCGCCGATGGCACCCTCTCCGGGACACCGTCCAACGCCGATGTGGGCGCGAACAGCTTCACTGTGAGTGTCACGGACGGCATCATCGCCAGCCCGGTCGAAGCGACGCTCAACATCACGGTGATCAACACCAATGACGCGCCGGTCTTCACGGTTGATCCGATCGCTGGCGGCGACGCCACCGAGGACGCGCTTTACAGCGGGTCCATTGCCGGCACCGCACTCGATGACGATGGCAATCCTTTGACCTATGCCAAGGTGAGTGGCCCGGCCTGGCTTAGCGTGGCGTCCGACGGTACGCTCAGCGGCACGCCGATCAACAGCGATGTCGGATCGAACAGCTTCATCGTCACCGTGACCGACGGAGTGATTGCGACACCCGTGGAGGCGACACTCAACATTACGGTACTCAACACGAACGATGCACCGGTCTTCACCAGCGACCCGATCGCCGGTGCGGATGCCACCGAGGACGCACTTTACGGCGAGACGCTGGCGGGAACTGCGACCGATGCGGATACCGGCGACACGCTGACCTTCAGCAAGCTCAGTGGTCCCGCCTGGTTGGCGGTCAATGCGAATGGTGCGCTGTCCGGCGTTCCGGCCCAAAGTGACGTCGGAGTCAACAGCTTCACCGTGCAGGTGGACGACGGTAATGGCGGCACGGATACGGCCACCTTGAACATTACTGTGGTGGACGTGAACGATGCTCCGGTCTTTGCGGTCGATCCGATTACCGGAGCGAATGCCACCGCAGACGAAGCCTATGCGGGCAGCATCAGCGGAAGTGCCACGGATGAAGATCCGGCCGACAGCTTGACTTACTCCCTGGTGAGCGGTCCGGCCTGGCTCAATGTCGCGACGGACGGTGCGCTCTCAGGGACACCTAGCAGCACGGACGAAGGGTTGAACGCCTTTACGGTACAGGTCGACGACGGTAACGGTGGCAGCGACACAGCGACCTTGAATATTACCGTGGATCCGGCGGTGGTCGCGTCCGCCAGCGTGACCTTCGGTGCCTCGACGATGATCAGTAGTGATACGAACTTCACTCTGTCGGTCTACCCGGGCAAAGCCGGTTACAACGGGGATGCCTCCGGCACTTTCGGCGATGGAACGGTCGAAGCTTACGCCCTGGCCAAGAACACCGTCCTCGGCGGTAGCTACGCCGAACACCAGATTGGTTTCTACGCCACCGGCGGCTCAAGCATCACCATCGACAGTTACAACGGAGCCACCACCTTCGCCAACTTCGACCGCGGCGACGTCTGGACGAACAGCGATCCGGATACCGCACCGGCCGATTTTGGCGGCTCCACGGAAACCATTTCGGGCGGCTACGAAGTTAGCGGTACGATCGATATCTCGGCGTACGAGTCCGGCACGGTCTATGTCCTGCTCGGCGGTTGGGACACTCCGTTTGATCTGTCCCTTACCATGAACGGTTCGGGGCAGTCTCCGATCGTCGAGGCGATGCCGCAGATCGACCCGCCCGCCAGCCGGAACATGTACGTGGTGGCCTTTGCCTTCGAAAATATCGGTCAGGCCTACAGCTCAATCACCTACGCCTACACCGGATCCGTCCAGAACCGGGCCCGCTTCATGGGTGTCATCGTGGACGGCGCCCAGGGTTCCGGTGGCGGCGACACCACGGCACCGACCTTGAGTTCCGCGGACATCGTGGACGACGGGAGTGGGGCGGACGTGACCGCCAACACGCTGGTGAGCTACACCCTGAGCTTCAGCGAGGACATGGACGCAGCCACGGTGGACGCAGCCGACTTTGGCAACGCCGGTACGGCAGCCGTCACGATCGGTGCGGTCACCGAGACCAGCCCGGGCGTCTTCACTGTGGAAGCGACGCCGACCACGACAGGCAGCCTGCAACTGCAGGTGGCCGCGGGCGCAGTCCTGACGGACGCCGCGGGCAATGCCCTCGATACGGCGATCGCGATCGCGGACGACACCACCATCACGGTGGTGGAAGCCAACGCCGCACCGGCCTGGAGCAGCAATCCGGTCAATGAAACCGACGCCATCGAGGACAGCGCCTACAGCAGCACGCTGGCTGACGACGCAAGCGACACCAACGCAGGCGACACCCTGACCTTCGTCAAGGTCAGCGGTCCGGCCTGGCTGAGCGTGGCCGCCGACGGTACGCTGAGCGGCACGCCGTCCAACGCCGATGTGGGGGCGAACAGCTTCACGGTCAGCGTCAGCGACAGCATCGCTGCGCCGGTTCAAGCGACTCTCAACATCACAGTGCTCAACACCAACGACGCGCCGGTCTTCACCGCCGATCCGATCGATGGCGGCGGGGCGACCGAAGGGCTTGCCTACAGCGGCTCGCTTGCCGGGACGGCCACCGACGACGATGCGGGCGCGGCCCTGACTTACGCGAAGGTGAGTGGTCCGTCCTGGTTGAGCGTGGCGCCCGATGGTTCGCTCAGCGGCACGCCGTCCAACGCGGACGTGGGTGCGAACAGCTTCACCGTGAGCGTGACCGACGGGATCATTGCCACCCCGGTCGAGGCGACTCTGAACATCACGGTCTTCAACACAAACAATGCCCCGGTCTTTACCACCGATCCGATCACCGGACCGGACGCGAGTGAGGACTCGCTCTACAATGAGACCCTGGCGGGCTCCGCTACCGACGAAGATGCGGGCGACAGCCTGAGCTTCAGCAAGCTGAGCGGCCCGGCCTGGCTTGCGGTCAACACAAACGGCACCCTCTCGGGTGTGCCGACCCAAAGCGACGTGGGCGCCAACAGCTTCGGTGTGCAGGTGGATGACGGCAACGGCGGCACGGATACCGCGACCCTGAACATCACGGTGCTCAACGTGAACGATGCGCCGGTCTTTACCGCCGATCCCATCACCGGCAGCGACGCCACCGAGAACACCGCCTATAGCGGCACGATCGCGGGCAGCGCGACCGACGAGGATCCGGGCACCACGCTGACCTTCGCCAAGGTCAGCGGTCCGGCCTGGCTCAGCGTGGCCACCGACGGCACGCTCAGTGGCACGCCCGCCAACACCGACGTGGGCGCGAACAGCTTCACAGTCAGCGTAAGCGACGGCATCGCCACACCGGTTGAGGCGACCCTCAACATCACGGTCAATGCGGCGGCTGGAGACGGTTCGAGCATCCCGCCGACCTGGTCGGAGGAGTTCGAGGGCACCGGTCAGGCCGATCCGAACGTCTGGTGGTACGAAAGCGGTTACCAGCGCAACAACGAGCTGCAGTACTACACCGACCAGAACGGTTGGCAGGAGAACGGCATGTTCGTGATCGAAGCGCGCGAGGAAACCACGACCTCGGGGCCGGACACCTACAACTACACCTCCTCCAGTATCAAGACCGAGGGCAACTACTCCTGGCAATACGGCCGCGCGCAAATCCGCGCCAAGATCCCGGTCTTCGCCGGCATGTGGCCCGCCATCTGGACGGTCGGTGACACCGGCGAATGGCCCTACAACGGCGAGTGCGACATCATGGAGTACTACCAGAGCAAGATTCTCGCGAACTGCGCCGTCGGTGCAGGGGAGCGCTGGACTGCGAAGTGGGATGCCTCCAACCGGACCATCGCCAGCCTCAAGGCGGTCGATCCGAACTGGGAAAACGAGTTCCATATCTGGACCATGCAGTGGGACGAGGACTATGTCCGCCTCTACTGTGACAACATCCTGATGAACGAGATCCCGCAGTCCTGGCTGGTCAACAACGGCAGCTACGGCGGTGCGCCCAGCGAGCCCTTCAAGCAGCCGCACAGCCTCTGGCTGAATCTCGCGGTCGGCGGCGACGGCGGCGGCAGCGTGGGCAGCACGACCTTCCCGAAGCGCTACTACGTGGACTACTGGCGGATCTGGGAGGGCGCGACCAGCAACGTGGCCCCGACCGACATCACGATCTCCAGCAGCAGCGTCGAAGAGAATCTGCCGGCGGGCACGGTGGTCGGTGAGCTCACCGCAATCGACGCCGACCCGGCGGAAGTCTTCCGCTACAGCCTGGTGGCTGGAGCCGGTGATACGGACAACGCCCTCTTCTCGATCCCCGAGTTCGTCTCGGACAGCACCACCCTGGGTCAGCTGACCACCGCAGTTCCTCTGAACTTCGACAATGGCGCGACCCGCAGCGTGCGGGTCCGGGTCACCGATATCGAGGGGGCTACCTACGAGAAGGTCCTCACGATCACCGTGGTACCGGAGTCCGATATCCTGGTCTCGACGTCGAGCGTGAGTGTCCCCGAGGGCGGCACGCAGACCTTCGACGTGAAGCTGCGTTACCTGCCGGCGAGCGATGTCACGGTCAACGTCTCCAACGCTTCGGGCGACACCGACTTGGCAGTTCAGTCCGGCAGCTCGCTGACCTTCACGCCGTCCAACGCCACCACCTGGCAGCAAGTCACTTTGGCTGCGGCAGAGGACGCGGATGTGAGCAACGGCACGGCCACCATCCTCTGTGAGGATCCGGGTGGCGTCTTTGCCAGCGCCACGGTCACCGCCACCGAGGTGGAGAACGACAACCAGTCGCCCATCGTGGAAGCAGGGACCAACGATACCGTCTACCTGTCCGGTAGCGGTGGCGGGTCCGTCACGGCAGGCGCGGCCATCTATCTGGATGCCGGTCTGTATGACGGAGCCAACACCACCTGGGAGGACAGCCTCGGTCTGTGGAACGCTGCCCTGGACCCTGAGGTCAGCTTCGTGGCCGATGCAGGCAGTGCGCTTGCCGCTATCACCTCCGCCTACGAATTCCCCGGTGGACTTCTGGGGACGGGAGGCGCCTCCGGTACCTCGCTGCAGGACATGGGCGTGGATCGTGGACCGATCACTCTCGAGCTCTGGTTCAAGCCCGATGCCTCCGCAAGCTACCCGACCAACGGTCAAGTCCTCTGGGAAACCGGCGGTGGAACCGGCTTGGGTATCTTCTACAACAACGGTTTCGTTGAGACGGCTCACGACTCGAGTCAGGGCAAGATCAGCGCGGATGTCAGCGGTCTGACCAACGACTTTATTCAAGTCGTTGTGACCTATGATCCGCTGGTTTCCGGGGGGAATTATCACCTCTATATCAATGGTAGCCTGGCGGCCAGCGGCAGTCGCAGCGATCCCGATATGTGCGGCAGTGATGCCGCAGGTCTCGGCAAGCGCGGCGGCAGCAACACCGGCGGTGCCGGTAATGGTGATGCCAATACCGAGAGCTTCGACGGACAGATTGCGATCTTCCGCTCGTACCACAATCAGATCCTGAGCGAGGCCGAAGTCAGCGCCAACTATGACGCGACCGCCGGGACGAGTGCGCAGGCCACTCTGGCTGGTAGCGTGACGGAACCGGACGGGGAGTCTTACACCGCGACCTGGACCATGACCAGTGGTCCGGCTCCGGTCGCCTTCGCGGACGTGAACAGTCCTGCGACCACGGCCTCCTTTGGGGTGGAAGGCACTTACCTGCTTCGCCTCACCGCCGACGACGGCACCTCCGTTCCGGGCTTCGACGAGGTCACCATCACTGTGGAGACCGCAGCCGGCAACTCGGCCCCGACTTGGGCGACCGATCCGGTCGACGAAGTCGATGCCACCGAGGATGCTGCCTACAGCAGCAGCCTGGCTGACGACGCCAGCGATGTGGATACGGGTGATGCACTGACCTTCGCCAAGGTGAGTGGTCCGGCCTGGCTTAATGTGGCCGGCGACGGTACGCTCAGCGGCACGCCGACGAACGCCGACGTGGGCGCAAACAGCTTCACTGTCAGTGTGAGCGACAGCATCGCCGCACCAGTCGAGGCGACCCTCAATATCACGGTCATCAATACCAACGATGCGCCGGTCTTTACCGCCGACCCGATCACGGGCGCCGGAGCCACGGATGGTATTGCCTACAGCAGCACGTTGACCGGCACCGCCAGCGATGTGGACGCCGGTGACAGCCTGAGCTACGCGAAGGTGAGCGGGCCGGCCTGGCTCAGTGTGGCCACGGGTGGTGCACTCAGTGGCACACCGTCGAGCGGCGATGTCGGCTTGAACAGCTTCACCGTCAGCGTGAGCGACGGCAACGGCGGCAGCGATACTGCCGTCCTCGAGATCACGCTGGCCCAGGCCAACCGTGCCCCGGTCTTTACCGCCGATCCGATCGCCGGGTCCGACGCCACCGAGGATGGGGCCTACAGCGGTACGCTGACCGGGACGGCCAGCGATCCCGATGCGGGCGACACCTTGAGCTACAGCAAGGTTAGCGGCCCCTTGTGGTTGATCGTTAATAATGACGGTTCTCTCGCCGGGACACCGCTCAATGCCGATGTCGGGGCCAACAGCTTCACCGTCAGCGTGAGCGACGGCAACGGAGGCAGCGATACCGCGACCCTGGAGATCACGGTCGTGAACGTCAACGACGCCCCGGTCTGGAGTGCGGATCCGATTATCGGTGCCGATGCCAGCGAAGGCCAGGCCTACAGTGGTTCGATCAGTGCCACCGACGAAGACAGCGGTGCGAGCCTTAGCTACGCGAAGGTCAGCGGCCCCGCCTGGCTCAGCGTGGCGGTCAACGGTTCCCTCTCCGGGACACCGGGTGTCGCCGACGTCGGCCCGAACAGCTTCACCGTCAGCGTCAGCGACGGCATCGCCCCGGCAGTCACCGCGACCCTCGAGATCGAGGTAATCGCGACCTCCGTCGCGGACTACGCCTACGCCGAGACCCTGATCGCCGGTACGGTGAGCGGGACTATTCCGGATACCTTCAGCTCGGACAATGTCTATGAGGTCATCACCGAGACCGAATCCAACGGCAAGCCGACCGACCGCACCAGCTATCTGGAGCACAAGTGGGAGTTTGATGTCCTCGGCGGCGATACCGTTTCCTTCCAGATCGAGGCGCACCACAGCGCGAACGGGGAAGGCGACGACTTCACCTTCGCATACTCCACCACCGGCGTGGACGGCGTCTACACCGACATGCTGACGGTAACCAAGACCGCAGACGACGATACGCCGCAGAGCTTCACACTGCCAGCAGGCACCAGCGGCATCGTCCACGTCCGGGTGCTGGATACCGACACCAGCGCCGGCAACCGCAACCTCGACAGCCTGTTCGTCGACGAAATGTATATCCTCTCCGAGTCCACCGCGCCGTAGGAACGAGTCGTTTCGTGAAATCGGACATTTTTTAGGAAAAAAACGTCACACATTCGGCGATCCGGTTATTCCGAGTTAGAGAGCCTTGTGCGTTTCTACGCTTATGAAATCCCCGTTCAAATTATTATCCCCGGCAGATCAGATTGCCGAGCACCTCCGCTCCGCGATTCGGCAGGGCCGCTATGTGGGCAAGATGCCTGGGATCGTCAGTCTTGCCAGGGAACTTCGGGTCCATCGTAGCGTTGTGGAGAAGGCGCTCTACCTTCTGGAACAGGAGGGGCTGCTTGTCAGCGAGGGGGTGGGTAAGCCCCGGAGCATCGAGACCCCGGCCGATTTCGAAAAATCCGGCGTGCGTATCTCGATCATTCTTTACGAGCGGGATGATTCGATGAATCGCGTTATCTCCGAACTAAGGCATCAACTGTTGGCGGCAGGGCACGAATTGATTTTCGCTCCGAAGACCCTGGTCGAACTCAACCACGACCCGAAACGGGTGGCACAAATGGTGAATTCGAACCCGGCGGATCTCTGGATTGTACAAGCGGCCTCGAAGCCCGTGCTCGAATGGTTTGTCGAGTCCTCGATCCCGGCACTTGCGCTCTTTGGTCGAATGGAGGGGCTCCCCATTGCCGGGGTGGGGCCGGACAAGGTGCCGGCGGTCCGGGAAGCGGTCCGGCATCTGGTCGAACTGGGGCATCGGCGAATCGTCTTTCTCGTCCGGGGGGAACGACGTAAACCACAGATCGGCAAAGTCGAAGAGGCCTTCATCCACGAACTCAAAGATAACGGCATCGAAACCGGCACTTATAATCTACCGGATTGGGAAGAAAGCCCGGAAGGTTTCCACCGCTGTCTGGATGAACTCTTCCGAATTACGCCACCAACTGCCTTCCTGATCGGGGACTGGTTGCTCTTTCTCGCCCTACAGAATTATCTGGGATGGGTGAGAAAGGATAAATCCGACGGGATCGACCTCATCTGCACCGATTCCAATCCCGCCCTCAAATGGTGCCACCCCCCGGTGGCTCACGTCTACTGGGATCACATCGCCACCGCCCGAAAAGTTGTCAGCTGGGTGGACAAGGCCGTCACCGGCAAGGTGCCGACAAAACAAAACATGACCCGGGCCAAATTTGTCCCCGGAGGGACCTGGTCGCAAAAGCTGAATCGGAAAATGGCGGCTGAACTGAAAACCGGCTGAGTTTGAATTTGGAATGCAATTTGCGATGAGAACTCACTTTCGCAGGCACTAACAAACCATGCTTCAGACCAGCATGGTAGCCTTAGCAAAAAGCTGTTGCTTAGCCATATAATTCGTTAAGTGTTTTTCAAAGTTATCATTTACTCGATAAACTAAAACCAACCCAAAACCACATGAATATAGTAAAGTCGTTCACCATCACTGTTGGAGCCTTGTTCGCAGCAGCCGCTGGGCTTCAGGCGCAAAGCGTAATCAGCATTAATTTCGACAATGGAGGTAATCCGATCACCGGTTCAACTGGTGCCGTCAATGCCGGTAGCTGGAATACTGCTGCATTTGGTGCCGCTGGTTCGCCCGTGACGACATCAAATTTGCTCTTTGATGATGGCACCGCGTCTATTACCGACATCTCCCTCAGTAACAGATTGAATGGTACTCCGGGCGGTAATGACCAGGTTCTCCCGGGGGCAACCGGTGAAATGCTCAACCTTTACACCGAACGGAATCGTAACGATGGCGCAAGAATCAATATTACCGACATCACTTTCTCGCAGTATGATGTTTATCTGTACTACGGAAGTGTATTCACCGAGATCGTAGTGAATGGAGTATATCAAGGGAGCTATCTGGATAACGATGACGGCTCTAGCTTTGTTGAGGGCAGTCCAACGGTTGAAGGTAACTATGCTCGTTTCTCTGGCTTAAGCGGGAGTACTTTAGAAATCTTAACAGCCCTGGATGGAGATGGTAATCTATCTGGCGAAGGCTTTGTCTTTGGTGCTCAGATTGTTGCCGTTCCGGAGCCCTCCGCTTTCGCGCTCCTCGCCGGAATGGTCGGCCTGACTTGGGTCATGGTTCGCCGCCGCGCCTAAGCGAAGCGTAAACCAACTTCAGCCCCCATACGGTTCTTCGCCGGTGGGGGCTTTTTTGGCTACGGACCACGCCTTTTTGGCTCCGTCACGGGCTGTGTTTTGCCGTTTTTCCATACAAACCACTGATAGGGATTTGCTTATTGGCGGCGTCAGCCGCTCAAGGGGAGAGTTGAGCGTCTCTTGTCCACGATTCTCTTCCGCGCCTAAAGTCGGCCATTCGATACCGTTTCGGCCTTCGAAGATCGCAAGTTATACCGCTTTGCAAAAGTTTTGCCCCTTTAGTGCAGCGATCTTGAAGAGCAGCGCAAGGCGCCCGATCAGGAGGGCACCGGGGTGCCTGACTGATCGGGGAACGCCGCGACCTCTTCAAAATCGCGCATCCGAAAGACGGGGCTGAGAGACGTTCTGGCTAAAGGATCAAAACTTTTGCAAAGAGGTATTATTTCGCTGCCGCAACCGTGCTCAACACTTCGAAGAACTCAGGTCAGACGAGTGAGCACGGTCCTCTACCTCCAGCCTTCCACGCGGATGCTGTGCGTACCCGGACCGAGGGGTGCGGTCAGGAAGGGCCCATCCGGTTCCAGCGAAACGCGCCTTTCATTGATCCGAACCTCAAGCTCCCGATCCACCGGAAGACGCAGGGTACCACGACTGTTGGGCGGGATGGTGGCCTCCAGAACCAGGGCGTTCCCGTCTAGGTGCCAGGCGCTGCGGGCCAGACCGTAGGGCGTTTCCAGTTCGGCGGCGGCCTGTTCGAGCGGCACGCCGGGTGCGGGCTGGATGAAGATGTGCTTGTAGCCCGGCTGCTCCGGATCGGGCGCCAGACCGGCGATGCGCTCGTAAATCCACTGGCCGATCGCACCGTAAGCGTAGTGGTTGAAGGAGTTCATCTTGTCGTTGCCGAAGCCATCCTCGTGGCTGTAGCTGTTCCAGCGTTCCCACATGGTGGTGGCCCCCTGGTGGATGGAATAGAACCAGGAGGGATAGGTTTCCTGAAAGAGCACCGTCAGCGCAAGGTCGGTTCGACCGAAACGGTCGAGGACGGGCGCCAGCAGTGGCGTGCCGAGAAAGCCGGTGCGCAGATGATTATCCGCCTCGTGCACCAAACGCACAAGATGGTCGAAGGCCTTGGGGCGCATGGCCTCGGGCAGCAGGTTGAAGTCGAGCGCGACGAGATACGCGGTCTGGGTTTCGATCGGGGTGGTCAGTCTGCCTTCACTATCGAAGAATTTTTGGGTCAAGGCCCGGCTGACGTTTTCGTAGAGCGATGCGTAATATTCGGCCTCGCGCGGCTTGCCCAGAATCCGGGCCGCCTTCGCCGTCAAATGCGCCGAGTGGGCAAAGTAAGCGGTGCATAGGAAGTCAGTGGGGGTATCCCCCTCGTTTTGCCCGCTTTGCGGATAGGGCTGCAGCCAGTCGCCGAAAGCACGCACCTCGGGGATATACCCCTCGGCGTGGCTCTGGTAATAGCCCACCCACTGCCGCATCATCTCGAAGTTCTCGCGCAAGAAGCCCGGATCACCGGTGCGGACGTAGGCTTCCCAGGGGATGATGGTGGCGGCATCCGACCAGCCGGGACCGCCCACCTTCCCCTGCCAGGTGTCCGGCACAATGGCGGGGATGGCTCCGTCCGGGGCCTGTTCCAGCCGCATGCTGTCGAGCCAGGCCGCAAAAAAGGCGTGCACATCGGCGTTGAAAAATGCCGCTGGCGCAAAGACCTGGGCATCCCCGGTCCAGCCGAGCCGCTCGTCGCGTTGCGGACAGTCGGTCGGAATATCGAGGAAATTACCGCGCAAGCCCCAGACGATATTGTGCTGCAGTTGATTGAGCAAGGGGTGTGAGGAGGTGAAGCTGCCGTGTATGGGGAAATCCGTGTGCAGGACGGCTCCGGTCACCCAATCTTCACTCGGCGCCACGCCCTCGGGGAGACCGCTGAGCTCGACGTAGCGGAAGCCGTAAAAGGTAAATTCAGGATGCCAGGTGACCGTGCCGTCCTCAGCCGCAGTGTAGTGGCTTTTCGATTGGGCCCCGCGATAGTTTCGGGTGTACATCGTGCCGTCCGGGTTCAGCATTTCAGCAACCCGGAAAGTGACGGTTTCGTCTTTTTGAACCGGGATGCGAAGGACGGGCCAACCAACCATATTCTGCCCGAGGTCGAAAACAAAAGTTCCGGGCTCGGGCTCGGTCACCTCGACGGTCGAAAGTTTTTGCGTTATTCGGACCGGACGGAACGGCTTGGGCGTGAGCGGATCCCGAGGCTGGACCAGACCGGCATGAACCGGTTGCCAGGCACTGTCGTCGTAGCCGGGCAGAGTCCAGCCGGTCGTTTCCATTCGGGCATCGTAAATTTCGCCGCGGTAGATGCTGGAGTAACGAATCGGGCCGTCATTCGTCGCCTTCCACGATTCGTCGCTGAGGATACGTTTCACCGTACCGTCCTCGTGAGTGACCTCCAGCTGGAGCAAGAGCTCCGGGTACCGGCCTCCGAGCCGTCCCTGAAATAACAAAGTGCCAGCATACCAACCCTCTCCCAAAAGCGCGCCGATGGCATTGTCTCCCGGTTGCAAATGATCGGTGACATCATAGGTCCGCGTCTCGATCTTCTTTCGGTATGGCGTGAAGCCGGGGGCCATGTAGTCCTCCCCGACCTTTTCCCCGTTGAGGTGAACTTGATAGAGTCCCCGCGCCGTCACGTAGAGCCGTGCACGTTGAATGGGTTGGTCGATTTCAAATTCCCGGCGCAACTGCTGCGGAATAAACTTGGGCACATGCCAGCGCTTGATTTTCTTGTCCTGGTCGAAGTCGTAGATCTCACCTTCCTGTAAGATGAGCTCTTTCCGCTGACCGTCCTGACGGTAGACAATCCGGAGCGATTTGGGCTGATCCCAGGCCGGGTCCTGAGCCACGAGTTCGTTACTCGCCGGGATAATCCTTTTCCCTAGAGCGAAACGGGCACGCAGTTCAGCGGTCACGTCGACCAGATGGTCCGGGGCGCCCGGGACACCGTAGTGGGCCTTCTCAATCACGATTTCGGGGCCAGAGTTTGCCCTTTTCGCTTCCTGAGAATGATTCAAGCGTATCCATTTCGCCTGCCAATCGCTATTGTCCAGGAGGCCCATTTCAAAATGGGCCGCGTCACTCCAGGACGAAGGGCGGTCCTTCTGGTCCCAGAACCGCACCTGCCAGTAGACCTTCTGGCGCGAGTCGATTGGTCGCCCCGCATAAGGAATCCAATTGGACCGGTCGCTGGTGACCTTGCCGCTGTCCCAGAGATCCGCGGCCTCCGGCAACTTGGCGGGGTCGCTGGCGACAACGAGACGATAGGCCGACTGCGAATGTACGCCCGCAAGTGCGGGCAGCTTCCAGGAAAAAGCCGGACTGGGGTCGTGGTAACCAATCGGAGCCTGGCGGTTCTCCCCGACACGGAGATCCCTCGGAACAGGGATCGGCTTGCCGAAGAGCGAGGCAAGGGAAACAAAAAGACAAACCAGAATACTAAAGACGCGCATGCACGGAATAGAGCAGGGACGAGTTTGAAAATCCAGACTTTAGAACCAAGCCTTCTGATCTTTAATCAACTCCCGCCGAAAGGTAGGGACGCATGCCCCCATGCGTCCGCTATACTTGCGGGGCGTGGTGACGATCCGAAGGATTACGCAAGGTTCGTGCGGCTACATCGATTCGCGGACGGCTGAGGGCAGCCGTCCCTACCGTGCATGTTGAACCGAAGGGTAGGGACGCATGCCCTCATGCGTCCGCGATACTTGCGGGGGCGTGGTGACGAGCCGAATGATTGCGCAAGGTTCGCGCGGTCACATCGATTCGCGGACGGCTGAGGGCAGCCGTCCCTACCTTTTGCGTTACTTCGTTACGTCTTGTATGTCTTCCGGTTCCCAGACATAAGGCCACGTTTCCGGGTGCTTGCATAATCCGGCTCTTACTGGATTTAAACGGATATAGGCAGCCTTCTCGTCCAGGGCGGCATCGTTTCTTAAGCGGTGGTCAAAAAATCCCTTTTGCCAGACAATCCCATGACGCCGGGCCATCAGACGTTTCCAGTTCCTGATGGTTCTTGTCATCGAGGCTTCACAGTCGGGGAAGGCTGCGATCAGATGCAAGTGATCCGGCATGAGTAAGATCAGCCGCACATACCAGTCCCCGCGTTGTTGGCCGAACTGGATGGAATCGAAGATGCCTTCCACCACATCCGGGTGGGTTAATTGCTCACGGCTCCGATCCTTGCAACAAAGCGTTAAAAAGAACCTCTCATTTTCGGGCCGAACCCACGAAGGCGTATGATGATACAGCCATTTTCGTTCCGCGCGTGCCATTCGTTCTGATTAGACAAAACATAGTCACATGCCCGCAAGCCAGAAAGGTAGGGACGCATGCCCCCATGCGTCCGCGATACTGATGAGGGTGTCGTTTCTACCATGTGGTAAAAGGTAGGGACGCATGCCCCCATGCGTCCACGATACTTGCGTGGCGTGGTGACGAGCCGAATGATTACGCAAGGTTCGTGAGACTACATCGATTCGCGGAAGGCTGGGGGCAGCCGTCCCTACCATTTAGGCTACCCGACCATGCTTTGATCCGGCATGGTGACATTCGTCGCAACGCCTTGCCGAATGGAACAGTCTGTCCGATAGGTTATCGGTTCGGTCGCTCGAGGTTTGTTTATGAGGTCCCCAGTCGATCCGCTCCTAAATTTTCCCCCATAAAAATCACCGCATGTTATTCACAAAAATCGCAACCACTGCCGCCGTGAAAAGGAATCTTTTCCTGGCCGTACTCACGCTTACGTTTGCTGCCTCCGTTTCCGCCAAGCACTACAAGGTCTTCCTCATGGGCGGCCAGTCCAACATGTTTGGCTTCTCCACCGACCTGGGGAGTCTCCCGACGGAGCTCCAGAGTCCGCAGGAGGATGTGCGCTTCTACTACGGGACCAATTTCACCTTCCTTGAGTCGGGAAGTGGCGGGCCGTGGGGCTCCGAGATCACTCTCGGCCGCACGCTTGCCGATGCGCGCCCCGACGAGAACTTTTTCTACATCAAGCACGCCGACGGGGGCACCAGCTTATGGCAGCAATGGAATCTGACCGACGGCCGCAGCTACAATCTGTTCAAGGAGGTGGTGGACTTCGGTTTGGATTCGCTGACCAAGGCCGGGCATACTTATGAAGTCGCCGGGATGTTCTGGGCACAGGGCGAACGTGATGCGCTCAACGGGCGCACGACCGAAGAGTACACGAGCGATTTCGAGGCCTTTATCGCTGACATCCGCAGCCGCTATGGCGCCGACATTCCTTTCATTTTCGCCCGGCTCTCGGTGAAGCAAACCGCCCGGCCGATCGACGAAGTCCGCCTTGCCCAGAACATCGTGGCGGAGCGCGACCCTAATACCTACCTGATCGATACCGATGACTATCCGATCGGTGGGGACAACCTCCACTACACCGATGAGGCCTATATTGAGATGGGGGAGGACTTCGCCCAGACTTACCTCAACTCGCTCTCCGGGGATTCCACCGCGCCAACGATCAGCGCACTCGCACCGGCTGGCGCGGTCGATCCGACGGCCAATCTCAGTATCACCTTCAACGAGGAGGTGGCCTTCGGCAGCGGCAACATCACCTTGCGCCAAAGTGGCGGGACAGTGGTGGAAAGCTTCGACGTGACGAACCCGTCCAGCGGGCTGAGCCTGTCCGGTGACACGGTCACCATCGACCCGAGCAGCCTGCTGGCATCTTCCACCAGCTATTACGTGGAAATCGACGCCTCGGCCATCGATGACCTCGCGGGCAACAGCTTTGCTGGCATCAGTGGCGACGGCACCTGGAGCTTCACCACTTCGGCGGCGGATAGCACCCTGCCGGGCATTGAGTCGCTTCGCCCAACGCACACGGAGACCGGCGTCAAGTTGGACAGCATTCTGGTCCTCGACTTCACGGAAAACGTCAGTTTTGGCACTGGCTTAATCACCCTGAAGAAAAGCGATGGCACAGTGGTCGAAAGCTTCGACGTGGTCAGCGCGCCGGCGAATCTCAAGCTCTCCGGCAGCCGTCTGACCATTGTGCCCAGCGCGGATCTCCTTCCCGCCACCGGCTACTACATCGAGATCGCAGACAGCGCGATCGACGACCAGGCGGGCAACAGCTTTGACGGGATCAGCGGAAGCGGCATTTGGAGCTTCACCACGGCAGATGCTGTCATTGACGGGGCCCTGATTGCCGCCTCCGCCTCGAATCTTCCCATGGGCGATCTCGCCTTCGACTTCAACACCGGCACCCAGAAATGGCACCCCTACCGCACCATCGATGGCTCGGGTCTGAGCGGGGGCGTGCACAGTACGGCCGCCGCAAGCGGCTGGCTGACCAAACAGGAAAGCGTTCCCGGTCCGGCCCCCAAGGTCGAGGAGTCCTACATTCAGTGGGACCTCGGTGATACCTATGCCCTCGATTCGATCCACATCTGGAACATGAACAAGGAGGGCAATACCAGCGCGAGTGTCCGCTCGGTCGACGTCTACTACTCCAGCGTCGAGTTTCCCGGTGACCCGGAAGGGGCGGGCGCCGCCAACTGGACGAGGCTCGGCGGCGCGTCGCTCGAGTTCCCTCAGGCCCCAAGCACGAACAATACCGGCTTCGACCTTGAGACCGCCACCTCGACCAGCCTGCCGAGCCATGGCGTCCGCTACCTCCGCTTCGAGTTGAACACCAACTGGGCGGGCGTGGACGACTTTACCGGCATTTCTGAAATTCAGTTCACCGCCGCTTCCCGCGGGACGGATACCACCGCTCCGAGCATTCTGGTTCTCGACCCCGGCCACACCGGGGGCGGGGTGGACCCGGCCTCCGATTTGAGCATTACCTTCTCCGAAGCGATTGCCCTTGGTTCGGGTGAAATTCGCCTCCTTCAAACCGGTGGGAGTGTTGTGGAAACGTTCGACGTGGGCGCTCCCGCGGCCGGACTCTCCATTTCCGGTGCCACGCTCACCCTCGATCCGTCGAGCTCACTCGCCCCATCGACCGGCTATTACGTGGAAATCGATGGGACGGCGGTCGACGATCGTCTCGGCAATAGTTTCTCCGGGATCTCGGGCGATGGCACCTGGAGTTTTACCACCGCAGCTGCCGATAGCGCCGCACCATCCATCGCTTCGCAAAGTCCCGTGCCCGGTGCCTCCGGAGTTAACTCCGAGAGCAATCTCATCCTTGTCCTCGATGAAGCAGTCACCTTCGGCAGTGGCTCGATCACTCTGCGCGGGTCCGGTGGCAAGCTGATCCAGAGCTTTGACGTCACCGCACCGGGAGACGGGCTCAGCCTGTCCGGCAAAACCGTCACGCTCAATCCGTCAGTCGAGCTGGCAGATTTTACCAGCTACTACATTGAGATCGAAGGCACGGCTATCGACGATCTCGAAGGCAACAGCTTCGCCGGAATCAGCGGCGACAGCGCCTGGAGCTTTACCACCGGCGGGCCGGATGGGATTGCTCCGGAGATCGCCTCACTTACGCCTACTGACGGGGAGCTTGCATTTTTCCCCTCCGACGACCTGGTCATCACCTTTGACGAACTGATCGAATTCGGAACGGGTTTCATTCGAATCCGCAGTGTCAGCGACGACTCGATCATCGAAAGTTTCGATGTGGCCAACCCGCCGTCCGGCCTGGATTTGGTGGGCGCCACCGTCACCATCAATCCGAGCGACGATCTGCCCACGGGCACAGCCATCTACGTCGAGATTGAGAGCACCGCCATCCTTGACTATTCCGGAAACGCCTATTCGGGCACCGATGGCTCAACCACCTGGCGATTCACCACGGCCGGCGCCACCATCATCCATCAGTTCAGCACGCTCCTTAGCAACGGGACCGCTTACAATGTCTCGGTTTACGACGGAAAGGCGGGCTATGCCGGCACCGGTGCCTACAGTTCCGTGGCCGGCACATTCGGTGACGGCACGGTGGAGGCCTACAAATTCCTCAATAACGTCACTTCCGGCAGCCCGGGAGAAATCACCGCCTATGCCAGCGACGGCACAAATTTGACCTACCAATGGGATCGGGTGGCGGTCGATTACAATGCCGATCTTGGCGACGTCTGGACCACCAACGACCCGGGCACCGATTTCTCCGGGGGCGATCCGGCCAATTACGGCGGCACCACGGCGACGATGTCGGGCGGCTACCTGGTCAACGGCAGTATCGATATCTCTGCCTACAGTTCGGGAACCATCTATGTCCTCCTTGGCGGCTTCGATACACCCTTTGATCTGGCGCTCAACTTCAATGGCGAAAATCCCGTCAACATGCCGCAGATTGATCCGCCGGGCACCCGCAATATGTATGTGGTGGCCTTCACCTTCGATGACCCCAGCTACAATTACACATCGATTGACTACAGCTATACCGGCAGTTCGCCCAGTCGTTCGCGATTCATGGGGATCGTCGTTGATGGCACCGAAAGGGTGGCCGAGCCGATCGTCAGCACCTTCAGCCCCGCTCACACGGCGACCGACGTCAGTGTCTCCGGGAACCTCAGTGTCACCTTCAGCGAGGACGTTGTCTTCGGCACAGGGAATATCTCGCTGTTTGAGAGTGGTGGAACCCTCGTTGAGAGTTTCGACGTGGCGGGTCCTGCCTCCGGCTTGAGTTTGTCCGGGTCGACGGTGACCATCGACCCGAGCTCCGATCTGACAGGTTCAACGACGTATTACATCGAAATCGATGCCACCGCGATTGACGACCTCGAGGGCGAAAACTTCGCCGGCTTCAGCGGCGATGAAACCTGGCGCTTTACCACCGAAGCCCCGCTCACGAGTCCGCCGGACGCACCCACTGGCCTTAGCGCCGCGCCCGGCGATGCCCGCGTGGACCTGAGTTGGAACGCGGCGGAGACGGCCGACAGCTACACCGTGAAGCGGAGCACCACCCCGGGGGGCGGCTACAGCACGATCGGCACGCCGACCACGACGAGCTTTGCCGACACCTCCGTCGTCAACGGCACAACTTATTACTATGTCGTCTCGGCGACCAATAGCGTCGGCGAAAGCGCCGATTCGACCGAGGTCGGTGCCACTCCGGAGGCGGTCATCGCCGATGTTAGCTTCAGCTACTCGGAATTGATCAGTAGCAACAGCAATTTCGACCTATACGTCTTTCCGGGCAAAGCCGGTTACAGTGGCGATGCCGGCGGCGCCTTCGGCGATGGCACGGTGGAAGCCTACGCCTTCTTTAACAATGCGACGACCGGGTTTCCCGGTTCGGTCAATAAATATGTCTCCGGTGGCAGCGCCGTCACCATGGATACTTGGAGCGCGGTGACAGATTTCGCGGATTTTGATCGCGGCGATGTCTGGACGACGAATGACCCGGATTCACAGGCTGCCAACTATGGTGGCACGACCGAGACGATATCGGGGGCCTACGAGGCCAGTGGCACGATTGACATTTCCAGCTATAGCTCGGGCACCGTTTATGTGCTGCTGGGCGGCTACGATACTCCGTTTGATCTTTCCCTGACCATGAACGGATCGGGGCAGGACCCGGTCGTCGACAGCATGCCGCAAATCGACCCGCCCGCGACCCGCAACCTTTACGTGGTGGCCTTCGATTTCGAAAATACAGGACTCGCTTACGACTCGATCACCTATGCCTATACCGGCTCGGCCGCCAACCGTTCCCGCTTCATGGGCGTGGTGGTCGATGGAGCACAGGGAAGCGTTGACCCCAGCTTCTCGGACTGGATATCGGGCTACAGTGGGCTCGACGGACAGACCGGCCTCGCCGACGATCCCGACGGAGACGGCATCGCTAACGGCATCGAAAACTTCTTTGGCACGCACCCGGGTGAATTCTCTGGAGGCATGGTGTCCGGTAACGTAACGGCGGATTCGTTCACCTTCACGCACCCGCAGAGCGGCGAACTGGCGAGCGACCTGACGGCAACCTACCGTTGGTCCACTGATTTGGAAACTTTTTCGAACGACGGGGATTCGTTCGGTGGAACCACGGTGGTCTTCACTGCGGAAACAGACAGCCCGACCGCCGGAACGACGTCGGTGACCGCAACCGTGAGCGGTACATTGGTCGATAAACTCTTTGTGGATGTTGAAGTCATCCAAAATCCCTGAACCCATTTCTATGATTATGCACGCATCTTCCCATAAATTATTCGCGACTCTGTTCTTCCTGGGCGCCTCCGCCGTTAGTGCTCAGGCCGCGTCGATCAGCCATGATTCGTCGGTCCTGATCAGCAGCAACAGCGATTTCAAAGTATCCGTTTACGACGGCAAGGCGGGCTACGCCGGCACGGGCTCGACTTTCGGTGCGCTCAGCGGAAACTTCGGCGATTGCACGGTCGAAGCCTACGCTTTTCTGCATAACGCCACGACCGGTAAAAACGGTGAAATCGCGGCCTATGCTTCCTTCGGTCCCGCCATCACTTACGACTGTGCCGCCGTGACCGCCTTTGCGGAATTTGACCGTGGCGACGTCTGGACCACCAACAATCCCGGCACCGACTTCTCCGGTGGTGATGCCGCCAATTACGGAGTAAGTTTCGAGACCATCTCCGGAGGCTACGATGTAACCGGGACCATCGACATTTCACGCTTCACCTCCGGCACGGTTTACGTGCTCTGCGGTGGATTCGAGGATCCCTTTCAGGTCGATCTCAGCATGAGTGGCAGCGGGCAGTCCGATCTCGATGCCGGCTCCGCTTCGATCGATCCCGATCCGACCCGCAACATGTATGTGCTCGCTTTTTCTTTCGATAACGCCGACGGATCTTATGAAACGATCAGCTACGCCTACACCGGATCGAGCAGCGGTCGTGCCCGTTTCATGGGGGTGGTGGTCGATGCGGAGCGGGTCCCTGGCCCCGTGCTCGTGTCACCGGTTGCCGAAATCACGGTGCCCGGCCCCAGTGTGGAACTGACTTGGACCAATGATGTTGCCAACGTCGGCACTGACGTCTGGTCCGATGTCTGGGTCGGCACGGACCCCGAGTCCCTTACCATGGTGCAGGATGCCTCGGACTCCGAAGCGAACCTGACCCGCTTTTCTCATTCGCTTGCGGCAGCGGGCACTTACTACTGGCGGGTCGACAACTACCTTGAGGGTGCTCCGAGCGGGGCACCGGCCACGGGTGGGTTGGGCACTTTCGTAGTCGAAGACAGTGACGGTGACGCGCTTCCGGACGCCTATGAAGAACGGTATTCGGACGGCCCCCAGTCGATGGATGGCTCGGCCGATAGCGACAGCGATGGACTGAGCAATTCTGAAGAATTTCAAGCCGGCACCGATCCGACGGACGCCGACAGTGATGGCGACGGTCTGGAGGACGGAGCGGAACGCGCCGCCGGCACCGAGCCGACTCGAGCCGACAGCGACGGAGATGGACTGCTTGATGGAGCGAGTATCACGATTGACAGGAGCGATTCCCGCTTCGCCTCTTGGGCCGCCGAGGGGATTGTCTTCACGGAATATTCCGGTCAGCGTAGCTTCCGCGGCGAAGCTACGATTGGCACCGATCCGAAGAATGCGGACTCCGATCAGGACGGCCTCGAAGACGGGGTGGAAACCAATGATGGCGTCTTTGTGGATGCCAACGCCACCGGCACCGATCCGCTCGATACCGATAGTGATAACGACGGTGCCTGGGACTGGTATGAGGTAGCTGCCTCGCTCACCAACCCCAACCTGGAAAGCGAAAAGCCAAATATTCCCTATCCACTACCCGCGCCGGATGATGCGGACGATGGTCCGGTCAAAGTCTACATTATGGCCGGCCAGTCGAATATGGTCGGCTATGGCACGATTGCCGGTGACGGACCCGGAACTCTTGAGACCATGACCGGAACCGAAAACAAATTTCCCCATCTCGTTGCCGAGGGCGGCGGTTGGATGTCCCGCGACGATGTCCACTACCGCGGCGTGGTCGCGGCGACGGGCAAGGGGCCGCTGGCTCCCGATGTCTGGGGCGGCAATTTCGGGCCCGAACTGGGATTCGGCCAGGTGATGGGTTACCATCATGAGGAGCCGGTCCTCCTGCTCAAGTCATCTCAGGGGAACCGCGCCATCGGCTTCGATTTCCTGCCGCCGGGCAGCGAGCGTTACAAGTGGACGGACGGCAACATCTACGCGGGCTACGGCGACCCGTGGCGGCTGCATCCCGCCGGCGAATCACCGGAGGTCGCGGTTTGGTATGCCGGTAAACAGTATGACGACTGCTTCCTGGCCGAGGAAGACATGGGGCCGGCTGAATGGGTGAATGCCACCGACTATCCGAAACCAAGCTGGGCGACCCGTGGAGGCATGATTTACCTGTGCACCTCGGCGCATACGTCCAGTCCGGCCACCGAACCCGGGGTCGGAACCTCATGGCAGAAATACTGGAAAGAATATTCGATCTTCAATGCCGCCGACGTCCTTGATAACTTTGCCGCCGAATACCCGGATTGGGCCTCGCGTGGCTTTGAGATCGCCGGCTTCGTCTGGTGGCAGGGCCACAGGGACCAGTATAATGGGCCCTATCCTCCGCGCTATGAGCAAAATCTGGAGACGCTGATCAAGGCGCTGCGAAACGACTTTGAAACGCGCTACCCGGGCAGCGGGGCAGCCAACGCCCCATTTGTCGTGTCCACCATCGCTTTTGGTGGCGAAAGCTACGATCCGGAGTCGGCCTACGGCCAAATCTGGGCCGGACAGATGGCGATCGACGATCCATCCCGCCACCCCGAATTCGAGGGCAACGTCAAATCTTTCGATGCCCTGCCGTACTGGCGCGACGGTAAAGAGTCACCCAAGCCCAGCGGTGCGGATTTCCACTACAACCTGAACGCCGAGACCTACCTGCTGGTCGGCGACGCCGCCGGGCGTGCCATGATCGAGCTGCTGTTAGGAAATAGGAAATAGAATGGAATGAACCACGGATGGATGCGGAGGAACACGGATAAAAATCCGAGGTCCGGACGTAGCTAGGGTCTCCTCGAAACAGATCAAGGTTTTTTCTGAATCTGTAGGTCCGGAATAGCCGGGGAAATGCACAGTAAACAAACACCTAGGTTCTTTCTTATTTTACTATCACTATTTTGCGCCCGGGCCGTTGAATCCGCCGAGTCAGCTACCTTGCTGACACTGGAGTTCGGTGGTGACGGTCAGCATGAGGTGGAACTCGACGGCTACGGTACCTGCTTGAATGCCGATTGGGTGGCTCCTGATTTGAAGGGCGGGTTGGCTGCTGCGAATGCCCCCTATGTATCCCCCGCGATGCCTGAATACTATAACCTTCATGGTGGGCCGGTCGCCTACGTGCGCGGTACGGTACCGGAGCTCTCCGCCCGATTTCGTGCCCCTGAAGGCGCACAGTCTGATGTTCAAATTATCGGCGATGTGAGGGCGGAATTTCATGTCGGAGAGGGCAAAACCGAGCTTTACCAGACCCGATTTTCGGGAAGGGCAAAGAGGTTGAATGGTGAGTGGGTCGCCGATGTATTAAGCTGTCAGCACCCGCTTCCTGCCGAGATCGGTTACGCCGAAGCATTTACTATTCGCTGGCATTTGAAAACAGCCGATGGCAGTCCTTACGACGCCGGTGTTTCGACCGTGCCTCTCTACCTGCTTCGCGAGTCACCTGGGGAAGGGGTGCCCCTGCTGCACACGACGGTGAACCTGGCCTGCCGCGCAGCGGCCGGTTTGGAGGAGGATGCCGAAATTATTGATGCCGTCTGGCAACCCTTCGCGGCGCGGCATGTTCCGCGCGCTCGCGACGGACAAGCTCTCGCCTACTATGGCGCCTACCACAGCACGGCCGGGGATCTTCGGGGCCTGCTGGTGGCCGGTACCGGCCAATGCACGACCTGGGCCTTTTTGCAATACGCCGCGTTGGGCGCGATGGGGATCGATAGCGAGGTCATGATGGTCATGTCTAAGGGGAAAGGCGGGATAATGGTCCGCCGCTGGGCCCACCTCGATGGGGCCCGGTTCATCAGCAGCGGGCCGAATGGTATCTGCGAGACGACGGTCGCAGGTGATGACGAGCAAGCGATCGAGGTCGGTTCCGGTCGACCCAATACGCGAGCCGTTGAGGTGGTGCCTGCGAAATTTCAAAAAGATCAGCTGAAGGGGGATGACATTATTCGCGGACGTTCCTGGGGAAATTATCTCCTGACCGGGCCGGATGGCATCGTGCAAACCGAGTTGGATATGAATGACTTCCTTCCGGTGGTCCCGCTCGGTTTTGGTGTCGCCCAACAACGTGGCTATCAGATCACGGAGACTGAAGCCGAGGTCGTGGTGTCGGGGGACGACAGCCTGACGAGAGACGCCAATGGCAAAGGCTGGGTCCTGACCGGCCCCAACGGCATCCTCGAGACGACGCCACAGGACGGAATGAAGTCGGCGGCGATGGGGCGCGTGACGGTGTCACTGGGCAAGGGTTCGGCCGGTCTAAACCTGCATACCTATTTGCCACGGCGCAGATTTGCCCAGTTGCCCCGGAACACGGGCGGCGACGATTTGGTTCACGATGATTCATGGATCAGCACAGGCCCCAACGGGATCGTCGAGACGGCCGCAATCGATGGCGAAGAGCAGGTGATGCCCCTCGGAACAGGTGCGCCGGAGGTGCCGGTGATCGGACCGGGTCCCGATGGTGTGCTCAATACGGAACCCGCCGGCGACGACACGATTTTGGATATAAGTGACACGCTCAAACTCGCCGGGGAAGACGCCCGTTATCTGAGTCAGGTGAACATTTGGCCGCTTGCCGGCGTGCCCGGACAGAGGACGAGCAATCCCAAGCCGGGCTTTCCCAATCATGTCATTCTCAAGGTGGGCGAAACGATTTTCGACCCTTCGTACGGGACGGGTCCCTTTCCCGATCATGCCACTTGGGAGGAGGCTTCGCTTGCTGGCAGAAACGCGGCGATTAAGGATGCCGACGGCAAGAGAGTCGGCAGCCAGGCGGTGCGTGAGGGGCGTTTAAGCTATATGCAGAAGCTGTTATCGCCTCACTAATGTTGTGAATTTAAAGTAATCGACATGACGCAAAACGGAAAAGTAGTCGGGATGAATCGCCCCGGCTACAAAATATACCTCTCATAATATTTTATAAGAAACACATGAGCACTTCTGGAAACTTCGTTTGGGAAAGCAGGGCGTCTCGCCCTGCAGTGTTGTGCGGTGCGAGACGCCAATGGCACTATTTTAAAAGAGCTTTCGTTTGTAGAAGCGACACTCCTGTCGCTTTTTTGTCCGACCCGGCGGCGGTGGCCGCTGCAGACTTATTCTTTAGGTAGTGCCATTGGTACGAGACGCACCGCACTCCCGTTTTCCCGAACGGCCTGCAATCTCATTTGATGAAAACGTTAAACTCAGTAGGCTGGCCCGACTCAAAAAAGATAAACGAGTTCAAATTATGAAAACCCCATACACGTTCATCACTATCCCTCTCATGTTGCTTGCCGCCGCAGTCACCTTGCAAGGGGCCGTTCAGGACGAGATCAACATCAGTCTGGAGACCGTGCCGCAAGAGGTCGAGGCAGGGGAGGCGTTTACGATGATCTGGGACGTATCGTCAGATGATGCGCAAATTCTCGAAGTCTTTTTGGACTGTGGCGGCGCGATTGGTCCGGAACATGAGTGGGAGCACGACGGGAGCGGCGACTTCCGGAAGAGTGTCGAACACCGGGAGGCATCCCCCGGGATCAAAGAGTACGAACTCTGGGCGAAGCTCAAAAAGGGAGAGGAGTACCGTTTTCTAGGAGAGTCCTTCAAGGTTAACGTGACGCCCGAAGGTGGAGATAAGGAACTGGATGATTTTCTCTCCTGGATGAAGGCGGTCGGCTACTCGGAAGACGTTATTCAGGTCTATGCCCACGACGGGTCGAATCCAGTGGTCAGAAAATACTGGGACAAATATTTCGCCATGCGTGAGCAGGATTCGGACTACCGGGATCTCAAAACCATGCCGATTGTGTTCATTGACCTGCTGGCGACCGAGGAAGCGGCGGTGAACGAAACTTTGGAGGGCCAGGCGGGGAAGCTGGAGGATTATCTGAGCGAAATGTTCGGCAAAGCCTTCGATGTCCAGTACGAGCAGCAGCGTGTCGCGTATGAAGCGGAGTTCGGGGAGCCCCTGTTGCAAAAGAACAGCCGCGGGCAACGCTGGGTTAAATTTAATCCCAGGCCCCTCAACCGCTTTGCCCGCGAGACGGCCAAACGGATCATCGAGGAACGCGATTTACCACCCAATTCCGTGATCATCCGCTGGGCTCCGAAAAAATGGAAATACGAGGGGGAGACGCTCAAAGTGCAGGACCATACCGGCAGCGGCCCCGCCTTCTCAGGAATGGATTTCGGGGGCTACGGCATCGCGACCTACGCCCACGAGTGGGGCCACGGTCTTGGTTTGGGACACATGTTCACCATCGGCCCGGGTTCATTTGCCAGCCGGGCGTGGGGACTGGAATGTGTCATGAACCACAGCTATGTCGGGTATTCGAATCGTGAGGTGGGACGACTGCTTTCGCCGCTTCCGAGATACGCGCTGGAGCCCAAAGGCGGCTACACTGACCAAAAGACTTTTGCTGCCATTTACAGTGAGGCGATGGCGGGAACCGATCACCTGAAACGCCGTTTGAATGAGGTCGGACAGCCAGCCACCGCGGTTTCCTCAATGACCTGGTCTACGCCCTGGAGGGCTACGGACGTGGACTCGGTAATCTGTGCGGGTTACAAAAACCGTAAAATGGAGGTTAAAGAGGTCGAGCTGGCACCGGGTGTCGAAGCGGGTGTGTATACCCTTTTCATGGACGAAAAGGCGAGGCGCGGACCGGCAGTGGCCCGTAGATCTTTTAAAGGATGGCCGGAAGGTCGCTTCGGGCCGTATTGCTTGGCTGACGAAGGTACACCAGGAGAAGTCGTACTCACTTACTTTCAAGGATTACTTTTCACTTGAGATCGGGAAGCCCGAGGGGCACGGGGCCTCCACACTCGCTGGTATCGGCCAGTTGCTCAGCGACAAATCCTTGGTGGTAAGTGATTTGGGCATCGGATTGACGAAAGCGATCTGTGCCCAATATGATGACAACGTCTCGGCAATACGCCCGGTAGTTCATACCGCCTGAAAATTGAAGCCGCCGGTGATACCGCCGCCGGTGACTAATTTACCGGTCTTTTGAATTAGGCTAAAATGGTGTACTCAAAAGGACAGGTTGTAGATTTTTTTTCACTTGTAAAGTAGGTGTGAACTTCAAGCCTTCGGAAATGCACATTACCCTAACTCGTACCAAATTGCCTCTTTCCGTGGTAGCCATCGCGCTCTCTGCTGCGACCATCACAGTTGTTGCCCAAACCACTTACAACTTCAGCGACAACAGCGGTGGTTCTGAAGATTGGATAGACAGTACGAACTGGAGTGGCGGTGCTGTGCCTAGTACCGTGGCTGGCGACACAATCGAATTCAATCTGGGGCTGAGCACGGACCTTTTCTTTGATCTCAACTCGGATCGGACTTTCGGAAATATCACTGCACAGCTCGGCGGGTTTGATAGTAAAATAATGACGATTGTTGAAGGGTACACTATCACGCTTGACGGTGGAGGGTTTGGTACGCCGACACTGGATGTTGATGGGGGTGCTGGAGCCACACTTTATATGGATGCTTTGATCGCCGGCTCCGAAGGTTTCATAAAGACCGGCGGCAGATTGCTTGCACTTAACAATTTGAACAATAGTTTTACCGGGGACGTTCAGTTGAATCAAGGTGTACTGTTCGTTGCCGGTGATGGTGCATTAGGCGATGCCAGCAACGGCATTGACGTAACCGGAAATTCGTCACTTCAACTTGGCGATGGTGCAGTCCTGAATCGGGACATATTCCTGGACTCCGATACCACTCTTGATTTTAACCAAGGCAGTAATGATGTTGGAGTCATTGCCGGCGATATTTCGGGTGACGGCGGAATACAAATGAGCGGTGTGGGCTTTAGCGCATTCTACGACCTTACTCTCGAGAGTACGAACAACACGTTTACTGGAGATGTTGTTATTGGCGCAAGCAATGACGGCAACAAAAGTCTGACAGTAAACAGCCTTGCCGATGCCGTGGGCAGTACACTTGAAATCGCCTCGTCCAATAAGGGGAATGGTTTGAGATTTGCTCTGGGGACCGGTGCAACATCAGCTCTGGTTTTTGATAATCGCCAGTTGGTCCTTTCCGGAAACAAGAATAAAGACGTTACAATTGAGAATACGAACACGAACACCGATGTTACGATTAATATCAACCAGGACTTGCTCGTTACTCAGACAACGAGTCGTAATTTAGTCTTGGACGGGGTGAATGAGGGCAGAAATACAATCGCAGGGATTTCCGACGGAGTCGATGGTGCTGCTGATTCGATCAAACTCGTCAAGAACGGGGCCGGCACCTGGATCCTGAACGGGACAAACACTTACACTGGAACAACGACTGTAAATGATGGTATCCTGGTATTTGCGGATAAGAATGCACAAGCTAGCGGTGCGATCACAGCAGGTAATGCTGGCACGATCGGCCTGGGCGTTGGTGTCGATGGTGTTTCCGACTACTCCGATTCGGATGTGTCCACCTTATTCAATACTGGAAGCTTGGCTTTGTCCGGCGGCATGAATCTTGGATCTGGTTCAGGTGTTGCAGTCGATACGACTGCCGGGGATTTTACTCTTAGTTCCGCTTTAACCGCATCCCGCACACTGATCAAGTTGGGTCTCAACGTCTTGTCTCTTTCTGGGACAAATACGTATGACGGCGGCACCATCATCAACGGTGGTGTTGTGGAAGCTGCCTCAGCTGACGCCTTGGGAACACTCGGAGACATCACTTTCAAGGGTGGGGTTTTGCGCTTCACTTCAGCCAGCGCTGCTAACGACTACTCAAATCGCATTCAAAACAGCACTGGTGCAGTCTCTTTGGACACCAATGGCGAAGACGTAACTTTTGCCAGCATTATCGACAATACCAATACCGGCGGTCTCAATAAAGCGGGACTCGGCACACTGACATTGAGTGCTGCAAATACCTTTACAGGAGCTATTACAGTCGATGCGGGTATTCTCTCACTTGGAGACTCACTGGCCCTCCAGAATAGTGTACTTGATACATCAAACTTCATAACCGGTGACGCATCAAATGGTCTGAAAACAACTGTAACCACACTAACTTTGGGCGGCCTTGAAGGAACAAAGGATCTCGACAGCATCTTCACGACAACCTCGGGTGGCTATAGCGGTGTCACCGCACTCACTCTTAATTCTCAAGCCGGTGTATCCAGTTCATATTCCGGGGCGATTGCTGACGGTGCTACCGGCATGACGATTACTAAGGCCGGCTCGGGCTTCCAAACTCTTTCTGGTGCAAATACATACACCGGAGATACATCGATCAATGAAGGTATTCTCACCTTCGCCAACAAAGCGGCTAAGTCTTCCAGCTCCACTGTGAACGTTGCAGCGGCTGGCACGGTTGGTTTGGGTGCCGGCGGTGACGGCGTTACTGATTATTCGGAAACCGATGTCGCTACACTCTTCAATACCGGTAACTTGGGAGGTGCAACTGGAATCAATCTGGACGCAGCATCCGGTGTCGCTATTGATACATCAACAGGTGATTTTACTCAAAGCACAGCACTTACGGCATCGAGAGCTCTTTCAAAATTAGGGGCGAACACTCTGACGCTTTCAGGTACAAACACCTTCGATGGGGGCCTCTACATTGCCGAAGGTAAGGTGCAACTGGGCAGCACCGACGCGCTCAATAGCAACGTGGTGAATTTTTATGATGGTAGCACCGGAACATTCGCCTTGAATGGATATAGTGTTACCACCAACGGACTTGCAGGTAGCGCGAGTTCTTCTATCGTAGAAAACGGTAATGCAGGTGCAGCGACTTTGACTATCGCGGGTACCGGTCTTAACTACTCCGGAAATATTCAGGATGGTGCCGGAGGCGGTAGTTTGGCATTGTCTGTAAGCGGTGATCAGACCTTGTCAGGCGTTCTGAGCCATACCGGAGGGATTTCTGTTAGCGGAGGTAACTTGGCTATTCTCAACGAAGGCAATACTTTCTCCGGAGATATCAACCTGTCTGGCGGAGAACTAAGTTTGGCCTCGAATAGCGATGCTTCCAATATGCTTGGATCGAACAACACTATCAATTTCACAGGAGATGCCCAACTCAGTCTTGCTTACAATAGTACAGCTGCGGGTGATACTTACGAGCAAGGGATCAGTATTTCCGATGGAGTGACTGCAACCGTTCGTGGATCCAATCAGTTTTATCAAGCGAACTTTACCGGAGCACTTACCGGAAGCGGTACGCTCTTTTATGACTCGACTGGCGGTAATGGTGGCCAGTTCCTTACTTTCTCCAGTACCGATAACACATTTACTGGTACGATTATCACCAACTACGGTGGTAATGGAAATCAAGGTAATGCACCCGTTTCAGTGAATAGCTTAGGTGATGGAGTCAACCTGGTTTCCAACGGTACGAAGGATATGGACTTTACCTTGGGTAGCAGTGCCGTTGCTCCGATCACACTCGGCAGCCTGACTCTCAGCAACACTGGTGGTGCGAGGATTCAAAATAATAGTTCTGACGCAGCTAGCACAATCTCTGTGAGCTCGAACCTTGTTGTGAGTGCAGCAGGGGCAAAGACATTGATGCTCGGAGGTGACAACACGGGCGATAACTCGTTCAGCGGGAATATTGTCGACGGTACGGACGCGGTTATCAGTGTCGCAAAAACAGGTGATGGAACCTGGAACCTTTCCGGTACGAACACTTACACCGGGGCAACCGACGTAAATGGAGGTACGCTGTTCGTTAATGGTGACAACAGTGCTGCTACCGGAGCGGTGACCGTCAGCGCTGGGATAATCGGTGGTAACGGAACCCTTGGTGGAGATCTGATTCTTTCCGATGATGCGCAGTTCTGGTTCAATCCTACCAGCACTTTAATGACATCAGCCGGTACAACTGTCGACTTGGGCGATTTGGCAATAGCGGATTTGCTCAACCTTGATCCGAATCTCGCTCCGGGTACCTACACGATCATCGGTGGTGATGCGACGTTCGATTTCAGTTCTGTTCAAAACTTCGGTTCTGCCAACCAAGTTGAATTAGGTGAGAACTTCGCCTACTTCCAAGAAGGCAGTTTGCAATTGGTCGTTGTTCCAGAGCTATCTTCTTTTGCCCTCCTGTCGGGTTCCCTTGGGTTGATGTTGGTTATGGTACGTCGTCGCCGATAACTCACCTGAAGCGGCTATCCTGGGCTTCATTTTCAGGGGCTACTTACAAATGTAAGTGGCCCCTTTTCGTATCTATAAATCAGTGTCAAAAAGCTTCGGCTCATGTTTGAAAGAGGCTTTCGTTGTGGCCATCGCTTCCCCGGCAAGTCGTCCGCTCGTCCAGGCCGCCTGGAAGTTGAACCGCCGCTAATTCCATCATGTCCAGGCAGTCCCCGGCGAAGTGCAAGCCGGGCACAAGCATGCTCTCCATGTTTCGGAAAACGACTTGCTTCAACAGGACGCCGCTGCAGGTGACGAACTCTTCTTTATTGGTAATCAATTATACACTTGTATAAAATCCCAAGAGAATCCATTTATGAGATGATGAGGCAAGCCATTCTATATTCTCGATACTCATCCGCGCAGCAACGGCGGGGAGACACGATTCGCAGGCAGTTGGCTAATGGTAAAGAGTATGCCGAGAAGTTGGGCTTGGAGCTTGTTGAAATTACAGATGAAGGGGTCAGCGCCTACAAAAAGAAAAATAACACGAATAGTGGCAATTTGGGGACATTGTTGGCTGCTGCAGAGGAAGGCAAAATCCCAAACGGAACCATCCTCATAGTAGAAAGTTTGGATCGTGTGTCACGCCAATCTCCTCTGGATGCGCTTGATATTTTTAAGCGCTTTTTGAAGGCGGGCATGGAGATTCACACGTTGATGGATGGGCAGGTTTACACCTGGGAGACAGTCCAATCCAATCTCATGCTGCTGATGGGTAGCATCATGTATATGTCCCGTGCTTATGATGAATCCCGGCACAAGAGCAAACGCATCGGCGAAAGCATAAAGAAACGAAAGGAAAAGGTCATTTCCGGAGAAGGTATTTGGCTTGGCTCGAAACCTCATTGGATTCGCACTGTAGACGGGGAGGTGTGTGTTGACGAAGATTCGGCCGAAACTGTGCGTTATATCTTTAAACTTTATTTAGAGGGCTACGGGGCTTCTCGTGTTTGCAAGAAGATCAATGCTGAGGGTATTAAAAGCGCACGTGGAAGGAAATGGGAATACAAAGTGGTTCAAGACTTATTAAAAAACCCCGCTGTCTATGGTGTTCTGCGTATTTCGGGTGATGAAATTGAGAACTACTATCCTGCCGTTGTCTCCAAGGAGGATTTCAACCGTGCGCAGCATGAGAGGGCATTACGGACTCCGAAAAAGGGAAGAGCCTCAGTGAATCATAAGAATGTGTTTTCGGGCCTCCTGAAGTGCGGAAAATGCGGCAATAGCATGTACTTTACTCAGGTTGGGAGTGTATCACGAAATGATAAGCGTTACCATGCTTACAAATGCGGTACGAAAAGAAGTAGCCAGTGCGAAAACCCGAGCATCAAATTTGATATATTCAGGTCTATTTTTTTCAACTGGTTCAAAGACCTTGACTATACTGCGCTGAATAAGAGCGGTGAGGACACTAAGCTCATTGGTTTGCGTCAAAAGCTGGAATCCCAGCGTGGAGCATTGCTCGAAGTTAAGGAAAAAGAGGCTAACTGGATGAAGGCGATTGAAGCTGGGCTTGATATCAAAGCTGCGACCGAGAAAATTAACGCATTGCAGAGTGAAAAGAATGACTTGGAATTCGTCATAAAAGAGTTTGAACAGGAAATCTTCGCTTTGGAAAATGTGGCTCCCGTTGAACCCATAGAATTGGACGGCTACGAGGATTTCGATGCGGAACAGAACGACCGCCTGAATTATGTCCTAAAACGCCAAATTGATAAAATCACCCTGACGAGTGAGAAAATTACGGGTAAGATTTATAATCGCCTGATTCGAGTGCATTGGAAAAACGGACAGGTCTCCACGGTATTCATACAAAGGGGCGTTGGGGACTTGGAACGGGAAGTCTTATCGTTTGAGGAGGTCAGCGGACCAGTTAAGATATCCGGGCTAGAATCACTTGGTCAGCTCCCGGACCTGATGACCAATGTCGACTTTTATACTGAGGATGCCCATTCTGGAAATCTTGTTCCTATTCAGTCCAGAAAAGTGGAGCTTACCGAGAAAATGCTATGGGCAGCTTGTGAGAAGGCGGGGGTCCCACAGTCGGAGGCAAAGCGATTTGTGAAATCGGTACTCAAACTTTTCTACGCCGAGAATTCCGCACGGGTGAACTATTCTTCTCAAGGCTAGTATACGAATAAATCAGGATAGTCAGATGGACGAAGAGTGGGAAACCATCGCTGATCTTTTGGCTCCTGGTGTTGAGCGCACGCTTATGTCAGGCATTGAAATCTTTGGATGGTAACTTGTCTCTGAAAGAGTCTGTGGTTCAGAACGCTCGCCCTTTGCCCCCTGAGCGGGGACGAAGGGCGAGAGAACGACGGGTGATCGACTACCTCTGCTTTAAGGGTGCAGCAGCCCGCAATGAGATGGTCGAAGCCTCCGGGATCCCGAATTCCACCATCGGGCGGACCCTTCTAGGCATGCTTAGGGATGGCCAGCTAGTGGCGGATGGAGCTACAAATGGTCGAGTGTATTATTTAGAGGTCAAATAATACGAATAGACGGCCAGGTAAACGGAGGGCAGAGAATGCCATAAACTCTCCTGCGATTTTGTAGTTTCCGGTCTTTTGGGGATCGGCTTTGAGCTCACGCTGGAACTCCATCCAGAGCACTTCAATCAGTTCAAGCTGGTTTCCGTTATTGGCAAGGTCTTCAACAGTATCGAACATTCGCTCAGAGATGAGTATCAGACCCAGATAGCTCATTGGGCTCCCGCCCCAGATTTTTTGAGGGGACAGAAGGCGCCCTGTGTATTCCAAGGGCCGGGGATGAAGTGGTTGAGCACGGTAGATGAGGCCATCTTCGCTTAATGTCACGATCTCTCTTGTCTGAAGCGTGAGGTGAAGTCGTTTTGCCTCATCGGTACGGCCCGGTAATGTGTGTTCGATGGTAAGTTTCACATCGTGAATTTCAACTTTGTCGTTGGCGACGATGAAACGCCCCAAAGCGGGGGAGGCGAATGCATAGAGGATGTTGTCCTCGACGGGGGCACGTAAGTAAAAAATCACTTTTCCGAGCTGCCAGAGTTCAATGTTGGAGATGCGGTGGCTGAGGAGTTGGCCCTCGCCGCAGCGGTTGATGTCGATGTTAATTTCTTTCATATATTTATTTCTTTAATTGGGGTTAGAATTGGAGGCTGTAGGGCATCGGAACTTCGTCCGGCGAGTAGAACACGACACGACCGCAGAGGTGTTCGACCGCCGAGTATTTACCCACTGCTGATGTGATCGGTAGCTCGGTGTGTAGTTTGTGATATCCCGTTTTCGAGGCCTCCTGAAAGGCGTCCCAGAGGATCATAAGGGTGTGGTCGGGCGACAACGTTCCGAAATTATCAGCGATTCGTGAGACCGCATTTTCGGTCGCGGACATTCTGGCGAATGGATCGGTTTTAGATACGTTCCAAATCTCAGTCGCTGGTTTGTTTGGCGGGCCATGAGGCTCGGATGGGACAGGGCGTGTTGCATAAACCGAATCATCAGATCCCAGTATCGCAATCGTCCCGCTGGAGAGGTGTATGCGGATTTCGAATGGAATCGAGGTGGTATTGCTCACCGCTTCTGGTATGATTGTCACTATCTCCAGGTCGTCTACTCCGGTCCGCAGAGAGACTAAGAATCGAGACAATAAGCTCCCCTGGAATGCAAACGTGATTTGCTCAAATTCGCGGGGTTCGAATGCGTAAATATCGTCCTCGAAGCTATAAAGTGTGCCGTGTTTTCCGGAGAAGGTAATTACGCCCTCGTCGTGGTTTATTAGGGTGGTTGGAATTTTTTTCATGATGGATTTTGGTTTTTTGTTGTAGTTCTTGGCAGTGCGCCTTTCGTGCGGCCCGTGGAAGTGGGCCGCGGCGCATAGATGGAAAAGGCGGAGTTCTATATGAACTCCGCCTCGCCAAATTTTTTCTCTGATAGTAATTTATGCAGTGCGCTTTAGCCTTTTGTGCTGTGGGTTAGGTACTGACTCAATTAAAGCAGCGATTTCATCGTGGTGCTGTGCGATGAGTGTCTCTTGTATAAGCAAACTTGCGTTATATTTGGACAGCTTCGGCAATTGTTGCCTTGGTAGCATCAGGGGGTTGCTCAGCGCATGCATTTGTTGATGTGATGCTGAGGTTCGAAGCCCGACCCCGTAGCATGACGCGTGGGCAGGAAGTATGGCACCTGATTCAGATTCATCGTAATCGTTATCTAACCACCAAACCCCTTTCCTCATTTTAAGCTTCAGGACAGCACTGACTTTGGACATCAGAACAAAAAGACTGATGCATTTACCTCGGTCAGTTGCCTCGATGACGTGTGGATGCGGCAACAAGGTATATGAGGTATACCACCGCATACAAAATGCACCAGGGTGTGGATAAACAGTTGAAAAGGTGTTCGTCTGATCAGACAAAGCCTTGTGATTTTGGATAGTTCGCAACCGGGCTAAAAGCTCAGGTGCGATGGTAGGTGTCGAGTATCTCGACGAGTTATAATTGGTCATGATTATGTGATTTTTAGGATGCACGCGTCGCGTGACTCTCCCCAGAATGGGAAAAGCAAAAACCACTCGTTACCAAGGGGCGGAGAGGTGGCGGGAACCGACACCTGAGGAGCCCCTAATAAGAACCATATTGAAAAATGTAAGTCCTTCAGCAGGAATGTCTTGCATTTTATCTAAATGGGCTCATGTATGCCTTTATGAACGTCACGGCAGCAGCAAAATTGCTCTCTGAGCAAGCGGACTTGGACCTCCAATGGCCTGAGACGCTGCCGCAGGCTATATATGCTATTAACGTTCCTGATGTTCCCTCTGGGGATCCTCTTGAACTGGGAGAAGATTTCCATGCCTGCCTGGAAGCACATTTAGGCGGGCGCTGGGTTTCAAAAGACCATTACTACTCATGTTCAGCGGTCGCAGAAATTCTTCGCGACCTAGGACTTGAGACGAAAAACTTTTCAACGGAGGTACCAGTGAAACGCGGCCATTTGGTCGGAAAGGCTGATATCGTTGCCCAGGATACCGAGAAAAAGCCCTGGGTAGTTGAAATTAAAACCACCCAAGGTAGATATGCTTTGGCTCCCTCGACGGCTGAATTTTGCCAGCTGGCGCTGTATGCTGGATTGATGGATAAACCCGATGCTAACCTAGCGTGCATTCGGATTAATTTTAAGATTGGCAAAGTCAGTGTGTTTATTGCTCAAGAGAAAACGGCTGTTTTGAAAATCATGAACTCCGTTACTCCAAATTTCATTGAGGCCGCGTAGCCTTTGGCTGAGGTGCCAGCTCTGGTTTCAGTGCATCGCTTTTGGGTCATTCTCTCTACGATTGGCCCGGAATGGTTTTCTTCGTAGATGGTAATGCCCCCTCAGGCGCTCTGGTAATTGGACCTGAAAAAGCCCGGAGTAAATCTCCGGGCTTTTGTTGGTTTTTACCTGGCTGATAGTGGATTATTCTGTGTTTTCATCGAAGTCTAATTCAGGTGTTGATGGATCAACTTTACTTTTCGCATCTACTTCACTGTTGTCATCTGCCGGACGCGTTTCCGGGACGACGGATTTGTTCTCCGGGGATGGTTTTTCTTTGGCCGTTTCAGTTTGATCTTCATCATTAGACACATCGTCAGCGCCTTTAACTTTTGTTTTGGGCGATACTGGTGTCTTGGCATTTCGGCTTTTTGTTCGTTTTCTATTAGCCGTGTAACCGGATAAGCAGTTCTTCAGCTTTTCTAGCAACTTATCTGACGCTATTAGAACATCAAAATAGGCAGCCAAGCAGTAATAGTCGTGCATATTTCCCTTTCCTCGTTTGATCGAGTAATCGTGAAAGGTGCACAATTCGTCGGCGATCATCATGCCAATGGTTTGTTCGTCTTCCTCCAAAGCTCTTTTGACTATGGCTTTGTGTGCTTTGTGTTGAGCTTCGTTGCAGCCTTTGAGTTCTCCCTTACGGATACGATCGGTAAGTGTGTAAGCTGAGAATTTACTCAGGAGACGTACGACTTTGATTCGGACGCCACCGCTTATTGCAGCGTGGAACGGACTCTCGCTATCGAGCTTCCAGATGCTCAATATGCGGTCCGCTACTTTGGCGGCGATTTCATTTTGTTTGGCTTCGTCGAAGCGAGGTTCTTTTTCTTTGCTCATGATATTATATATTTAGTTTATTTATTGAGCCGATTAGGCTTCGCCCCAGTGGTGGGACAATATACGGGTAGTAAATTTGTGACGAGTGCGTCTGCTAAAACGGTGTAAAACTCGAATGAGTTTGAAGTTCGTAATGACGTGAAAAACCTAAGACTTTTTGTCGGTCATGTTTTTCCTAATTACTTATAGGATCGTCACTGGTCCTATATTTGTCGTGCTTACAGCTGACATGAAAAGCCCGTCCAGCGCTTGCGGACCAAGTGAGAAACGCTAGTGGTTTTGGCTCTGCCAAAATCTCACTTGCTTAAAATAGTCACTAATCTCAGATTAGTGACTATTTTAAGTGGGGCAGCCGGATGTGCCGGCTGCGTTCGAGTGAGTGTCTTGAACATCGGATCGCTTTGTCGATCCAGATGGTTCATGCACGGCACGCTCACAGCAAATGATTGCTGTGTCGCATGGAGCTCCTTCTGTGGAGCTCCAGTTTCTGGCAGTCGACGGTCCTTTGTGACGGAGGGTGTATATGCCGAACTTATTTCGGCATGATTATCATCTCCCGGCTCTGATAGCTGGGAGATGATAATAAATCTGAGTCAGTCTAGTATCCTTTTAGGACCTAGCTGGATCAGGTTTATTTAAGCAGATAGTGGCCTGTGCCCTCGTTTCACAGGTTCCCCATTTTTGGGTCGTCGCGATTTTTGAGCTTCGACGTTGCCTCCAGGAGCCTAGCAGTGGCTTTTCGCCGTTCTTCTTCGAGGCGATCGCGTTCCGCCTTGCTTCGGCCCCTCGGTGGGAGAGGGCCACGGTCGACCTCTGGATTTCGTCGGGGTTGCTTTTCTGTCTCTTGTTCTTCCTTGGTGGGCTTCTTTTCCTGCTTTGTAGGAGATATACCGTAACTGGGCTCGGGTGTAATTGTTGTGATGCCAGACAGTTCATCCAGCGCCGCGCCCAGGCCATCCTCCTCGCTCATTTTGCGGAGTGCGTCCTCGAACTCTTTGAGTTCCTCCTTTTTCATTCTTTTATGTGTGAGGATCCTGGAAACCTTATTAGTGAGTTCAGCTTTCCAGAATACCAATCTTTCTTGGAACTTCACTCGATGCGCTGGTCCCAATTTCTGGATTTCGAGGTCTATATCTCTTTTTAATGCTAGGGATAGTTCGACATCCTTCTTGGAGTTCCAGTGTTTTCCCGAGCGGCCAAGTTTTATCTCTTTACCTCTTACGGCTGCCTGTGATTTCAGCGCGGTCACACCGGGGCCATCCCGACCGACGGCTTTGCATGATTTTAGTTTTTCACCATTCTCATCGTACTTCAGCAGGAATGCTTCGCTGTGGATGCGGATTTTGTCGAGGTGCCTTCCAAAAACGGCTCTTGCTCCTTGGAAGCGCTCTCTGACACTCGCTTTAAACCTATTGTCTTGTCTTTCAACTACTGCTTCCCCTGCAGCAGGTACAGTATCAAGCAGAGCATTTAGAGGTGCTTGAAGATCATCACAAGGGCTGTGGACTATAGAAAAGCCGACTTCTTGTCGTGGACGCCTGCGGGCATCGAGAGCAGCAGCCTCCTCTGCCTTTAGCCATTCTTCGATGCTGTGGATGCCTTCAAAGCTGATCTCGTTGAGATGATGTCTGGATATTGGTGAGTTGCGGATGCCATAAGGGTCGCGCCCTTTGGCATGCCTCTTGTGGTCAGGGTGGTCGGCATCCTTATGGTTTGCCTTACCTTCTGCAGAATCTCTGGTTTTGTGATTATGGGCTTTTACTGAATACATGGCCCTTTTTTAGTCAAAAAGGAGGCCTAGGGTAACAGGTTTTTGAATGCTTGATTGCCTGCGCTATTCTGGGGCTCCGTGGAAACTCTCAACCTAGGTATTGGTCAGTAGGGAGTGGTTCTCTTGCTAAGGTCTTAGGCCATATTGTTGGCCGAAGGAGAGAACTTCGTGCTACGCTGAAATGCCTAGCGCGTTATAGTATCTTTGAAGGCGTTCCGCAAGCGGTTGCGGTTAACTTTTATCAAGCTTGGTTACGGATCTACAGCTCGTGCGAAAATAGTGAAGAGTGGGGTAGAAATGAAAAGTGAAAGTTTGTAAACCGGTATTTTTGATTTCTCTTAACTATGGTCGCAGTGGCTGAGTACGGAGAAGGCGTTTTTAACACAGCTTGGTGGGGTGATGGAATTATGGTGCTAATTACAGCCGTCTTTTATCCCGCGCCGGTTACGCTTTTGGGTCGATTTTTAGGAGATCTCTCAATTGCGGCATAAGTCACTATTTATTAACGATATAGGGGATATTTCTGTGTTTTGCTCGATCCTCTGCTTTCCAATTAGAGGTGCGTTGGATCTTTTGGGCCCGAAAAACCTTTTAAAGTGTGATATTTGTTCTAGGTTTTTTCATTTTTATTCCTTAAGTAACTATACATTAGTGACATGTGAACATCGGTGTTTTTCTGGAGGTTGATGGGAGTGGAGGTAGCGCCCTTGTGTCTGTTGCTGATTAGGGGGACTCTGGGCGGATCTTTCACTCAGTGGCATTCGGCACTTCGTTTTGGATGTGTAGAGTAGCTGGAGTCTTTTTGTGAAGTTGGTAGTGATTTGTCCTGGGTGGTTATCTCTGGGCTGATCGGCTACTTACTTTTGATCGTGAAATTGTACCCTAATGATGCTTATGTTTATGCAGTATTGATGCTTGAAGGATGGGACTTGACAAAATGCGTAATACATGGTCTAATATGTTCAAGATTTAATACTGCATATATAAATGACTCGCACGAACGTAAAGTTAGCCGAACTGCTGAATATCAAACTCGGCCAATCATTTCGAAAGACTGTCTTGGAGGATTCTGAGAGCGGTCATTATATTGTGCAGACCAAGGACATTCTTCCCGGGGGGCGCGTCTCCGGTGATTTGATGCCGATGTCTACCTTGAATGAATCTCCTAAGCCGAATGTGGTGCAGGGGGATATTCTGGTTCTGTGCCGTGGGGTTCGTTTTAATGCTGGTGTAGTTGGAGTGCTTCAGGGGCCGACGACTGCTCAAAATATGTTTCATATATTACGGTTGAAGTCCGAGGCGGGCGTCCTACCTGAATTCGTGGCGGCTTTTATAAATACCCCAGCTACCCAGGAGCATCTAAAATCCATGTCTAAGGGGGCCACTGTCCAGCATCTGCGCGTGGACGATCTTGGAAGTCTGCGGATTCCAATTCCTCCAATGGAGGAGCAGTCGGCTTTCGTTGAGTTGACCAGTGCGGTGCATCAAGAGCAGCAGTTGTCTTCTAATCTAATTTCTCTTCGGCGGAAGCAACTTTCCGCATTGCTAGGAACACTTTAATTTTAACCCAGAATTCTTACATCATGGCTGAGCAAAACGGAAACCTCCAAAAAGAGATCAACAATATCGTCTGGCGCGCTTGTGACACTTTCCGTGGCACCATCGACCCTTCTCAATACAAGGACTACATTCTGGTGATGTTGTTCGTGAAATACCTCAGTGACCTCCACCGGGATCGTTACGATGCTCTCAAGGAGCAGTTCGGCGATGATGAGGCCATGATTCAGCGCCGCCTACAGCGCGAGCGCTTTGTGGTGCCCGAAGGTTGTAGCTACTACGATCTCTACGAAAAACGGAACAAGGACGATGTCGGGGAGCAGATTAATAAGGCCCTTGAAGCCCTAGAGGATGCGAACAAGAAAAAGCTCGCCGGGGTTTTTCGGAATATCGACTTTAATAATCAGCATAGCCTGGGTGAGACCAAGGATCGCAATCGTCGTTTGAAAAACCTGCTGGAGGACTTCCATGATGAGCGCCTCGACCTGCGCCCTTCCCGTATTGGTTCGGCTGACATTATCGGCAACTGCTACCTCTTCTTGATCTCCCACTTTGCCAGCGACGCGGGAAAGAAAGGCGGGGAGTTCTACACTCCCGACGAAATTGCAGAGCTACTAGCGAGATTGGTAAAGCCGGAGTCTGGTGACCGAATCTGCGACCCCACCTGTGGTTCTGGCGGATTACTTGTCAAAGCTGCGGAACAGGTCGAAGATGGTGATTTTGCCGTCTTTGGGCAGGAGATTAACGGTGGTACCCGTGCGCTGGCTAAGATGAATATGTTCCTGCACGGGATTGATAATGCCACGGTCGAATGGGGCGACACCCTGAATAATCCGAAGCTCATTGAAAATGATGCCCTGCAAAAGTTTAATGTCGTGGTGGCAAATCCCCCTTTCTCTTTAGACAAGTGGGGCGCGGATGATGCTCAGAATGACCAGTATGCCCGTTATCATCGTGGTATACCTCCCAAGTCAAAGGCCGACTGGGCTTTTATCACTCACATGGTCGAGACGGCGGTGAACGATGGTGGTCGTGTTGGTGTGGTAGTGCCACATGGTGTTCTTTTTCGAGGCAGTTCCGAAGGTAAGATTCGTGAAGCCATGATTAAGGAAAACTTGTTGGACGCGGTTGTGGGTCTCCCAGAAAAGCTGTTCTTCGGTACCGGGATTCCAGCGGCAATTCTTATCTTTAAAACTGGGCGTGAGCGTAAGGACGTTCTCTTTATTGATGCCTCTCGTGAGTTTGAGTCGGGGACGAAGCAAAACCGCCTCTCTGAGGCCAATATGGGTAAAATCCTCCAGACCTATGAGAAGTATGAAACGACGGAGAAATACAGCTACGTCGCACCCTTCGAGGAAATAAAGGAGAACGATTTTAACCTGAATATCCCACGCTATGTAGACACCTTCGAGCCTGAGCCTGAAGTCGATCTAGCGGCGGTCACGCAGGAAATTGAGGAAACCGAAGCGGCTTTGGTGGAGGTCCAGTCTCGAATCAAGGGCTACTTAGCCGAGCTTGGCATAGACGGAACAGGAGGCGGCGACAATGAGTAAGACAGATCGAAAGCTGCTAAACGTCCCGGAGGGCGTCATTGATGCGATCAAAAATGATCTGAATAATAATGGCGTTAAGTATTACAAGGTCACCGATGTGCCGGAGGTCTTCATCGACAATCACTTAATTCATCCAGATGTGTTGGCTAAGTCTGAATGTGTCGTTGCTGCGCTTTCTGGCTGTCCGGACGACAATCGTGAATACATGTTTCTGACAACCCTTCGAGTAGATGGATCGGACACAGATTTAGACCCAATCCAAATGGTCTACAACACGGATTTACAGACTCCTGAACCTAGTGGGGTTTTGCGTTTTCATGGTAAATTTCCGGGTAGAACTTTGCCGATCCCAATCACCGGCAGCCTGCAAGATTTTCAGAATGCGGTAATCACCACAGGTGTATCCTTCGAAGAGGCAGAGCCTAGGTTCAGCAATGCTATGCACTACATGGCTCAGGAGTATCGTCAGCATGTCGACGGAAAGGAATATGGGGATGAGTAATTTAATTACAGGTGGCCCAGTGGGCCGAACTGAGTTGGTGATTCCGAATGCAGACGGCTTAGAGCAAGCTTTATTGGCTGTAGCAGAGTATCTCGACCTACCTCCAGGTATGGCCGACAGTGTTCAGAAACGCTATAAGAGTATCAGCGATTGGATCGAACGGGAGAGTTCAGAGCTATATGGATTTGCTCCTAAGATATATACGCAGGGTTCGTTTGCCATTGGAACCGTGGTTCGTCCTTTGTCAGAAGCGGATGAATTCGATATCGACATGGTGTGTGAACTTCAGCGTAAGCGCGATGAGCTTACACAGAAGCAGCTTTATGATGATGTGGGGGGCGAAGTAGAAGGCTATGTTGATGCCCAAAACTTCAAAAAAGATGCGACTCCTTGGGAGAAATGCTGGACCATTGAGTATTCAGATGACGGCTATACGTTCAAAGTGGATATCGTTCCCTGCTTACCTGACAGTCCGTCACGAGTCCGTCTTGTAAAAGAGGCTAAACTGTCCGCCAACCTCGCCGAAACGGCGATTATTTTGACCGACAAAGATCATGCCGGATACGAACAGATTGTTCATGACTGGGAACGAGGTAACCCTAAGGGTTATGCTGAGTGGTTTAAAGGGCGGATGCGAGTGCGACTCAATGAAGCGAAAGAGGCACGTGCTAAAATGGTGAAACTCGCTGCGGAAGACATCCCGACATACTCCGTTCGGACTCCACTTCAGCGGGCGATCCAGATTATCAAGCGCCATCGGGATACATATTTCGAAAAGCGTGGACACCGAACTTCATCAATTATTCTAACCACACTAGCGGCATGGGCCTATCAGAATGAAGGTAATATTGTTGATGCGATGGAAGCTATTGTGGGCGGAATAGATCGTTCTGTAGTTTGGAATGGATACAAATATCGTATTACTAACCCTATTGACCCGGATGAGAACTTTGCCAAGCAGTGGAATGAAGACCGTCGATATGCAGATGCTTTCTCGGATTGGTTGCAGGCTCTAAGAGCTGACTGGGAAAAATTCAAGTCCGAGCATAATAAGGATCTGCCTGTTCTATTTGAGAGTCGTTTCGGTAAATCAGCAAGTGCACGTGCCTTCCCGGAGTTCGCCCTAAGAGAAGGGGGCGAATTGGTGATATCAAGCCCGCAACTACCTAGCCGCTTCAATGTGCCACATCGTCAGCGTGCTGAGCAGAAGTGGGATCTCATTAAACTACGCGATAGCATTGTGGTATCAGCTCAGTATTCGCAGAATGGTCGTTGGATTCATTTTGATAGTGACAGCAATCCGCTCCCGAAGGGGTGCAGTTTGCAGTTTCACGCTGAGACAAATATTCAAAAGCCGTTCCAAGTTTTCTGGCAGGTAGTCAACACTGGGTTCGAAGCTCAACACTTTGGTCAGCTTCGTGGCGAAATTTGCGCAGCAAAATCTTACGGTGCCGGAGGTTTATTTAATCGTGAATCGACAAGTTATACGGGCACCCACTGGGTTCAGTGCTTTATCGAGAAAAACGGCATCTGTGTGGCGCAGAGCGAGCCGTATGTGGTTAATATTGAAGGGTGATGTTATGGGTTTAAATGGCTTCCAGAAGTATGAGTTTCAGTCTCTTTGCTCGTTAAGCAAAAAGAAATATAATCCCAACAATAGTTTGGAGAGATACCAATGCTATGAACTCGAACACCTTTCTCAGGAGACTGGTAGAATTATCGGTTCAGTTGACTCAAAAGAACAAAGCAGTATTAAAAATGTATTTTCCGATCAGGACGTTTTGTTTGGGAAATTACGGCCATACTTAAAAAAGTATGCGCTTCCATCAACCGATGGGGTGTGTTCCACTGAGATATGGGTTCTCGTCCCGAAGACAGAAGTATGCTCTAGGAGGTATCTTTTTGCTCTTATTCAGTCTGAGAAGTTCGTTCGGTGTGCCTCGATTGCGAGCGGATCAAAAATGCCGAGGGCAGATTGGAATTATATTTCAACTCAAGTTTTTGAAGTCCCTCAAATTCTAGAACAGGAAATGATTGCTGATATCCTAGGGGCTTGCGATGAAGCTATTGAAGCTCAAGAGCGATTGATAACTCAAAAACAGGAACGTCAGAAGGGGCTCATGCAAAAGCTACTGGTGGGTGAAGTTCGGTTTCCCAAATTCGATAGGACACCTTGGGAAGAGTTAAAATTGGGTTCAGTTTTGAAGCACGTGTTTCGTCCGATTTCTTGGAGTCCAGAAATGTCCCTTAAACTGGTGAGCATCCGACGCCGAGCGGGCGGGCTATTCCTGCGACCAGAAATGAAAGGGTCGGACTATAAAACATCCGACTTACATGAGATTCGAAAAGGAGACTTCCTGATTTCAAAAAGGCAGGTTACCCATGGTGCACTCGCAGTTGTTAAGACCCCTTTTGATGGCTGCCATGTCTCAAAGGAATACACGATATTTGAAAATACAGCCCCAAAAGTCCTGCATACGCCTTATCTTGATTGGTTATCTAAAACAAGGGAGATGTGGCATAAGGCCTATGTTGCGAGTAATGGTGTTGCTATAGAGAAGTTGATTTTCGTCCCAAAGGATTTCCTGAAGTTCGAAATTAAACTGCCACCGACGATAGAAGAGCAGCGTCGGATTGCTTCATTCTTAAACGAACAAGAACAAGAAATCGTTTTGAGCCGAAAGCGCTTGGAAGTGCTAAAGCTGCAAAAGAAAAGTCTAATGCAAAAGCTATTAACAGGGGAAGTAAGGGTAAAGGTATGAGCGAGATTATTGAAGAATTGAAAAAGGAATCTCTTCGCATTGAAGAAGACGTCACCTATTCGGGAAAGCGCCATTTCAATGCGGCCTCACGATGGGAGGGGTATCACAATAAGCTTGGTATCCCTTCGACTGCTCTGAGTGCTATCGCTGGGTTAAGTGCATTTGCTGATTTTCCGACTTTGGCGGGCATAATTGCGATTTCCACTGCAGCAGTGACCGCGGTTTTTACATTCCTGAAAACAGATGAGCGGGCATCGAAACACCGGGCGGTCGGCAACGGCTATTTCTCTCTCAAAAACGATGCGCGGATATTTCGAAATATTGAATGTACGGCTACTTCAGACTTGGATCAATTAAAGACGCGAATCGTTGAGCTATCCGACCGGAGAAATGAGTTGAATGAGCAAGCGCCTGAAACTTCGGATAAGGATTTCCAAACTGCTCGGGATGGTATCGAAGGTGGTGAGCAGGAGTATCAAGCAGATAAGTCTTAGTATGAGCCTTAATGGATACCTAACTCGTCTATCTCGCGCAGCTTTTGTGCGCGACCTTGAGCGGGAGCAGATTGATCGTTCTGCTGCGGAAATACAGAAGCGCATAAAACGGTATTTTGGAAATGAAGTTAGAGAGCAGAAGTTCTTCGGCTCTTATGAGCGAGGAACAATACTACCTCGTTATATGGATGATAGCTCGGATGTGGATTTGATGATTATCTTTAAGGATGATGGTTCGAAGCCTCAGACGCATATCAACCGTCTCAGGAAATTTGCGGATAAGTGGTATCCAAACTCGGCTCGTTCACAGTCTTCTCCCACATTTGCACTCGAACTAAAGCATGTTCGCTTCGAGCTTGTGCCGGCAATTGAAGGTTGGTGGAGCGGGATTAAGATACCCGCTCCTAGAAGTGATCTGAATGATTGGTTGGAGACGGACCCTGATTCGTTTAGCGAAGAACTTACGGCACAAAACCGCAGCCATAATAACCAGATTAAACCTCTTTGCCGTATTATGAAATATTGGAATGTTAGCATGGGGCGTCCTTACGAGTCGTATCAGTTGGAGCAAATGATTGCCGAACATGGATTCCAGAATCTGGTTGTATCGTTTCTCTATGGTCGGTTGGACCTCTGGGGGTGTTTCCATTCATTTGCGTCGAAACTAACTGAAATGAGCTTTTACGACATGCCGATAGTGGAGCAACGGGCATTAGAGCGCCTTCAAGCTGTTCTCGCCAAAATTGATAGGTATCAGCGAAACGGTGACGAATTAAATGCGGAGAATGCACTTCAACGGGTTTTACCCCTAAAGGCGGGCTTCTCTGCATCCAATTAACTATGTTAAGAAATACAAAATCTATGAATCCTAAAGCACCAAAAATTTACTTCTCTGACATTTTCAATGTCTCACAGGAAACATTATCCGAATACGGTGCTTTCAATGTGTCTCCAATTGTAGACCTTCCACTATTCGTTGACCCGTTTTTGCTATTCACGAGTTCAAAGCCTGAATATCAGTCGCTTCATGAACAAATAATCCAATATCTTCGTTACCTTCGGGATTTATCAATCAAAGGCAACAGTGACAAAGGGATTCTTAAAGACCTGTACTGCTTTAAGGAGGTTCATCAAAATTGTCTTGGGTTCTGTTTGAGCGGAAATCGTGGGGCGGGGCTAGGCATGAAATTTGCCAGTTCTCTTAATTTAAACTTGAACAATCTTTTTCGTGAATTCGGAAATGAGCAGGTTACCCAAGGTTCGCACTTGGAAAAGCTAACTCTTATACGTGCGGGAGTCGGCAAAGATAATATTAGTGATTTTACTACTAATCTCATCAAGGGTTACTTGCTGCGTTATACCGAGAAATTCGCTTTGGAGCATATAGATCCCGCACTTTGCAAGAAAGTTAGAGTGGCTCGCGTGGACTTTAATTATGAAGTTGGTGTTTGGATCGACGGGGAATTCACACTGCCGTGGCTACAAGGCGACTACGTCTTACTGACGCCAGAAGATATTCTGACTAAAGATGACACATGGATTAACAAAGAGGACTTGAGGAAAGACTTCCCCCGTATACGCGAAGCGATTTCCAATGACTCGCTACGCGGACAAGTTGACCGATATTTTCAGGGCATTCTGCCCAGGGATCATACTCAAAAGGATTTGAATGAGGCCGTTGAGAAGGTGCTCCTCAAATTTCCAGCACTGATTGACCACTTTATTCGCAACAAGGAAGATCGTGGTGACGAAGCGGTTCATCGTAGTTTTGGGCATGTTCGCCATACGGAGGAAGTATTTGTCAAAAACTTGAGTCTTTTGGCATCAATACTTCAGCAGCATACTGAATTCTATATCTCCAGCGAGACCACTCTTGAGGAGTCCAAAAGAAAAATAGATTACCTGAAACAAGTGATCGAAAATCAGGATGGATACCGTCTTTTCTATGACGATAAGGGTAAAAAGATCCAGCGAGAGAAAGACCTTCAAATTGCTTTTAAGCTTGTATGGGAGGGATCTCCCAGTTCTGCCGATGCAGAGGTCAATAATGGACGTGGGCCGGTAGATTTTAAAATCTCACGTGGATCATTGGACGCAACCTTGGTTGAGTTCAAATTGGCGAGCAATACGCAGATTGAGAAGAATCTGCAGAACCAAGTAGAAATTTATGAGGCCGCCAACCGGACAACGCAGTCCTACAAGGTAATCCTCTTTTTCACGCAGAGTGATGAGGCCAAAGTGAAGAGGTTGATCAAGAAACTTAAAATTCCAAGCGATGCAGGCGTCATACTGATTGATGCACGTCGTGATAATAAACCTTCCGCGTCTAAAGCATCAGACAGTCTACTATGAGTGAATCTTCACATTCCCCCTCCACCCTTGAGTCTGTGGAGTCCCAATTGCCGGCACTACATCAGTTGATCAATTTGGGCTTTCAATACCTGACTCCTGCTGAAGTAGAACAGCAGCGGGGAGGTCGTCTGACGAATTGCTTTCTCGACGGGATCGTCCGTGAACAGCTGGAAGAGCTGAATCAGGTCGAGACCCTGAATGGTACCTATGCTTTTTCGGAGTCGGCGATACAAGAGTGCCTGCAAGCCTTGAAGGACTTTAGGCCGGAGGGACTGATTGCTACCAATGAAAAAGCTTATGACTTACTCTGCCTCGGGCGTTCGGTAGAGCAGGTCATTGATGGGCGTAAATCGAGTTATACCGTTCGTTACATCGACTGGGAAACGCCAAGTCGGAACGTTTTTCACGTCGCTGCAGAATTGAGTGTGGAAAAGGCCAAGACGAAGGAGACTCGTCGGCCTGACATCGTCTGTTTCGTGAACGGCATACCCTTTGCAGTTATCGAGGCGAAGGCTCCAGATCCAAAGGTGGGTGTGAGTCAGGCGATTTCTCAACATTTACGGAACCAGCATCTAGACGAGATCCCGGATTTTTTCAGAACGCAGCAGTTTCTTTTGGCCGTGAATGCTAAGGAGGGTCGCTACGCCACGGTCGGGACTCCGACGACTCACTGGTTGGAGTGGAAGGAAGATTTGTCCGAGAAAGGAAACGAACACCTGTTGCATTCAGTTAATGCGCCGCTGCAGGCAGCAGATCTTGAACGGTTGCTTGCGGAGCCTTTTAAGCCGCATGAGGCCGCTGCGTATCGGGAGAAGCTTTCGGGAGGTGATCGCTTGCCAACGGGGCAGGACAAATTGATTTACTCAATCTTGCGCCCAGAACGTCTGCTGGAAATGGTCTATCGGTTCATCGTCTTCGATGCAGGGGCTAAGAAAGTAGCGCGTTACCAGCAATATTTTGCTGTTAGAGACATCATGGAACGTGTCCTGGAATTAGACTCTGGGGGCGCTCGTAAGGGGGGCGTCGTCTGGCATACACAGGGAAGCGGAAAGTCTCTAACTATGGTCATGCTGGCCAAAGCTATTGCGCTTTGTGGGGAGATCCCAAACCCGAGAGTTGTTTTAGTGACGGATCGCGTGGATTTGGATGACCAAATCAAGGGAACCTTCAAATCCTGTGGATTGGATCCTAAGCAGGCGGCGTCGGGAAATGATCTGGTCAAGCTGTTGAAGCAGGAGCGTGATGCCATCATTTCGGCCGTCATTAACAAATTTGATGCGGCCTGTAATAAACGTGACCTCCGTATCGACGACCCAAATATATTTGTTTTAGTGGATGAGGCCCACCGCACGAATTATGGATCGCTTCATGCCCATATGCGACGTGTGTTCCCTAAAGCCTGCTTTATCGGTTTTACTGGGACTCCACTAATGAGTCAGGATAAGTCTACCCAGCAGAAGTTTGGCGGAATTATCGGTAGACCCTACACGATTAACGAGGCGGTGAACGACGGAGCCGTGCTTCGATTGAGATACGAGGCTCGTAAGCCGGAAATCGACATTAACCGGGAAGCCCTGGATAAGCAGTTTGAACAGCAAACCGAGGGTTTGATTGAGGAAGAACAGGCAGAGCTGAAGAAGAAAACGGCAAAGTTCGATAATATCGCAAAGACGAATCAGGTTATTTACCAAATTGCTCGCGATATCAGTCAGCACTACGAAGAAAATTGGAAAGGGACCTTTGCTAAGGGGCAGATCGTAACGCCCCGCAAGGATGTTGCCCTGAAATATAAGCAAGCCCTGGATGAGATCGGGAAGGTGACCTCGGAGGTTATTATTTCACCGCCAGATGATCGGGAGGGTTTCGATAATGCCTATGGTGGTAATAAGGACGAGGTTGCACGCTTCTGGAAGGAGATGATGATCCGCTACGGTAATGAGCGGAACTATAACCGGACGTTGATCCAGCGGTTTAAAACCGACGATGAGCCAGAGATAATTATTGTGGTGAGCAAGTTGCTCACTGGTTTCGATGCTCCAAGGAATACGATTTTATATGTGTGTGCCCCTTTAAAGAACCACACGCTTCTTCAAGCGATAGCCCGGGTGAACCGGCTCTACAAGGACCCCGTCAATGGGGAGGAAAAGGACTACGGGTATATTATTGATTATCGGGGAATCCTTGGTGAGTTGAGCCTAGCACTTGACCAATACACCGACGATAATGTCCAAGAGGAAGTGGATGAAGTCCTCGTGGATATTGAGGAGGAAGTGAGGAAGCTGCCTTTCGCGCATTCCGCCTTGTGGGACATTTTTAAGGAGGTCTCGAACAAGAAGGACCGTGAAGCACTGGAGAATCACCTCGAAGACGAGGAGCGGCGGGATGTCTTTTTTGATCGTCTCAATGTCTTTGCCAAGGTGTTGGCGAGTGCCAAGCAGTCGCTGGCCTACTATGAAACAGTGCCACAGGGGAAGCAGAAGGACTATGTCGATGACCTTCGCTTCTTCGCTGAGTTGCGCTCAAGTGTGCGGAGACGCTTTACTGCTGAGGTCGATGTAAGGCCCTATGAGCAGCGTATCCAGAAAATCCTAAATCTGAATACAGTCTCCAGTGAAGTTTCTCAGCTCACTGAACTGGTTGATATCTTTGATCGGGAAGCTTTCCAGCGAGAGTTGGAAAAGGCGGGTTCCGAGAAAAGTAAGGCGGACACCATCATCAGTCGCACAAAGAAAACAATTTCTGAGAAGTGGGATGAGGATCCGGTCTTCTATGAGCGTTTTTCAAGAATGTTGGATAAGATCCTCGAAGATTATCGTCAGAAGCGTCTTTCGGACGCGGACAGGCTGAAAAAAGCTCAGGAGGTTATGGAGGCGGTTCGGGACCGTACTGGTGATGATATACCCGCTGTCCTTAGGAATAAGGAAATAGCTAAAGCCTATTTCGGGTGGGCGCATAAACGCCTCGAAAACTATGCAGAAGATGCAAGTAACTTCAAAGATGTAGCCGCTCAACTGGCCGTTGACATTGAGGGCAACATTGACCGTCTACGAATCGTAAACTGGAAGGAAAACGATGATGTTAAAAATGAGATGTCCAATGCGATCGAGGATGCGGTTTTGGGTACTGGATTGAAGGTTCCTTTTGATGAACTCGATGAACTAATTAAAGATATCATCGACATCGCCACGAAGCGTCTGCCCAACCAAGCCGCTTCATGAATAGCCTGAGATATGGTAATCGGGTGGTGTCCTTTGAAGTAGATCGCCGGGAGCGTACTACCTTGGAGATTTCAGTATACCCGGACAGTAGTGTAGAGGTTATTGCGCCCTTGTCCGCTACGGATGAAGCCATTGAGAAACGTGTTAGGAGGCGTTTAAAGTGGATTACGAAGCAACAGCGAGGGTTTGAGAATTATTACCCAAAGCCGTCACCAAGAGAGTATGTTTCGGGAGAATCCTGGCTCTACCAGGGCAGGCAATATCGCCTGAAAGTAATTGAAACCAATAGCCCGCCCAAAGTAGCACTGCGAAGGCCATTACTTGTCGTAGAATTACCTGATAGAAAAAATGCAGCTGCAGTAAAAAAAGCTCTGGAAGCGTGGTATAGGGAAAGAGCTCAAGATCGCCTTTGGGCCAGATACGAAGTGTGTGCTAAAGCTATGAAAGCTTACCGAATCACCGCACCAGAAATGAAAATCCAAAAGATGGCTAAGCGATGGGGTAGCTATTCCCCGATAGGGAAAATCTTATTGAACCCCGAATTGGTTAAAGCCCCGACGGAGTGCATCGACTATGTAATCCTCCATGAACTCTGCCACGTGAAACACCGTGGTCATGATAAAGACTTTTACCGACTTCTCCAGCGAGTCGCGCCGGACTGGCTACGTCTAAAAAGTAAACTAGAGCATTTGAACATTTAATTTAAATTTAGAAAAGATATAAAATCATTATGACTAAATTCCCAATTCGACCAATTCAACACATCCAAGAACATAAGTCATTTGCGATACTGTTGTATAAGTTAAAAGATATAGGGATTTTCCGTGATCAAACAATTAACGACTATGGAATAGACTTTGAGTTTGAGCTTACAAAGAAAGAGGAACTCACAGGGAAAATTATAAAGATCCAAGTCAAATCAAGTGAGGATATTAAAAGTAATAAGGATGGGTCCATTTCGGTCGGTGGATTGAAGCAGTCTACCTTAGTATATTGGGCGGAGATTTCCTTTAGTCTGCCAGTGGTCCTCGCAGTTGTTGATACTGCTTCGGAAAACATATTTTTATCGAATCCGATCTTCTGGGAATGTCTCGAGCAATTGGATGGTACTAAATCCTCTAAAACGATTCAGATTTCTGAACCTCAGGTTGAGGGGTCTGGAAATCAAAAGGCAGTAATGATATCACTTGTTAAAAGCTGTATATATCCATCATTGAGAGACGAATTGTCTTCATTTACTCATGCTATGAGATGCTTCAAGGATTACTGTAAGCTTTATGAGAATATACATCACTATGATTTTCATATGCCAATAGACGACGTTGATGTTTTGGATGACCTTATAGAATCATGTCGTTCCTTGAACGTGTTGAGTTATAAAGTGAAAACTGAGAAAATATTGGAGGCAGATGAATTAAAGAATATCTACAATAAGCAATGGTGGTGTAAAAAATATAAGTATGAGTATCATGGAGGTTTTGAGGGGCCACCCAACATAACAATGCAAAAGCCGCTTCAGTACTTATTACCTCGTTTGCTTACGGCCATTAATATGCACAGGAAACGGGTATTAACAACTGGAGCTTATTGGCGAGTTCGGATGCCTAGTATTCTTAAGGCCTCTTTGAAGTGGCAGTATTCCAAAGTTAAGAATTTCGTAGAGCTTGAAAAAATTGGAATTGGAGATTTTCATGTCGAGGAACTTGATTACGAGCAGTATCTCTACTTGGAGGCTCTGCAAAAAGGAGAAGATGTTAAAAAGTTTGCTCAATATGCCGAATGGGAAGGTGGGCGGATCAGTAACTGGCAATGAAACTCCTAAACAAAAAACATTGCTGATAAATGAATTCCAACGGTGAATGATAGCCCCGGAAGATTACATCAACCTAGACCGTACGTTTGTTACTCTCCCGAAGGAGGGTAAGGATCAGGCGATCCAAAGCTATGAGTCGGAGTTCCTGTCGACACGATGGTATTCTATCGGCTGGCAAAAGCTTTATGAAAAGAATGGCCCCGTCGTTATTCTGGGTGAGCCTGGTAGTGGGCGTTCTTACGAATTCAAGGCTCAGAAGGATCAGCTAGTCGAGTCGGGTCAAACTGCCTTCTATTTAGAGTTGCACCGTCTGGCTGGAGAGAGGATCGAACCAATACTCGAGGGCAGTGAAGATTCCGAAATCTATGCAAATTGGTCAAAGTCAGAAGAGCAGGCCTACTTCTTTCTGGACGCTGTGGATGAAGCGAAGCTGGACAAGACGCTTGATTTTAAAACGGCTCTTCTGAATTTTCGTCGGTCGCTAGGTTCACGCTTGAGTGGTGCCAAGGTTTTCATCTCTTCGCGGATTAGTGCATGGCATCCAGAGTTAGATAAGAGGCTTGTCGAAGAAAATTTGACGCCCGAGCCAAGGTCGGTGAGTGCGGAAGTGGGCAAGATAACCCGGTTCGGTAAATCCAGTGACCAAGGTCCAAATACACTGAAAGCAGCTCAGGAGCCTATTGCAGCTGAGGTATACATGATCTGTCCACTTAGCAGAGACGCGGTCGTTGTTCTATGCACGTCCAGGCAGCTGCAAAACCCAGATAGCTTTCTACGCGAATTAGACCAAAGTCACGCTTGGGAATTTGCCCGACGGCCTTTGTCTTTATTGTTTTTGATGCGAAGCTGGGAGGAGTCCGGTGAGATTGGAGATCTTACAGTCCTTCTGGAGTCTACGGTTCGTGAACTCTTAAAAGAGCGTCCAGTGAAGGATGATCATGCCAGAAAATATCCGATTTCGACTGAAGAGGCGCGTATCGGAGCCGAATACATGGCAGCGGCGAGTGTGTTTAGTCGGACCCTTGATTTTGCTGTGGATGATATGCCGCGTAGAGGTAGAAGAACTTTATCTCCTCAGGATTGTTTGCCCCAGGACTGGCAGCCCAGCATGCGCAAGGCGCTTATTGACCGTCCGCTCTTTGATTCGGCGATATACGGAACATTCCGTTTTCACCACCGGCGGCTTGCCGAGTACCTAGCCGCGTGCTGGCTGAGGCGTCGAATGGAGAATCAGTGCCCAGCATCTGTTCTGTTTGAACTTTTATTTAGCAGAAATGGTAGTCAGGAAATTCTAAAACCATCAATGAAATCGGTGGCAACATGGCTAAGCTGCTTGAGTAGCGATGGATGGGCACTTGAGTTGAGACAGCGGTTATTGCGGTCTAATCCAGAGGTTTTTTTGCGTTACGGGGACCCGGCAAAGTGGCCATCTTCATTCAAGTGTGCCGTCTTGGAAGCATTTGCTGCGCGTTTTAGAGATCGGGATTTTATGAACCTCGACACGGATCGCTATGCATTGAGTCGGCTAGTGGATGAATGTAACAGTGCGTCTCTTGCCAGGATGGTCAGCGATTCCAGCATAGGTGCCGGTCCCCGCCTTGAGCTTTTAAAGTGTGCGACGGAGAGCCGTTGTTCCGCGTGTGTTCCATCTGCTTTCGAGATTCTCGCTCAACGGCAGGATAGAAGGCTCCTTGAAAGCAAGGCAATTGAACTTATTGGTGAAGTTGGTAGCCCTGAAGACCTCCTGCGACTAAAAAACCACGCACTTCGAAACGCGGAGTTTGCGCAGACTCATTTAGGATGGCTTGTTCGGTTTTTGTTTCCTCAGGTTTTATCTGTAGCAGAGTTAAAGGCTTGGCTGGAGGGCACGCCAGACGCAGGACGGCTTTCGACGGAGCGATATTTCGTAAAGTCTGTCTTTGAGAAAGTTCCAGAAGGTTGGTGTCCGATCGAAGTCTTGGGCATGTTATGTGAGTTAAATGAAGCTTCGCTTAGTTGCCGTTCAACCGGACGGGATCCAAATTATCCAGGGGCATGGACCAAGGAGCTTATTTTTCCCGTGCTCAAGCACGCATTGGGTGGGAGAGATTTAATAGAAGGGGAGGCGAGGGTTGTTGGCACGTCCTGTGCAATTATCTCGCTCCCATCTACTTGCCGGGAAGATTTAAGCTTAGACGGTGAAGGTATTGATTTAAATGATTGGACGAAGGCTCATCCGCAGGTCCGGCGTATTGCGTTTTGGCTGGCGGTGGAGGCGGATCGTCGAGAGGACAGGAACCCTAGGCCTGAATTTTCCGGATCATGGGCATTGTCTCACACTTTGAAATTCGAGTTGTGCCAATTTGATCGAGGTTGGCTTTTTGACGACCTTTTAACTAGAGAGGCAAGTTTTGATAAGGAGATTGCCGCTTGTCTGCTAGTCGAACTCTGGCGGATGAACAGGTGCCGTTGGGGTGACGGGCGTAGACTTCTTCAAAGTATCAAGGCAAGTGGCTTGGATTCCCCGAGATTTCGAAAGCAAATGTTACGCATTGGTCTTCACTGGCCACCTGATTGGTTTTGGCGTCTCAAAAGGAAGGGGTTTTTCACTAAGTGGTATTGGCTCCAAAAGAGTGGGTATATAAAGCGGTATTTTCGTAAATGCAGAAACTTATGGATGCTACATTCACGGATAAAAAAACTTAGAACAGCAGATCAATGTGGTTGGCTGGTCAGCTTATGTCGTGAAACCTCAGATAATATGAGGTGGGCGGTTAAGGATTGGGAGAAGTTGAGGGTAAAGTATGGTCGTCGAATAACTAAAGCCACTCAGGACGGTTGTGTAGCCGTCTGGGAGAGATTTACCCCTGAGCCCTACTACCTGGAGGCAACGCCGAATGGAATTATAGCTGGTCTGTCGGGTCTCCAGTTTCTATATCAAGAAAAGGAATTAGACCTAGGAGGCCTTAGTTCTGATAATGCCAGACGGGCGGCATTATATGCCGTTAACGAGATGAATGGTCATGCGGACTGGATGACAGAGCTCTCCCAAAGTCATTCCGAGGAGGTTAGATCAGTACTTATTGAATGTATTGAACAGGAGTGGAGCCGCCCGGAAGGAACAAATACGTGGTGCCGACATCTTGAATTACTAACAGATCAGGAGACTGAATATGGCCACCTAGTCTGTCGCGATGTTCTGGACTTGTTCATGAATCGAGCTCCGGGGAATTCTCAAGCATTAACAGCAGCCTTTAAGTTGCTAATGGTCCAAGGGGAATATCCAGTTATATCATTTGCGGATAGAGCCTCGGCGGCCCTTAACGGTATGGATCCAGACGATGTGCTGTTTCGTCCTTGGTTAGCTATTTTGGTTCAATTGGATGCGCAGGCCGCCATGGATCTAATTGAAACAATATTAAGCAATGATGGTGTATCCCCACCAGATCCCCGATCGAACCTGATGGTTCGGTTATGTGTAATGTTACAGGGGCGACGGGATTCCTTTCCATTAGTAAAGGAGCCCAATTATCTGCACCTAGATAATATTGGCCGATTTATTCGACTGGTTTATGAATATGTGAATCCCAGAGACGATATACGTCGTCCTACCGGAGAAGCCTACAGCCCGGAAGGGCGGGACGACGCACAGAGCTTTAGAGGGTATTTGTTAACGATGTTAGCTGAAAGCACCGACCCAAGGGCAGAGGAAGTGTTGGTTTCTTTAGCTGATGACCCAGATTTTCAGGAAGATCGAGACTGGTTAAAGGATTTGGCTGAAAAATCATCAGGAAAAGCTGCAGATGTTGAAGCGCTTCAGCCAGCTGACCTTCAGGCCTTTGTTGAGAAAAACGAGTTCCCTCCGAAATCGTCTCGAAGTCTGTTTGATCTTACAATGCGGAGACTGAATGCCATAAAGCACGATGTAGAAGAAGCGGATCATTCCCTGCGTCAGTCCGTTCGTGACGGAGATATTGAAGTAGACTTCCGACGTTTTGTCGCACGGGAAATGAATCTGCGTAAAAATGGCCTCTATAGCTGTACTGAAGAATCAGTCATACGTGCAGAGGAGCGGTTGGATATTCGAATTGAGAATCCAGCATGCAATGGGCATGTCGTCATCGAAGCAAAAATTGCTAATCTGGGTAGAAGCCTAAACAGTTTGGTCGAGGACCTCGAAACGCAGCTTTGCGGACGCTATCTAAACGATGAGAATGCTAGATTTGGGGTTTTCTTGGTAGCTTGCACTGCTAACAGGTCGTGGCAAAGCCCTGATGGCGGGGCAGCCTTAAACTTTGATGAAGTCATTGAGCGATTATCTCTACGAGCTCAAGAAATCTATACAGATTCACCAGGAGTAGAGGGGTTGGAGGTCATCGGGGTCGATTTTAGGCAGGGTTGATTGAGTGAGGTTAAACTTTCGGTTCTAGCCATCCGAGGGTGGTGAATCGCTCCTCGTCCACATCTATAGATCGGTTTGCAAGGGCCGGTGTGGATGGAATTCATCGGGTTTGCTGCCGTATAACGTCCAGAGTGGGGGACTCATCAGATTAGGGAATAAACATGCCCTCAACGGATGTGGTTAACAGGACACGGCCGCAGACCAATTCGCTGGCGCAAAATGGTCCGAATTCACTATGCAAGTGATGAGTCTTTTTCGACCCAGTATCCTGGTTGCGCTCGAACTCGCTCCAGAGCTGTTGAAAAACCCCTTTACAGTCTCCTTCGAGGTAGGCGGCCAATTTGATGGCGAGATGCCTTGAGATTAGGATTCGGTCATTTGGCGAGACTGGTTCGAGCGCCCATTCGTCTACCGGCGATATTGCATTGTCGCCAAATGCGTCAACCAATTCAAGCGGCTGGAGCTGCGTTATATTTCCGTAGCTGTCGACTGAATATGCCACACCGTCTTCGCTCATGACTTTGACTTCAAAAAGACCATCAGTGTCTTGGTTTACACAAGAAGACTCAAGAACCACAAAATCACAGATGGTCGAGGATATCGAATTCAAGATCATCGAGAAATCAAATGACTGGAAGGCGAATACAGCTCCCTCATACGGCGGCAATGTGACCGCGTAAGAGTCTAAATCAAAACGAAGAAGACGGTTTTTAAATTGATCCTCGGCGACGTAGAAGGCCGCTGAAAGATCGAGGTTTGAGGTATTTAACTTTTTCATATTGTGTTGTATTAAGCACAAAAGGCCGCCCCGTATGGGGCGGCCTTTTGTAATCGTTTATGCTTTTGGTGGCTGCAGTGGGCACGTCAAAGGCGTCGCCAATAGTTAGCATTAATAGCACTTAGTAGGGCTAAAAGCTGGCGGATCGTAGCTTTGGGCAAGTCCAATGAGTCGATTAGCTGGGGAGTTTAATCAACAATACTAATGTTGATAAGCATAGTGAGTTCCGCAGATTCAGATATCTGGTATTTGTTTCCTTCTTTTGTCGAGATGGTCAGTACTATTTCCTCAGACACGCAGTCGCAGCACAGACATATATGCTCGTGAGCTTTAATATCCACGATCGGACTGGGTGGATTTTTCACAAACTTCGTGAAGGCCTCAGACTCAAAGCCAATTGCAGGAACAGCGATGTCAGTGTTGAAGGCTATGGCGTATTTGTGTGCAGAAAGGTGAATGATTTTGGCAACTTCACAGTGAGGCGTCATGTCACGCCCAATCTTCATTTCGGATTCTCTTACTTCTATTAGTTTCATGATTTTTAGGTGTTAATAAGAAAGGACAGCCCGCCGCGGGCTGTCCTCTAAACGGCAATGCCGTCCCTGGTTAAAACCAGTCGCCAAAAGAAAAATTATAACGGCCTTGCGACGGAACGTCGCGGGGAAGGCCGTAAACCAATTTATTTGCACCCTCTAGTCACATATCACCCGAGAAATGAGCTGAACTGAGTTGAACCCCGGTCGTTTTTAGTGCGGATCGGCTGACTCATGAGAGATGCTTTCATTGCGCAGTTGATTCAAAGTCAACATTAGCGCATTTTAGGATTAGTGAAGTGTTGATAATCAACAAATCTAATTCGCGGAATCTCGCTAAAAAGTCGCTGAAGTCGTAATAAATTACTGGAGCCAATCTGGAGTGAAAAAGGGTTACCTTACTTTGATTTCTATATCAGCTCATCTCGGCAATTTTTATGGTTCAGTTGGTATGGGAGTATATCTGGCCTCATCAACAATGTAAAACATCTTAGGCTGAACATTAGCTTTCGGGTCTATTGTAAATTCAACAAGAGGGCCTTCAGCTGAAACTGTTTCAAGGACTTTAAAGTTTTCCAAACTCTCGCTGAATAGTAGGTGATAAAATGCACCAACCGTTGCTTCTAAATTCAGTGTCATGACTGTATCGGCATTCTGAGTTAGTTGCATTTCCAGTTTCTCAGATTGCGTTGTAATCAAATTCTCAAGCCCAATGACATATACGCCTTGGCGGCCTCCTTCGAAAACAACTGAAACGGCAATCTGATCAGCATCGAGTGCATAGCGTGACAGTGAAATCGAGTTTATACGGTCGTGATCGAGTAAATCGCCTGGGCTTAGAATCCTGTAAATTAGACCATTCCTTAAAAGAAAAACTGAATATCCAAGTTCACTCTGAGCATTGAACAGTAGGGAGTCGCGATCCAAACTTTTCGCGCTAGGATTGCCGTTAAGCATGGTTCCATCATGTGCTTTGACGCCTGTTGTATTCAATTCAAACCATCGGTTACCTGACCATCCCAGAATCATGCCGCCATAGGGTAGAAAGCGAACTCCTACATAGGCCCACCTGCCGTTGGCCATCAAGGAACTGATTTGAATTAACGCGCCTTCAGGAATCATCGCACTGAAACCAGACTCGAATTCTTCCAGGACTCCAAGATGGTCTCTGCGAAATAGTTTAGTTTGATCGCTATCCTTCACTATTGCAAAACCTTCACTATAAACCTCGTAGTCGTCATAGTAAGCGATTTCTGATGGCGACAGTGGGCTAGGTGAGTTGATCAATGATAACTCGCTGTCATAAGCGATAAGCCATTTTTGGCGTGGATTGCTGGTGTCGACCATACGAACGATGCGTTCGTCATCTGTCATTCGAATTTCATGTCCAGCATACCAGTTCGTATCCGATCCAACTAGTTGCTCGACATCAAATTCATCAAAGGCCAATGACAGATTGTCTTCCGAAGACTTTAAAACGCCATGATGACTGCCAAATAATACCTCAAGGTAGACTTCGCCGTTAGAATTCACAAGAGGTGTAGACTCTGAGCTGACCCCAAAAGTACCGTTATTCGGAATGCTTGTAGAAAATTCGGTAGCGACATGCTTTAATTCGCCTGCATGCGATGCGTAGATTGACTTTCTAGTGAAGCCATATTCGTAGCTTTGAAAAGCAACTGTTTCACCTTTGAGAGATGCCTTGCTCAGAGAAATAAGCTCTTCCTGTTGAAGTGGTAGCTGGCTGTTCGTATCAGCGATCTTTTCGACCACTAGGTCAACCGAGCTTCCCCTGATCACATTCAATAAGAGGTCGTCCATAGAAAAGCCCCCTGATTCATTGCTTAATTTGAGCGCCCTTAGGTTCGTAAATTCGGGCGGGAAATTGAATATTTCAAAGTCAGTTAAGTTCTCGCCTATTAGCCCATCTGTAGTGAATGTTGTTGTGACTGTGGAACCGTCAGCCAGCTCTCCTGTCGCGGTGATCACTTGCGGTGTCGCAAACGAAGTCGAGTATTCTGATAAACTTACTGCATTCGCATCGAATCGCTGGTTGGTGAGTGATTGTATCTCAATTTCAGCAATAATGCCTGTTAGGTGTGCGCTTCCGCTATCGCTTTGGTTAGTGACTCCAGACCCGCTGAGTCCCATTAAATATGGCGGTTCTTCTGAAAAAGCCCCAACGGGCTTGATATGGATGCCGTCTTCTTCGTAGACGGAAATTAATCTGGTAGAACCATATGGTTGGCTCCCATCAAAGTTAATCGTTATGGCTTCTCCATTTGCGACGCTCGATATCGTCACAACTAAACAAAGAATTTGAACCGTTGCTTTGATGAGGTTATTTTGCATGGAAAGCGTATGTTATGGTTATCATCAGTTCCTAGTCCTGGCGCCTTCGCTTATACGATCTGTTCAGTATTGATGCGCCTTGACGGCCTTTTCTCAAGATTCTAATCTTCGTGCGCTTGAATAAACAAGTCCAGATCTCTATTCAGCGGTTTTGGCGGGCTGGATGAACTGCAAACAACAGAAGGCGATTGAGTATCTTTTGGAAGAGAACCAAATTTTGCAACAGCAGTTTGAATCGACTGGTTAGAAGCTCTGTTTGGACAACCATCAGCGCCGTGAATTTGCCAAGCGAGGCAAAGCCATGGGTTGGGCACAGTTACAGAAATACGCGACTTTGATTCGACCAGAAACGATTCTTGGATGGCCCCGGAAGTTAATTGCCCTCAAATATACGGGTAAACGCGTGGTTAGAACTGATCGTCAGGAGCAGCTAGAATGCTGATACGAATAATTCGGCTATTTTCCGGTATAGCCTTCATTTAAATCAATAAATTCAGGTGGCGCTGACGTTTCTGAAATATATAGACTGTGAATTATTTCAATTTATGGGTGAGCCATAGAAACGCCGGCGATACGCCCAGTTGTCCAAGCTCCCTGGAAGTTAAAGCCGCCAGTGATGCCGTCGTAGTCGATACACTCTCCTGCGAAGTATAGTCCGGGCACTATTTTCGACTCCATTGTTCTCCAGTCGATTTCCTTTCTGCAGATGCCACCACAGGTCACAAACTCACTGGGAACGACCTTCGGAAGGCCATTTGATCTTACCAGTGAAATATTGACATTTTCTTTGGATGAGCCGTTTCCCGTTGCCTCAGATCAATCCCTGCTCTCGGAGTTCCATGAGCCATTCACCGGGAGTCCGAATAGCGATGCCATAGAATTGTGCTCCAAGTCGTTCGTGGAAATCTGCACGGTCCAAAGTAACTAGAACATCCGGTTTGCAGGCGAGGGCACTGATAAGGACAGGGCGGTCTTTTGCTTTCTCAAAAACGATGATATCGTCTGTGGTGAGAGCGTTAAGTTGCCAGTCAATCTTTCTGTCGAGTGACTTTGAGAAGTAAGCTACGGAACTGGCTCCGGGTTGGTTTCAATTAATAGATGGTGAAAGTCGGCTTTTGGTCAGCATTGACATGTTACGGAAATCTCGCGGAGTCAGACTGCTAGGTGGGATAAGTGAATGTCGAAGTGCCCACATCCTTTGAGGCTTCCATTATGGCCGAGCTTGCAAACGCAGAGGACGGATGGATTAGGGAATTTTACAGCGACGAACTCGCTCTTGCAATACTGATCAAAACCAGCTGCTTTGATCAGTGTGCGGTAAATGAAAATGCAATATCTAACTGTTTTTGTAGTATTGATCCTCTTGGGTGGCTGTGCCTCTCATCAACTATCAACTGACGAGAATGCCATTGCCGAAAAATCCGTAAAGATTGGGATGGCACCATCTCAGGTTATTAGTATCAAGGGGACTCATTATAAGAAAGTTAACCACGCATTGGAAGGTCATTATACCATGGTTTACCCAGATATCGCTGTCAGGATTCGAGGTGGTCACGTGTATGGGATTGAACAGAGCAGTTCGGGTTGGTTGCAGCAATTGAAGGATGTTCCTTATGGCGGAGAATACCCCTAATCCAAGACAGATGTGGCATCGACATAGATGCACCTGTCTCGGCATACATTGAAAGAAATGAAAATATCTGTTTATAGTTTGTTGCTCCTATCTCTTACCTTGGTATCATGTTCACAAGAGAAGTCTGGAGATGAAGCTCCGCAGGACCCAGTCTTGGCATACATCCAAGCAGAGAAAGAGTATTTAAAATCACTGCCAGATGAAGTATACGTTCCTTTGATCAAAGAATTAGCGAAGAACAATGAATATGTGCTAGAGTTTTTAGCCCGTTTCCCGAATGCTTATCAGGTGTCCAGCAGAAGTTTAATGAGGGCTGGGATGTTGGTTCCTAATTTATCGCGATCAGGCATCCCCGAAGATGATTTCATATTTGTTGCGGAATTACACGGAAGATACCGATTCCGATGCTTTGTGCCGTTTTATCTCTGGAAGGACTTCAAAAGAGTAGAATGTTATGGAAAACCCAGCTTTGACTTAATCGAAACGGTAAGCGTTGAGCGAATTAACGGCATCCAAGATCGGATACGCTCAAGAAGAGTAGAGCTTCCGGACGGGAGCCAGCGTTTTGAATTTAAACATTGGGAGTTACTAAAGGAATCAGATTTTGACTGGAGCCGATTAGGGATACGGCTCACAACCGAGGAGCCTATTGATGGCTTTGGGCCCGAAAATCGTATTTAAAGAATAGTCACTTATGAAAAATAAATTCATTCCAGCAACTCTGGTAATTCTACTCAGCACAATCCATGGAGAGATATTCATTAAAATGGATGCCATGAGAACGCTGGATCCTCAGCGCGAATTTGCTGAATGCGTCGCGATGGTAATGACCAATGAATTTGAAGAAGAACTTCTCGGAGAATTCGCGGATAAAACAGGGACGAGAGAATTTGAACAGATCGGCGATATTTTAGCGCTTTCATTTGATCCACTGGAATATCAGATCGTTTGCACCGGAATACCCAACTTTGAGAAGGAGGCAGAGCTTAGCTTTTGGACTGTATTTTTAAACAATCGCAGGGAAATTCTAAGGGCGAGATTTGACGATAAGATGAGGCATATTACAGAGTTAGTGGAGGCTAAGAATTCATCTTATCGGGATGCTATATCTGATGTATCCGATGAAGATCGGCTCGAAGCTATAAGAGAAGCGCACAGGAAAGAAAGCGTGCAAATAATAGAGGCCAAGCGTGCTTTTTGGAGATCTGGCTATCATTTGGCACATTGGACTTTCAAAAGGGTTTCAGGGGACGAGGAGGAGCATCTAGAAGCAGTGACGCAAAGCGATCCCATACATTTTATGCATTATCCCTTTAAAATGACAGAACACTATCAAAAACTTCTGGGTGCATCAGACAAGCAGGTCTCAGAGTTTAACCGCTTGTCCCAAGAGTTATCGGAAGAGATTTCTGAGTATGAAAAGAAATCTAAAAGAGTACAAAAAATAGATGGGGGTGTGCAGGTGTATGTACCAACGAATGAGGAGTACATTGATAAACTTAGAGACGATTTTTTAAGAGCGTCCAGGGAAATATTTGATCGGCAGATTGTTGAAGCTAAATATACCCGGACATTCTTAAAAAACTTAAAAGAGCCATTTTGGGTTTACAAAAAAGATCGTGTGATTTCGATGAAGAATTACACTGGTAAAAGGGGTCGTCCTGGTTCGGTATCGTTTAAAGCACATTGGATAAACGACAGGGGCGGCTGGAATACTTACAGCACTACAGATGGGCACAAGGTCCCTGAAGAGTATTCTCATCTTTTTGACGGAATACAGGTGGATAGTGAGGCCGGAAAGAGTGAGTAAAATACGCCGTCTCTCTTCATGTTCAACTAATGGAAATATCTTCTTCCTTTAAAGTAGTTAAAACCACCTATACTTATGCGCTATTTCTTACTCTACGCTAGTTGTCTTGTCGTGGTTCTGGGGCACGCTTCCGATGAGGCAAAAAAGTATCCTCTCTTGAGCAATAGAGCGGCTATAGCCGTATTGATTGAATCGTTAAAGAGTGAAGATTTCGATACACGTCATCGTGCAGTTGAATTTATTGGTGGACGCGGGGCAGAGGCTAAAGTAGCGGTTCCTTCGCTCATTGAACTGATGGAAGGCGACGTGATGGCTGACTCGGCGGCGCGTGCTTTGGGCCGGATCGGTCCAAAGGCGGAGGCTGCGATACCCACACTTATTAAAGGACTGGAAAAGCGGAAGACGCGCTGGAACTCCATTCATGCGTTAGCGAGAATAGGGGATGCATCCATACCAAGCCTCGAGGCGAGCTTGCAGCACGAACGAGTGGCAGTGCGATTTGCTTCACATACTGCTCTCGCATTGCTGCGAGGTAAAGACACGGAGCACTTTCAATTTTTACTGGATGGACTTTTGTCGGAAAGTCCGGCTACTGTTGAGTCTGCGGTGAGGGGATTAAATGCTGTGGGCCCATTGCCACAAACAGTGTTGCCGAACTTATTGGAAGCCTTGGAGAGCCCAGCAGTTGATGCATATTCATTGCGTGAGTTGATCAGCATTATTGCAGTTATGGAAGGCAATGCTGCCGCTGCTGTTCCGAAAATTATCGAATACCTGGAGCATTCCCATCGCATGACTCGTCTGAGGGCGCTTCAAGCGATTGATACCATGGGTGGAGAGCAATTCGCCTCAGCGGTTCCGGTTCTAATTGAGATTCTAGGAGATGAGCAGGAATTTTTCCGTGAATCTGCTGCTGATGCTTTGGGTGCTATCGGCCCAAAGGCATCGTCCGCAGTTCCATACTTGATCGAGCAAGTGAAAGCAGTCAATCCGTCCATGAAAAGGGCACAGACTAGGGCTGTGCAGGCTTTACTTGAGATCAACTCTTCCGATCCAGAAGTAATAAGCGCATTGGTGGATCAGATCCGAGGGCCGGATAAGCAATTTGCGTATACGGTGTCACGGCTAGTTGCACACGAATCTACCGCGCCGGAGAAATGGCTCTTGCACTATAATCTACTCTACGAAGAGGGTCTAATTATCGAAGAAACACTGCGGGTGCTGGAGCTGCGATCAAATCCGGGAAACCAAAGCGTTTTTGAAGAAGGACGTTTGATTTTTGATAATGGCTGATCTGTACCAATATTAACCTGACTTTCAAAGGGTATGAAATTTCTGATATCCATCTCATGCTTGTTTTTTGTAGCTTTAGGTTGCAGTTCAGAGAATTCGCGTGTGGACGATCAGCGTAAAGAAACAGTGAACTCATCACTTAGTTTAGTTGCTGACCTTGAGAGTGCCAGAGACATAGACCTCAATCTCATAGAACGGCACCATAAGCTTCGCATTAGAACTCTTGATAAAAGCCTGGTTCGGGCGGCATCCGCTAAGACTTTTTTTGAGTCCAGTGAAAGTCCCGATGTTATTCTTCTGAAAGTAAGATTTTCTGGCGGGACAAAGTCTACAGGCGCTTCAGGAGGCTTCCCTATTCTAAAAGATTGGTATAGGGATAATTATTTCAATGGATGGCGAATATTCGAAGTAATTAAAAAATATTCGGGTGAGTGCCCGCCTATGATTGTCATTGATGTCAAACAATCGCCTTCTTTTTTTGAGCATAATTACAAATTTTTGAAATTCCGTTCAACAGAATGGGTAGTGGCTCTTAAGCCTAAGCCAAAGGGGGAACTTGGTTCAGCTCCGGAGGATATGGTTTACGACTTTTATGGTCATTCATTATTCAGCGCAATCCCGGTTGCGTGGCCGGACGGACTCAGTGTGGGGCCTTACTTTGGGGGGATATTCTCGCTAGAGGAGGCCGAGAGATTAATCGAAATTATTCTAGCCTCCAAATTGTAAAATTCATCTATGGCTGTGACCTAAAGCCTGCATATTGCGGTCCCTGCTATACGAGCTGTTGTCCACGCTCCCTGGAAATTGAAGCCCCCAGTAATGCCGTCGTAGTCGATGCATTCTCCGGCGAAGTGGAGCCCGGGGACAATTTTCGATTCCATCGTGCGCCAGTCGATTTCCTTCCTAGATACTCCACCACATGTCACAAACTCAGGGTAATACTTAGCTTCTTTTCCTACAAGTGAAATATTGAACTTTTCCTTAGTGCAGGATTTTACATCCATTTGACTACAGCAAGCCCGTATCACGTTGCTCCATTAGCCACTCGCCGGGTGTTCGAATGGCGATGCCATAGAATTGTCGCCCGAGTCGGTTATGGAAGTCGGCTCTGTCCAAGGTGAGTAGCGCATCCGGCTTGCTGGCCAGCGCGCTGATCAACACGGGGCGATCCTTGGCTTTCTCAAATACAATGATGTCGTCTGCGGTAAGGGCGTTGAGTTGCCAATCAATGAGTCTGTCCAAGTGCTTGTCGAAGTAGTCTTGCGCACTCTCGCCGAGTTTGCACAAGTTACGGGAAGTTTCCTCTCGGCAGTAGTGGGCACTGATTAGGTTCCAGTCGTAATCATTCGCCGATTCGAGAATGTAACGACTTGCTCCTTTGTCGGACCCGCAGGCAGAAAGAAGCACACTTGTGTCCAGAAAGAGATCCACTACTTGCCCTTCTGGGTGCTACGAAAAGCGGCCATTTCTTTTTCGTCCTCTTTGATCCAGCTCCGAAGCGTTGACTTTGGAATGTCTCGAACTGGAATTGCTGCGGCTGGCTCCAGATAGAGTTTTCCGTCGCGTTCTTCAATCAGAAGCATCGGGTTTCGTAACTGGTCGACTCCGAGACGTTTCCGCATCTCTGGTGGTATCGTTACGGTGCCGCGCTTGCTGATAGGTATTGCTGTTGCCATGCTGTAACACTGCAATGCGGTAAAGCGAAAGTCAAGCCGTTCGGGCTTAATAGCTATTCAGTTATCGCCAGTCCGGCAATCCGCCCAGTCGTCCAAGCCCCTTGGAAGTTGAAGCCTCCTGTAATCCCATCGTAGTCGATGCATTCACCGGCAAAGTGGAGCCCGGGCACGATTTTCGACTCCATTGTTCTCCAGTCGATTTCCTTTCTGCAGATGCCACCACAGGTCACAAACTCACTGGGAACGACCTTCGGAAGGCCATTTGATCTTACAAGTGAAATATTAACATTTTCTTTGTTGGTGGTCTTCCCCTGGACGGAATAGCAGCCCTGGATCAGTTCCCCGACAAGGGCACTTTCCTTATCCTTGGGCAGCTGGGCCCATTTCTGCTCCTCGCCGACTCCGCAGGTTTCGACCAGTCGCTCCCAGAAGCGGCGGGGGAGTGCCTCAAAGACCTTGCTCTTGACCTGGGTTTTGCCTTTTCGCAACTGACTGAAACGTTCGCGCACCTGGTTTTCGGAAGTATCGCCCAGCCAATTGATCCAAATCTGGAAATGATAGTTTTGGGCCTGCAGCTCGCGGGCTTCCCATGCCGACAATTTCAGGATTGCGGGGCCGCTCAGGCCGCGATGGGTCATGAGGACGGGGCCTTTCTGGTCGGAGCCCTTGCGGGCGGTCTTGACGGAAGCATTCTGGACGGAGAGCCCTGCAAGCCCGTGGGTGCGTTTGTCGGCCAGATTGAAGGCGAACAGGGAGGGGGCGAGCGGTTCGATGTGGTGGCCGAGGCTCTCCAGTGAGCGACTCAGCTTCGATCCCTTGAGGGAGCCCGTCGCGAGGCAAACCTTGTCCGCATGCCGGAAGCTGCCGTCGCTGAATTCGAGGGTCATCCGGCCATCGGGCTCCACCGCCATTCCCTGGAGGCCGAGGTTCTTTTCAAGCCGGATACCGAGCCGGTTGGCCTGCTGTTCAAAACATTGAATGATGGTTTTCGAGTCGTCCGTGACCGGGAACATGCGCCCGTCGGCTTCGGTTTTCAGGGACACGCCCCGGTCGGCAAACCAGTCGATCGTGTCCCGGGGCTGCCAGCGATGGAAGGCGCCGAGAAGTTCGCGGCTGCCGCGCGGGTAGTGACGGGTCAATTGTTTCGGGGCAAAACAGCTGTGAGTGACATTGCAACGGCCGCCGCCCGAGATCTGGACCTTTGTCAATGTCCGCCGGCTGGCCTCATAGATGGTGACCTCCGCCGACGGATCCAATTCGGCCGCCGTCAACGCGGCAAAGTAGCCGGCCGCCCCGCCGCCGATGACGGCGATCGATTTTTTTGTCTGCCCGGTCATGTCTGCTCTTCTGAAAACTTTTATCGGCCCCAATGCCACCCAAAAACCACATCGCTGGTTTTTCATACCGGATCGAGTCTTCAAAATTGAGCCCCGATTCGGGGGGCGGTTAAATTTTCCAAAAAGGGGGTTGAACTCTGTGGTAATCCACTGATAACTCTTTGTCTTCTGGTATGGAGACGTGGCTGAGTGGCCGAAAGCGCTTCTTTGCTAAAGAAGTGAGCCTCAAAAGGGTTCCATGGGTTCGAATCCCATCGTCTCCGCCAGCCTTCGCAGGAGCGAAGCGAGAGGGAAGGCTGTCACGCCGTAGCCTTCACACCGTGAAGCGGAGGGTCTTGGGTCTACACCAAAGTTTGGGGACCGGAGCATTTCCTTTCTATTTTTTATGTTTTGTAATTATCCGCACTGAGCGATGACTCTGAGTCGGGGGCGCTTTCCAGCCGTGCTTGTCTATCCGCTCGGAAGCTAAAATCCAGCGGACAGGAATGTCCGCTCTCTGTTTTTGAGTTTGCCCCGAAGCGGGCATCACTTTGTTTTCTACGGCTTTCCTATTTGCTATGAGTCAAGCCATCCAAATCTACGATACGACCTTGCGTGACGGCACGCAGGGCGAAGGTGTGTCATTCACCGTTGCCGCCAAGCTGCGTGTGGCGGAAAAACTGGATCAGTTCGGGATTGATTATATTGAAGGTGGTTGGCCGGGCTCGAACCCGCGGGATTTGGCTTTTTTTGAGGAAGCCAAGAAGCTGAAGCTTCATCATGCCAAGATTGCCGCCTTCGGCTCCACCCGTCGCGCCAGCTTGCCGGCCGAGGAAGATCCCCAGTTAAAGTTGCTGCTGGAGGCGGACACGCCCGTGGTCACTATTTTCGGGAAGACCTGGTTGCTGCATATCACCGAAATCCTACGCACCACCGCGGAAGAGAATCTGAAAATGATCGAGGACTCGGTGCGCTTCCTGACTGAGAATGGCCGCGAGGTGATCTATGATGCGGAGCACTTTTTCGACGGATACTGCGACGATCCGGACTATGCGCTGCAAACGCTCGAAGCCGCCAAGCGTGGCGGGGCGATCAACCTGACGCTCTGTGATACCAACGGTGGCAAGCTAGTCAGTGAGGTTGAAGCAATTGTCGGCAAGGTCTGTGCGCATTTCCCGGATACTCTGGTCGGTGTGCATTGCCACAACGACTCCGGACTTGGTGTCGCGGTTTCCCTCGCGGGGATCGACGCCGGTGCGACATTGGTCCAGGGCACGATGAACGGCGTCGGTGAGCGCAACGGAAACGCTAATTTGACCACGATCATTCCCAATCTGGTGTTAAAGATGAAGCGGGAGATGAACTGCAAGAGCCAGCTCAGCAAACTGCGCGACCTTTCCCTTTTCGTCGACGAGATGGCCAACCGCTCCCACGATATGAAGGCGCCTTTCGTCGGGGCCAGCGCCTTTGCCCACAAGGGAGGGGTCCACGCCGACGCCGCTGCCAAGGTTAAGGAGAGCTACGAGCACATCGAGCCCGAGCTGGTCGGCAACCGCACGCGCGTACTCGTTTCGGACATGTCGGGTCGCAGCAGCGTCATGATGAAAGCGAAGGAAGTCGGGGTCGACCTCGACGCCCATCCAGACGAGCTCCGGGAATTTCTGGGCAAGCTCAAAGAGCTGGAATACAAGGGCTACGAGTACGAGGCGGCCGATGCGTCCTTCAAGCTCCTGCTGAACCGTTACCTGAACGGTAAGAAAGATGATGTCGAATTGATCGGCTATCGGGTCATGGTCGGCCACCAGACCGCAATGAATCGGACTGTCTCCGAAGCGACCGTTCAGTTGAAGGTTGGCGACGAGATCCACCACACGGTAGCCGAGTCGAATGGACCGGTGGGAGCGTTGGACGCAGCCCTGCGCAAAGCGATTGCACCGGTCTTCCCGGAGATTTCCGAAGTCGAGTTGATCGACTTCAAGGTTCGGATTTTGGACAGCCAGCATGGCACGGACGCGATTATCCGGGTGCAGATCGAGTCCACCGACGGTAAGGAAATCTGGGGCACGGTCGGTGCCAGTGATAATATTATCGAAGCCACTTGGGAAGCCTTGATCGATTCGGTAGAGTATAAGATCCTGCTCCATTCCGAGGGAAAATAAGCGAATCCGATAGCGCGTGTTAACCGCAATTGGGGGATACGCTACTGTCGGGATATCGCTGTGCGCCGCACGATTCCCGTAGCCGAAGCCCTTAGGCTTTGGTCGAAGCATGCGTGGAGTCGGAATACGGTACCATCAAACGCGACCTGTCCCGCCGTAGCCTTGGCGAAGGAGGAAGGCGTTCGGCTACAAATTAAAGATGGTTGGCAGTGGATTGAAGAAGTTGAGTTTGGAGTGGTAGTACGGGTTATCCCGTAGCCGAAGCCCTTAGGCTTTGGTCGAAGCGTATGTGGAGCCTGGAATTCGGTACGACCAAACGCGAAGGCGTTCGGCTACGACTTGGAAATTCAGTTGTGTTGTTATGATCCGAAAGTTGCGGCGATGCTTTAAGATGACGGATTACAAGTCAGAGCTGCCGCTGGAAGCGCGTCGTCGGGAAAGGCATCGGCCGGACAGTCCAGTTGTGATGTACCAGCGCTGGTCGGAGCTTCTGTTTTTGCATTGGGCGGTTCCGCCTGAGGTGGTGCAGGCGGGGCTGCCGGAGGGGCTGACCGTCGATACCTATGAAGGGCAGGCCTGGATTGGCGTGGTGCCTTTTCTGATGCACGGGGTCCGACCGCGTGGCTTGCCGCCGGTGCCTGCGCTTTCAAACTTTCCCGAACTGAATTTAAGGACCTATGTCTACGATCACATAGGCCGTCCCGGAGTCTGGTTTTATTCTCTGGATACGCCTAACTCAGTCGCCAATTGGATCGCGCGGACGTTTTTTCATCTCAATTATCGGACAGCCCGTATGGAGGTGAGACATGGTGAACGGGAGATTGATTGCCGCTCGGAACTGAAGCAAGATAACCGGTTCGACGAAGCCCAACATTACCGCTGGCGTCGCGAGGGCAGGGCATTCGAAGCGGAGCCAGGCAGCCTCGAATTCTTTTTGGCAGAACGCTATCGACTCTTTGCCTATGACTGGAAGAGCCGCCGCCTTTTCAGTGGACGGGTGCATCATGTGCCCTATCCGCTGCAAGCTGCAAAAGTTTCTCAATACTCGAAACGCCTCTTCAGCCTCAGCGATTTGGAAGAACCGGATGGCGGCCCGGATCACACTCTTTGCTCCGCAGGCGTGCCGATTACGGTACATCCACTGGCGCGTGTCGCCCCGATTCAGGGTTAAAAGAGAATCGCGTTAAGTTAAGCAGTAGAAACGTGTTTTCCTCGTTATGGAGGTAGGTGGCCCGCTTCAGCCGGTCACCCGAGTGTGGATGCGGTTCCACAGGGCCGATACGAGTCGCACGGCTAAAGCAGAGCGACTACGATAAATACTCAAATGTTAGTCTAATCGGGTTAAACGATAAAGAAAGCGCCCGCGCCGGCCAGAACGGTGGCACCCAAGGCAATTGCAATGTGTTTCCTAAGCTGCGGGGCACCAATGCTGAAAACCAGTCCGGCTTTTAGAATGGTGTTGGCGATGGCCGAAAGAATGAGTGCCTGAGTGGCAATTTTCAGCACGACGCTACCGTCTTTCAGATTGTTGGTAATGGAAAGGGCGATCGCATCCATATCGGTCAAGCCGGAGAGGAAACTCAGCGCCAGCAATCCGTCGGAAAGATCTGTCTGGCTAAGCAATTTGACCAGGAAGGAGACTACCCCGTAAATCAGTGCGAACTTGACTGCGATGGACAATCCTAGGGGATTCTTCAGGTCGGGAATGTCTGTCGCTTCTCTGCTTTGCCGGCTGATGATGCCGACAAAAGTGGCGTAGATCAGACCGGGTAGAGCCATGATGGTGAAGGGTAGCCAAAGGCTTTGAATAAAGGGCGGGTAGATAAATCCGAGTATGATTAAAACACGGCCCAACATGATGGTGCAGGCGAGTACGATTGCGAGTGAGAAGCCGCCTGAAAGCTCAGGGTAGGTCTTGGACTCCCGACTGAAGGCCAGAGTCGTGGCCGTGCTGGAAGCCAGGCCACCGACGAGGCCGGTCAAAATTACGCCAGCCCGGGCGCCCAGTAAACGCATCAAAATGTAGCCCACGAAACCAAGGCCGGAAATCAGCACCACCATCAACCAGAGGGAGTAGGGATTGATGGCTTCGTACGGACCATAGCCTTGGTTGGGTACGAGCGGTAAAACGATACCGGTGACGGCGGCGAACTGTAAAGTCGAGCGGATATCCTCGTCCGTAAATCGGCGCGTCCAGGCATGGCTCATCTGCTTGATCCCCAGTACGATCATGGTCAATGCCGCCAGCATGACGGCAAACATAAGATGCCCCCAATAAACCAGAGCACCCAGCATGATCGTAATAATTGTGGCCGCACCGGTCGTCAGTCCGATCATCTCACGCTCTTTCGACGACATGCCGTGAAAGATCAGATGAAAACCAATCAAAGCCATCGCCATAAGAAAGGCATAAGGCACGTGTTCCGTATCCACGTAGGCGGCCGTGTAGCCGATGAGCGCCCAAAGCACGAATGTACGCAGGCCCGCGAAATGATTGGCACTCTTATGGTTGTCCTGCTGTTCGCCCCACTGCCGGATCATGCCGATCAGAGCGCCGAGGCTGGCGCTGACAATGAGCGATTGAAGCAAGTCGTCCATAGCGTGTGATATAGTTAAAGACTCCTAGTCGTTTCTCAGCTCATGGTCAATGGGGCGTTTCGCCTTAATCGCCGCAATGCCTCTGTCGCACAGGCGTCTCGCCTGTGTTTTTTTAGGCATAAAGGCACCTCGTCGGTGGCCAATCTTGGAGGTAACAGCCGAGACGGCTGTTCTACTTCTACATGAGGAGCTACGACAGTATAAGCGAATGGTCCGTGCCCCAATAAGTTTCACGGGTGCCGCAGCATGTCCGCCGTAGGCCTATGGCGAAGGAGGAAGCTGCACCCCCTACAATTTAGAAGGGTTTACTCGTGTTCGAGTATCTCGACTTCGTAACCGTCCGGATCGGTGATGAAGGCCATCTTCTTACCTTCGGCGAATTTCTCCCGCCAGTTGGAAGGCCACAGGTCCATTTCCAAATCCATCTTTTCCAGCTCCTCACAGTAGACGACCACGTCATCGACGCGGATGCAGGTATGGACCAGATCTTCCGGAAATTTGACTTCAAAGTCAGGGGAGTAGGTAAGCTCCAGTTTGTGGGCGCTGCCGGGAATCTGCAGGTGCGCCAGTTGATTGCCGCTGGGGGATTTGTCCGTGCGCTTGAGCACTTCAAAACCGCATGTGCGGCAATACCAGTCGATGGATTTTTCCAGATCGGATACGCGAATACGGGTGTGGTCGAAAGTGATGTTCATGGTACGTGTTGTCTGTTGAGGGTTACAGATTGATTGTTATCTGGATAAATATCAAATAAAGCCCAACTTTCAACTATCAACCCTTACAAACTCCGCACTACGGCCTTCGCCACCCCCTGCACGCTGAGTTCAGCGACGGGATAAAGCTCGGGGTAAAATTTATTCTCGGCTTTGAGGTAGGGCGGCTCACCGGCTTTCTGGATGTAGCGCTTCAGGGTGGTCTCGCCATCGATAAGGGCGGCCACGATATCGCCATCGCGGGGATCCCGTGGTTCCACGACCACCATGTCGCCTTCGTAAATTTCGGCGTCGACCATACTGTCGCCGCGAACCTGTAAGGCAAAGGAACGGCGGCGGTTGTTGAAGCCGGCGTGTTGGATATCCACCTGCAGTCGCCCGATTTCACCGGCGGGCTCGACCCGGTCGGGATAACCGGCTGCGATGTCGCCCATGACCGGAATGTCGACAACTTCGCTGGCATCACTGGGAATCTCATCCATTTCCGGGGCGTCCGGACGGTTGATACGGAAGGTGCGTGCCTGCCCGGGAATACGTTCGATCTTACCTTTCTTTTCCAGAGCGCGGAGGTGGCCCATGACGGCGTTGGTGCTCCTGAAGCCGAATTTGTCCTGTATCTCTCTGATGCTGGGCCAGTAGCGGTTACGCCACTCATAGTTTTCGATGAAACTAAGGATCTCTTGTTGTCGTGCAGTCAGGTCTTTCATTGTGTTCAATTGTTTAGGTGAACACTTGAACATTGTCAAGCCTGTGAATAACTTGTTCATAACCCGCTCGGGAATGTGACAATAAGCGTTGAACATTAATGCGACCACGCTTTCGTGAAGAGCTTCGATGAATTTTAACCGGGCTCCAATCCACTCACGAATCATGCCGTTTCTAGGGCTCTTGGGCGTTCTATGGTTCACTGCCTGCGAGGGGCCGCCGAAGGTTGAGCGCGGCCAGCACGAGCTGCCGGAGGACGTGGAAGTGGTCGATTGGGAGCCGGGGGAATACGGCGGTATCTTCGTGCTGAACGAGATCACCCAACCCACCACCTTCAACCCGCAGGTTAAGAATAACGTCACCACAAGTTTTATTCTTTCTTACATGCTGGCCGCGTTGGTCGAATACGATCCGCGCCGTTCGGAGTTTGTGCCGGCGCTGGCAGAGTCCTGGGAGGTGAGTGAAGATAACCGCTCCTATACCTTTCACCTCCGCAAAGGCCTGCGCTGGAGTGATGGCACGCCCTTGACCGCCGACGATGTGATTTTCACCTTCGACTGTATTCTGGCAGAGAAGACAGATCCCGAAACCGGTGAGGTGCTGCCCAGGTATCCTTCCCGCTATTACAAACAATACCACATCGCCGGGGAGAAGCTGCGCTACAAAAAGATCGACGACCATACGGTCCGCTTCGATCTGCCCACGGTCTATGCCCCGTTTATTTACGATCTCGGCCAGCCGATTCTACCCAAGCACAAGCTGCAGAGCGCCTACGAAGACGGGAGTTTTTTAAAACAATGGTCCACCCAGACGGCGATTGAATCACCCGAAGAGATTATCGTGACAGGGCCCTTCAAGATACATTCCTATCGGCCGGGCGAGCGCCTCGTGCTGCGGCCCAATCCCCACTATTGGAAGGCGGACCGTGAAGGGCAGCGCCTGCCTTATCTGGACTATTTCGTCCTGAAGTTCGTCGCGGATTCCAATACGGAGATTGCCCATTTCGCTACCGGCAAAAGCGATGCTGCCGCCATCGGAGCCGACGATTACGCCTGGGTGAAGCAGGCCGCGGAAACCTACGACTTTACGATTTATGACCGGGGCCCTTCGTCGAGTGTGAACTTCTTCTGGTTCAACCTGCATCCGGGCAAAAACGAGGACGGTGAGCGCTATGTCCCCGAGCACAAGTTTCGATGGTTCAGTGACAAGCGCTTCCGGCAGGCCGTGCAATACGGCACGAACCGACAGGGGATCATCAACGCCGTCCTATTCGGGAAGGGCGAGCCGCTGACCTCGATCATTCCCCCGGCTCAGGGGAAGTGGCACAATCCGGATTTGCCGCGCTATGGCTACGATCCGGAGAAGGCTAGAGAGCTGCTGAAAGAGGCAGGTTTTCGTTGGCGCGAGGATGGACGTCTTGTCGATGTCGAAGGAGTCCCGGTTGAGTTTACCCTGCTGCTGGTCGAGAGTCCGATTTTGGATAAAATCGGTCTGACTTTCGTGGAAAATATGAAGGCTCTCGGGATGGCCGTGAACATTGAGCGTACGGATTTTGCCACGCTGCTTCGCCGCACGGATGATACGTTTACCTACGACATTACGATACTCAGTTGGGGGTCGAGCAGCGCGGCCTACGATCCTTCCGGGAGCAAGGCGCTCTATCTGAGCAGTGGGGAATACCATCAATGGTATCCCAATCAGCCCGAGCCCGCCACCGAATGGGAAGCCCGCATCGATGAACTGATCGGCCTCCAGGAGCGGACGCTGGATATGGAGAAACGTTATGACTATATGCATGAGGTGCAGGCCATCCTGGCAGAGCAGCTGCCGCTGCTTTATGGCTTCACGCCTTACGGTTACAGCGGGATCAAAAACAAGTGGCGGAACATTTATGTGCCCTCCGCCGGAAGTAGTCTCTGGAACATTGAAGTGATTTGGGAGGGGAAGGACTAGCTATGTTTCAACTGAATTGGCGCCGCAAAATCACCGTAAGTGTAGCCGAAGCCCTTAGGCCTTGGACGAAAGTGCGTGCGGACTCGCTTGTACATACGACCAAACGCGAAGGCGTTCGGCTACGTGGCCGAGGGAGTGGTAGCTACGACCAGACGGGCACCCTTTCGGCTTGGGGTTTTGAAGGCCGTGTACAAAACTCGAATCGCATGCTGCCAGGAATCTTGAATGTAGCCGAAGCCCTCAGGCTTTGGACAAACGTCCTTGCGCTTCGTAATGCGCCTGCGACTTCGATCTTCCTGTTCCCATTTCGTAGCGAACTTGCGCCAGCAAGGTCGATTGTTTGCTTGCCGCAGTCGTGTTCGACGGCACTCCGCCTTCGCTCAACGAGACTACGGCGTGACATGTGGCGTGCCGTCGCTACCATTCGGTTACAGTTAACAAACGAGGAGGCTGCCTGAGCCAATGACGGCCTTCATTCTCAGACGTCTGCTCGCGCTCATTCCCTTGCTTTTGGGGGTGAGCTTACTGGTGAACCTGCTGATGTATCTTTCTCCGGGCGATTTCCTGACGCAGGCCCGGGCGGCCCGTGATATTGATCCCGCTGTTATCGAGCAGCAGGAACGCCAGCTTGGGCTTGTCGATGCCGAGGGCGAGCCGACCCGCTGGTATGTGCGCTATGGGCACTGGTTGGCCAACGTGTCCCCTATTAAATACGGTCCCTGGGTAGGGGAGGACGACCGGGGCCTGCATTTCGGCTGGCCTTATTTTGGAGAGTCCTGGACCTACAAGGTGGAGGTCTTTTCGCTGCTCAAGCAGCGCGTGCCTGCGACCTTCATGCTCTCGCTGACCTCGCTCATGTTTGCCTGGTGTCTGGCGATTCCCCTCGGTGTGCTGGCGGCGATCTACAAGGACTCGATTTTCGACCGGATCAGTAGCCTGTTGGCTTACGCGGCCCTTTCGATACCGGAGTTCTTTCTCGCCATTCTGGCGGTCTATTTCGCAGCGGTTACCGGTATCTTTCCCGAGGGTGGGCGCTCCTCGGTCGAGAGTGAGTTTTATCCCTTCGGACTTCGAATCCTGGATTACGGCTATCACTTGATCCTGCCCAGTATCGTTTTGGGTGTCGGCAGTGTGGCCGGGATGATGCGGGTGATGCGGGCCAACTTTATCGATTACATGCGGGCCGAGTTTGCCACCGCGGCCCGGGCCAAGGGGCTGCGTGAGCGCGTAATCATGTTCAAGCACGTGCTGCGCAACGCCATCAATCCGCTCATTACGTCCTTCGGCTACTCCTTCGCCAGCCTCCTGTCCGGAGCCCTGTTGGTGGAGAACGTCATGAACTATCCCGGTCTCGGGCAACTGATCTTCCAAGCGCTGATTCGGGAAGATCAATATGTGGTCATGGCCGGTGTGCTGGTCGGTGTGGTGATGCTGGTACTGGGCAATTTACTTGCGGACCTCCTGCTGGGCTGGTCCGACCCGCGAATCCGGCTCGAAGGGGGCAGCAGGGCCAAAGGCGCGGTCAGGGGCAGCTATTGGATCTGGATTGGTCTCATCGGGATTCTCCTGCTGGAGATACTTCTGGAAGCGTATGCCCCGGGTATTCTTGCCGTGATCGCGACCGGATTGAAGTATATCGGCATCTTGCTGGTGGGGCTGCTCGCCCTGGCCTGCGTCGGTCTGGTTGGTTATGTCGTTTATGTTCTCTTCAAACAACTACTGGGCAAGGTGCTGCGCCGCCCGCTGGGCTTGTCTGCGCTGTCCGTTCTTGCAGTACTGTACTTCGGTGCGCTCTTTGCCCCGTTCATTGCCCCGTATGAGGTGACCACGCAAAATCTGGACAAGCCCTACCATCCGCCAAGTGGAGTGGTCTGGAAAGAGGGCGGATTACACGCGAAGCTCTACACGCAGGAAACGGTGGGCTCGGCCGAGTACAAGCATGTCGAAGGTGATACCGCGCCCATTCAGTTCTTTGCCAAAGGAGAGCCTTATAAACTTTTTGGCTTTATTCCAATGGAGCGGAAACTCTTCCAACTCGATACCGACGATCCCAACGCCAGCTTCTACCTACTCGGTGCGGACGATACCGGACGTGATATTTTCAGCCGGCTGCTGCACGGTTCACGGGTTTCGCTATCGATCGGGTTTATCGGGATCTCCATTACTCTGATGCTGGGCTTTGTGGTGGGTGGTTTGGCGGGCTACTACGGGGGCACGGTCGACTTTGCCGCCATGCGCCTGGTCGAGCTACTGATGTCGATCCCGGCACTTTATCTTCTTCTGGCCCTGCGTTCCGCACTGATGGGGCCCGGGCTGTCGCCGACGCAGACCTACATTGTGATTATTGTCATTCTCTCGGTGATCGGTTGGGCCGGCACCGCACGGATCATTCGTGGGATGACACTGTCGATTCGTAATCGCCCCTTTGTGCTCGCGGCGGAAAGTATGGGGCAGTCCGTACCGCATATTCTAATCAAGCACATCCTGCCGAACCTGGCCAGCTACCTGCTGGTCGCGGCGACACTGGCCATCCCCGGTTATATTCTCGCCGAAGCCGCGCTTAGCTTTCTCGGCCTCGGTATCAGCGAGCCGTCCACCAGTTGGGGCCTCATGCTGAAACAGTCGCAGGGCAACATGATCGTCTTCTTCATGAACTTCTGGTGGATGCTCACGCCCGGTTTCGCCATATTTGTCACCGTGATCGCTTTCAACGTACTTGGCGATGTGCTCCGCGATATCGTCGATCCGAAAATGCAAACCGGACGCGGCTAGTGCCGCTTGAACGTCGAATGAAAATAGGAGACTGCCCGGTATGGACCGGTAATCATAATTCAATGTTGGACGTTCGATGTTCGATGTTCAATGTTCTCACAAAATGAGCGCGCTACTCGAAGTCAAAGACCTCCGAATCGCCTTCCACTCGCGTGGTGAGGCCAATGAGGTCGTGCACGGGATCGACTTCACTGTCGGCGGTGATGGCAAGACCGTTGCGATTCTGGGGGAGAGCGGGAGCGGCAAGAGCGTCACCTGCCTGGCCCTGACCAAGCTGCTGCCGCCCGATTCGACTTGCTCGGTGCAAGGGGAGATTCTTTTCGAAGGCAAGAATGTGCTGACCATGTCAGCCGATGAGGTTCGTTGTTTGCGGGGCGAGGGGATTGCCTACATTTTTCAGGAACCGTCGGCTTCACTCAATCCGGTCTTCACGGTGGGGCACCAAATCGCGGAGGCGGTTAAACTGCACCGGCCTGATATCAGCGACACCAAGGGGCGCGTCATCGAGTTGCTCGATCTGGTCGGTATTCGCGACGCGGCTAAACGCTACAAAGCCTACCCGCATGAAATGAGCGGTGGCATGCAGCAACGTGTGATGATTGCGATGGCCCTGGCCTGCGAGCCCAAGCTGCTGGTGGCGGATGAGCCGACCACCGCCCTGGATGTGACGATCCAGGCACAGATCATGAATCTGCTGCGTGATCTTCGGGCCAAGCTCGGGATGAGTATCGTGCTGATCACCCACAACTTCGGGATCGTCAAAGGCTTCGCCGACGAGGTCATCGTCATGTATCGGGGGGACATCGTGGAGCACGGGCCGGTTGAAGAGGTGTTGAACAATCCGCAGCACCCCTACACCAAAGCCTTGATCGCCTGTATTCCCAAGCTCGGGGTTAAACAGCGCCGCCTGACCACGATCGATCAGGAAATGGCGGCGGCGGAGTAGGGGTTCGGTTCGCCCTGCCAGTCCCTGCGGCTAGGGAGAGATTGGCTCCGGTAGCGTCAAAAAGACGGTAAATGTCGCACTGCGGAAGCGGTTTTCACCAGCAAGCTGTGCGTTCGTGCAGACAAAGCTGAAGCGGTAGTCCTTATTTTCAACATGCCAGACAAGCGGTTCATTATTCCGGTTGCCGTTGGTTTTGACGGCTTCTTTGATTTCGGCCGCCCACGTGGTCATTTCGATGTCGATCACCTCGATCCCGTTTGACTGAACAGACAGGTAATTGGCTTCTTCGCTTATCTCAACAACAAGCTCGTCCGTTCCAAGCTCGTAGCTGCGTTTCGCATTACGATTCCGGCTGTTGTAGAAATTGTAGTCGATCATCCATTCATGGCCGTAGGTTGAGGTGACGTTGCGGGCCGCATAGAACTGGGTGGATGTCATCTCCAGTTCATCGTTCAATTGGAGATATTCCATGACTTTATTGGTCATGTAATAGGACGAATTTCTGTACGAGGCTTGAATGTTTTTTCGGGTAGAGAGGAAGGAGGCGAGTTCCTTCTCCATGGATTCGGTGCCGAAATTTTTCAGAACATAGCTCAAAGCACTCTGTAATTCCTCCACGACTTCCGCGTCCTGTGGTGCTTCGGTGGGAATTAGGACACCTTTTTCCATCACGCCCAGTTCGGTGGCCAGGGCTCGAATCCGTTCCAGTTGTGCCCGTTCACTCCAGCCGAAAGCACCGAGCGGTCCGGCATAAATGGAAAAGAGCGAGACGATAAGAAGACTGAAAGGCATCCACCCGATTTTCAGTGCGGGGCGAAGGATGTAGGCCAGCGAGAGGCCAAAGAGCCAGATGGCCAGCGCAAGGCCAAGGTAGCGGTTGATCGTCATGCCGTAATCGCTCAGTCGGACCTGTAGGGCCATAAAGAGCACGATGGCAAGCGGCAGCAGCAGGCGGAAGAGCCAGCGGTGGTAGAGGCGTGCCCAGTTTTCCGATTTGGGGAGCGGCAGACTGAGCACGTAGGTCAGCAGGCTGATCACCGCCAGCACGAAGATCGGCATGGCGACCCAGCCATTGGGCCAGCTCCATTGGATTCCGATCTTGGCAATATAGGCGTATAGGATGGTCAGGTAAAGTGCGACCAGGGGCAGGCCGATAAAGCAGAGGCTGAAACGCAGAGGCTTGGGGAAATCGCCATGGTCCACCAAACTGAGAATCCGTGGTAGTCCACCGAGAAAGAGCATCGGATGGGCGAAGAACGCGCAGAGCACCCAGAGTCTCGGGTAAAATTCATCATCGAGGTCGAGTTCAAAAAGTTTGTCGACGCTCAGCATGGCGAGGGCGAGACCGCTGAAGAGCAGAGCGGCATTAACACTGCTGAAGAAGTAACGCAGAAAGCAGCTCAGATTGAAGCGCCATATCTTTTTCGAGCCATCCGGTGCCAGCGCGGGCACCAATGCAATGCCAAGGTGGAGCGCGAAGAGGAGGATGAAATAGCTGTAGAAAAAGGTCGGCCGCGGATCTTTCAGCGAATCCGGCATGATGAATTGGCCGTAGAGAATGAGCAGCACCACGACAAAGGCCTGGGTTGACAACCGCGTACCTCGTGAGCTGCCCCGCGCTTCGGCCGCCAGATCGCAGAGCAGACTGGCGACAAAGCCAAGTCCGGCCAGCAGGACGTAGTGCATGATGACCTCCTCGTCAAAGTTGCTGTCAAATAGATAGATCAACAGGCCGGTCACGATCGCTGCGAAGAGCGTGGGCACGGGGAAACGCAGAATCGTGGCGCGAAGCCCTTCGGAGAGGGCGGTGAGGCTTGGTAGACGCATGAAATGCAGATTATTATTTCCGGGTCGACTCACAAGCCGTATTCTCGGGATTTGAAATACTGGGCGGTAGGGGTGGTGCTCGCGCCACCCGCGGTTCACAAGCCGTATTCTCGGGATTTGAAATACTGGGCGGTAGGGGTGGTGCTCGCGCCACCCGCGGTTCTTGCGGGGCGTCCTGCAAGTTCCGAGGCGTGCCGTCCTTTCGCTGGCTTCGGCAAGCAAAGCCCCTACGCTGGGGCCGACTGTGCGCGACCTTGCCGGACGTTCAGGGGAGACTATAATACCTGATAGCAGTTGTCTTTCGAAAGCAGAGCGCTTTAGTCGCTATTATGAATTGGCAATCTGTTCGTGAGTACGAAGACATTATTTATGAGAAGTGCGATGGTATCGCCAAGGTGACGATCAATCGTCCGCACCGGCGCAACGCCTTTACTCCCGATACGGTATCCGAACTGATCGATGCCTTCGCCGACGCCAAGGACGACACCTCGATCGGGGTCGTCCTCTTGACCGGCTTTAACCCCCAGACGGACGGGAAGTTCGCCTTCTGCGCCGGCGGGGACCAAAAGATCCGCGGGCACAAGGCGGGCGGCTATGTCGGCAAGGACGGTGTCCCGCGCCTCAACGTGCTCGATCTTCAGAAACTGATTCGTTCCATGCCCAAGGTCGTGATCGCACTGGTGGCCGGCTACGCGATCGGTGGCGGCCACGTGCTCCACGTGGTTTGCGATATGACGATTGCGGCGGACAATGCGGTTTTCGGGCAAACGGGCCCCAAGGTAGGCAGCTTCGACGGTGGTTTCGGCTCGAGCTATCTCGCGCGGATCGTCGGGCAGAAAAAGGCCCGTGAGATCTGGTATTTGTGTCGCCAATACAACGCGCAGGAGGCGCTTGATATGGGCTTGGTTAATAAGGTGGTGCCGTACGATCAACTCGAGGCCGAGGGCGTGCAGTGGGCCAGCGAAATCCTTCAGCACAGCCCGCTTTCGATTCGATGCCTGAAAGCGGCCTTCAACGCCGATGTCGACGGCCAGCAGGGACTGCAGGAACTGGCGGGCAACGCGACACTTCTGTACTATTTGACGGAGGAAGGTGAAGAAGGGCGGAAAGCCTGGAACGAGAAGCGTGCGCCGGAGTATAAGAAGTATCCCTGGCTGCCGTAATGGGTGCTCAATTCTGTTTTTCACGTAGCTGACCGGTCCGTCCTGGTCTTGGCGTAGGAGGAAATCGTATCGGCTTTGGCACGTAGCTGAAGCCCTTGGGTTTTGGTATGTAGCCGAAGCCCTTAGGCTTTGGTCGAAGCGTGTGTGGAAGCCGGAATACGGTAGAACCAAACGCGACCTGTCCCGCCGTAGCCTTGGCGAAGGAGGAAGGCGTTCGGCTACGGTGTTCGAATGTCGCGGCCCTCCCTTCCATAACCCAGGACCTTGGACGGTCGAAGCGGCGAGCGCAGTTGAGGCGGTAGGCAAGTAATGTTACGCTCGAACGTTCCGGGAGTATCGCCTGGATGGCAATGCGGGCACGCGCGGGCACGGCCCCCACGGACGGCGGGTAGGGCGAGGTTTTTCCAGCAGATGGCGGGCTTTGGGTACTTGATTTTGATTCCGTTAGGGGGTATTGGTGGGGAAAACATGATCTTCCGATGGCTGGCTTTATTTTTTTCGATTTTCTTGGGCTGCACCGTTTGCGCGGGGCGCCCGGTGGAGTTTTCGGTGGTCGCCTATAATGTGGAGAATCTCTTCGACGTGGACGGCGTGGCTATTTTCGACGACTACCGGCAGGACGAAGCCGACGATCCGTTCACCTATTCGCGCCGCAAGCTCCTGACCAAACTCGAGAATGCGGCTTCGGTTTTGGCAGCGCTCGATCCGTACGGTCCGGACGTGATTCTGCTTCAGGAACTGGAGGGCGACTTTACACCGGGGAGCGCAGTCACCGATTTCGATGCTTTTCTCAAAGCACACAGCGCTCAAACGATAGAGGAGATGCTCGTTCGTGAATGGAAGCCGGAGTATGTCGGCATCCCCGCTGTGGCGTGGTTACTCAAGACGTTGGATGACCTGGGCATGAGCGACTACCATGTCGTGGTGGCACCGACCAAGCCCTTCGACTCGGGCATCGCCCACGTCAATGCCATCTTTACCCGTTTCCCGGTCCAGCAGGTCCACTTCCACGAGCTCAGTCAGGCGCGTGATATTATCGAAGCCGAGCTCGATATCGGAGGGCACTCTCTCTGGGTATACAACAACCACTGGAAGTCCGGCGCCTCCAATCTAAAGCGGGAGCCGATCCGCGTGCGGAATGCCAAGGTACTCAAATCTCTCGTCGATGACCGCCTCGAAAAAGACCCCCAAGCCGATATCTTGATTGGGGGTGATCTCAATTCGCACTACAATCACTCGATCCTCTATCCGGAACTCAAGACCGGGATCAATGACGTGTTGGGCTCCCAATTTCGCGAAGGTGAAGGGCACTATAATCTGTGGTATGAAGTGCCTCCACCGCAGCGCTATTCCGAAATCTGGCGGGGGCGCCGGGGAACACTCATGCACCTGATTGTGGCTCCGGGGCTTTACGACTCGAATGGGATCAGCTACCTCGATGGGAGCTTTCGTGTGGGGCAGATTATTGGTGTCAACGCTGATGCCATGGGGCGACCTTTGGAGTGGAATTTTGCCGGGCGAAAGGGCGGCGGGGCTTCCGATCACTTTCCGCTGATCGCCCGCTTCCGCATTGGGCCCTTTGAGGCAGAGGCACCTCTACACCAAAGCCAGGATGCGCTCGATTTTGAAATGCGCCATGACGCCGACCCGACGATCTTCCCCGAGCGCCTACCAGATGGCAGTTTTTTCGGTGGTGATTTGGAGCAAGATCCCGGCGATTTGGTGGGGCGCCTTTTTGCGGTCGAAGCCAAGGTCGTGGGGAAGCGGCCCTTGCGTCTGAGTGTCGGGGGCAGGGTATGGGCAGCCTATGCGCCGGCGCCGCATGTGTTCGAGGCACTTGAGGCCGGCGTGGAAACAGAGCTGATCGTGAGCTACGGCTACTGGAAGGGAAAGCCGCAACTCGTCGTGGCGGCGATTCGCCAACCGTAGATGAACATGGGAGTGGTGCTTCGTGCCACCCGCGAGCGTGGTTGGCGCGGCGGTAAGAGCGGTTCGGTTTGAGCGTCTCGGGGGGCATCGCCTGAACGGCGATGCGGGCACGCGCAAGCGCGGCCCCTACGCTAACGGCAGTTTTGTCTTCGAATTCCCGAATCACGCGCTTGCACCGTGCCGTCAAATCACCCAAGTTCCTCCGCTTCCATGAGTAAGAAATTCTACATCACCACCGCAATCGACTACGCCAACGGCTCGCCGCACCTCGGCCATGCCTACGAAAAAGTGCTGACGGACATTGTCGCCCGCTTTCGTCGTATGATGGGTGATGACGTTAAATTCGTCACCGGCCTCGACGAGCACGGACAGAAGGTGCAGATGTCCGCCCAGAAAGAGGGTGTGCCTCCGATCGAGATTTGCGACCGTCTGGCCGGAGAGTTTCAATCGCTCTGTCAGCAATTGGAAATTTCCAATGATGACTATATCCGCACCACGGAAGACCGTCACAAGAAAGTCGTGCAGGACATCCTGCAAAAGCTCTACGACAAGGGAGAGATCTACAAGGCCGACTATAACGGCTACTACAGTGTGCGGCAGGAGCAGTTTGTTACGGAAAAGGAAAAGGTCGACGGTGAGTGGCCCGAGATCTACGGCGATGTCGTCGAGGTCACCGAATCGAACTACTTCTTCAAGCTGGCGCAGTATCAGGACTGGCTTGTCGATTACATCAAGAGTAATACCGATGTGATTTATCCGCGATTCCGCAGCGCCGACGTGCTTCAATTCCTCAAGGAACCGCTGAACGACCTTTGCATCTCCCGGCCCAAGAAGCGGCTGGAGTGGGGCGTCGAGCTTCCCTTCGACAGCGAGTATGTGACTTACGTCTGGTTCGACGCGCTGACCAACTACATCACGGCAGCCGGATACGGAAGCGACGATTTCGACAAACACTGGCCGGTCGATTACCATGTGATTGGCAAGGACATCCTGGTGCCACCTCACGCGGTTTACTGGCCCATTATGCTGAAGGCCCTTGATCTGCCCATGCCCAAGCACTATCTGGTGCACGGCTGGTGGCTCAGTTCGGGCGCGAAGATGTCCAAGAGTACCGGCGATGTCGTCAATCCGCTTGATTTGATCGAACAGTTCGGAGCCGACGCCTTCCGCTACTTCGTGACGCGAGAGATGAATGTCGGACAGGACAGCGATTTCTCTCTCGACCTCTTCATGAGTCGCTACAACAGCGATCTGGCCAATGACCTCGGTAACCTGGTGAGCCGTCTGCTCAATATGGGTGGCCGCTACACCGAGGGTAAAGTGCCTGCCGCCGTCTTGGAAGAAGCTCCGGAGCAGGACCTGAAAAAGCTCTGGTCCGAAGTCTCCGGCGAGCTTATCCCGCTCTATGAGGACTTCCAGTTTCATAAGGCTTTGGACCGTATTTTCTCGTTCCTTTCCGGGATCAATCGCTACGCGGAAATCCGTGCCCCCTGGAAGCTGGCCAAATCGGAGGATCCTGCCGACCGTCAGGCCCTGGAAACTTCTCTGGCCACGATGGCCGAAGGACTGCGCCTTGCAGTGGTCCTGCTTACGCCGGTCATGCCCGCGGTATCGGACAAGGTGCGTGCCCTGATCGGTGCGAAGGAACTCGACACGGTCGAAGGCGAACTGGAGTGGGGCAACCGACTCGATGGCGCCGAGCTTGGCGAGAAGACCATTCTTTTCCCGAGACCGGAAAAGAAGTAGGGGCCAGATCTGAATGACGCTCACTTTAGCTTGATCAACGTAGTCACAGTGCTTTAGCCCTGTGACCTAGTAAAGGCAGGCGGTTCCGTTTGCACTTGCGGGCCGCCGGCTAAAGGGGCTTCGTTTAGACTACGCCCGCTCAAGAGCAGACTGCCTACAATAGCGAACTCTCATCTCGATAATGTTCCTAATGTTCGCGCCGTTCGGACAAGACTTTTTAAGACGACTTTTACGGGCACGGCTCCTGGGACCGGGGCGAAACACAGATCAATCGAACAGAGCTTTTTCTAGGCAGGCTACTTCGGCTGGCGTACTTCCACGTTGCGGTTTTTGCGCCAGCTCTCGCGGTGTTTGCGTATCCAGTCGAGTAAAGCACGTTCGAAGCCGATATCTTCGCCGGCTTTTTCCGACTCGATCCATTTATGCTTCAGGATTTCCTCCCGCTCAGCCAAAAACTCTTTGTAGAGGCTCGAACGTTCGGCAAAGCCTTGGTTTGAACTGCCTTTCGGGGCACTCACTCGCGTCTTTTTGTTTTCCTTACTCATTCGCTGGAAACACTAAAACTGATTAGTAGGGTTGTAATATAGCGTATTAGGGCGTGTTAGCTAGCCAAAATGATTAGAATCTAATTTTTATGAAGTTTGTCGAGGATTTGCCGGGCAATTGCGGTAAATTCTTTTGCCGCAGGCGATTCGGGATCGCTGATGACGATAGGAATGCCACGGTCACTCCCTTCCCGGATCGAAGGATCGAGCGGAATCTGTCCCAATAGTTCCGTGTCGAGGCCTTCTGCGATTTCGGCACCACCGCCTTCACCGAAGATCGCCTGACGCTCGCCATCCGGTGTTTCCAGGTAGCTCATATTTTCAACCACGCCCTGAATGGGCACATCGACCTTATCGAACATGCGCGCGCCGCGGCGGGCAACGTTGAAGGCGGCCGGTTGCGGTGTTGTTACGATGACCGCTCCTTCCAGTGGAATCGTCTGGACGAGGGACAGTTGGGCGTCGCCCGTGCCCGGCGGCAGGTCGATCACAAGAATTTCCAATTCACCCCAGTCCACATTCTGGGCGAACTGCTGGATTGTCTTCATGATCATGGGCCCACGCCAGACGACCGGCGTATCTTCGTCGATCAGGAAGCCCATTGACATAATCCTCACGCCAAAATTCTCGATCGGAACGATCATATCGTTGGCGATCTCCGGGCGACCGGCCGCACCCAGCATGAGCGGGACAGAGGGGCCATAAATATCACAGTCCATAATGCCGATGCCCGACTTGCCTTCTTCCTCGAGCAGGCGCTGGAGAGCACAGGCCAAATTAACACTGACGGTGGACTTGCCGACCCCGCCTTTACCACTGGCCACGGCGATGGCGTACTTCACCTTTTGCATCGAGGTGTTGTTCTGCGCCTGGGTTTCTGCTCCGCCGGGCGCGCCGGGAGAGGGTTGCTGCTGGGGTTTGGAAATTTCCATGCGCACCTTGACCTCATTGACTCCTTCCAGTGCGCCCACCTTCTCTTTGACCTCGGCGGCGATCTGCTCCGGCACTTCTTCGCTGCCGGTGGTGATTTCGATGCCGATCAGGGCGTTGCCCCCGCCGTCGACTTCGATCTCCCGCACCAGTCCAAAAGAGACGATGTCACGGCTGAAGCCGGGGAATTTCACTTGCTTGAGAGCGTTTTTGATTAAGTTGCTATCCACGTGTGCTTGAAATTTGAATGAACCGTGCACTCTGAATGTCTTCCGGTAAGACTCAACTTAGAATCCGAATTTTTTCTATGCCCGGATCCCGTGGCGTCTAGAGGTGGAAGGGCTGTCTCACGTAACACAGTGCCACCGTTCTGTGTCGGGCCTTCCGGTTCGCACGGCTGGCATCGTATGATTGCCTGACAATAGATGGCTCTGCTTAAAATTATGGCTGTTGGCAGATTGTTGTGAACAAATAGAGCGGAAGAAGGTGAGCTGGCAGAAGAGGATAAGCCTAAACGCACAGAGTGCCTTGCTTGCCCGACTACTCAAAAAAACTCCTACAATAACTTATGAAGAAGCAAAATTAAGTCAGCATCATTAGTTTATTCGTGCGCACATGAACCAAAGATCTTATTCGAGGTCCACAGATGTGGAATTCTCGCAACAAGTCATGTTTGCGTTTGCGCTTTCTCCGTCTTTCCCGCTATTACTTTTATCATGCGTTTATCTACTCTCTTTCTTCTTCCTTGCTTACTCATCGGCTCGTTGACTACGGGTCTCCACGCTCAAATTAACATAGGTGAGGCCATTCGACAGGGAGAGGGAAGAGTCGCCATCGCCGTCGACAGTTCGGACGCAGCGACACGCACGCTGGCCCGCCGCGCCTTCGGTCTGCATGGTGGGATTACCGTGACGACGCCGGCTAATGCCGCTTTTGCCGTCCGTATCGAGCGCGCCGGAGGTGGTGATGCCGCACTCGTCACCGTGGGCTCCGGACAGCCTTACAAGGAGCAACTCCGGCGCACGGTGCCCGGTCGTGATTACAAAAATGCGGTACTCCGGGCCTGTGATCTCGTGGTCCAAGCCACGCTTGAAAGCAATGGATTTTTTGCCGGTAAACTGGCCTTCGTGGGTAAGCAGCGCGGGGTGTCCGAGATTTACGTGAGCGATCTTCTCTTCAGTGAGGTGCGGCCTCTGACCCGCGATCGTGCACTGGTGACCGGTCCCCGGTGGGCGCCTGACGGGAGTCGCTTACTTTATACCACTTATTACAAAACCGGGTTTCCCGATATTTATTCCATTAATCTGGCGACCGGGCGCAAGCAGCCCATCGCTACCTTCAAGGGAACCAACACCGGCGGGGCCTACAGCCCGGACGGCCGCCGGATCGCCATGACGCTATCCGGTACCGGTAACTCGGAAATCTACATCTCTGATACCCGGGGCAAAAACATCCGCCGGCTTACGACCAATAAGAGCAACGAAGCCAGCCCCAACTGGTCGCCGGACGGTCGCCGTCTGGTCTACACTTCCGATGCACCGGGGAAACCACAGCTCTATCAAATTTCGGTCAATGGCGGGGCGCCTCAGCGCATCCCGACCAATATCAGCAGCTATTGCTCCGAGCCGGTCTGGAATCCTGTTGATCCCAACAAGATCGCCTTCACAGCTTCTATCGGCGGCGGCTTTCAGATCGCGGTTTACGATTTCAAGACCCGCCGCAGCAAGCAGATCACGTCCGGCGCCAGTTCGGTCGAGCCCTACTGGCTCGGCGACGGTCGCCACCTCGTTTTCACCAAACGCGAGGGTGGTCGCACCCGTCTGATGATTGTTGATTCCGAAACCGGAAAAGTCGCGGCCCTGCATCAACCCGGTTTCGGCGATGCTTCGTCGGCGAGTTTTGTCTACTAGACACTTTCATCTCGGGTGAATGTTCCAAGTATTCACTCATTTTAGCTAAGAAAGGAGTCAACTATGGGTTGGGGGAGAACACTACTGCTCGGGGACATCGGCAATCGGCTTGATATCGAAGACACCGAACGTGAAATCGGTGAACTCAAGCGCAGCATGCGGGGCGCCTTTCGCAAGGACATGTCGCAGGACGAGAAAATCGAGGCGCTCATCGCGGATAATGCCGAGTTGAAGCTCTACCTCGCATCCTTGGTACGCCTGTTGGTGAAGCACGGGACAATCGCTCCGGAGGAACTCAGGGAAATTGTCGAAAAGGTGGACGCCGAGGACGGCCGTATCGACGGTAAATACGGCGGCGAAATGCTTTGAAAAGCGGGTTGCCAAGAATGGCACTTAATTAAGGTCTGATATCGGTTGTAGAAGCGACACTCTTGTCGCTTTTTCAGTGAGACCAGCGGCGATGAGCCGCTGCAAATTGTTGCTTAACAAAGCCATACGGGCTGCCAATGATTTCATGAGCTCTAAGGGATGCTTCACGCAACCTTGAGTCCTGGCGTAGAAAAGAAGTATGAGTTTACAACCGCTGCGCTCGAGGCAGAGAGGAAGGGTGCAAGAAAATAAATTTTCGTCATGAATAAACCACCACCCCATCCTCGCCCGACTTGTCCCGGCCTAGTCCCGCAAGGCGAAGGCGGAAGGGCCCTCTGGCGCAGCGGTTGTGAAAAAGAATGGGATGCCTAAACAGAAGGCACTTGCCGTAATCGTCCTCACCGGGCATTCTATAAGCTAAACCCATACGGAGTTCTCAGCTTTGTTCACTCCTTTGTGGCTAATTATTTGAGGCTACTCGACAATGACTCTCCTTAAAACAGTGCCGTTGAAAACTCGAGGTGATCTGGCCTCGCGAGCTGTATTCCGGGCATTATGGCTGACAGTGGGTTACTTGCTAGGCTGCTTGTTTTTTCGTTTTCTCGGAGGTGATGATTTTCCACATCGTTACGTGCTTCCCATCCTGGGCTTTGTTCTGTTCTTCGGCCTTCTCAGTGACGGGTTCCGGTTGAAAAATGCCCGTGGGGCGCGTGCGCCGAAAACCAATTTCAAATGAGTCTGCTTGAGGCCGGAACGGAAGAGAGTAGTGAAAATAAATCAAAACAGCGTCATTGATTACAACGCTTGGGAGATCAAAAAAATTGCTCCAGATTCCTTTGCTCTACGGCTTTCTCATCCTCGCCATTCAATTTTTCTGGTCGGAAGGGGACGCAAAATGATTCTTCGTCAAATGCTACGCTTGTTCGTGCGCAGGAAACAACTCGGGCTTTTGACCGGTCTCGCGGTGAGCCTGTTTCTGTTGCCGGCATGCAGCGAAGAGGCTACCGAAAGTCACTATCCCTATGACGAGGAGTTGTCGACCGTCGCAGGAGTCAGCATTGTCAAAGTCGAGTCGTCCCACGCTCATGGTTACAGTTCAAATTCGCAAAAGCTGGATGCGCACGGGATCGACCTTTTGACGGCTCTCTGTGTCGCCACGGAAGTGCTCGACCCCATCATTCTTAAAAAAGACCTTCCGCAGGGGGAATTCAACGTGGTGGCCCGGGTCAAATCGGAGGGACGGGATGAATTGCCCCGGCGTCTGTGCCGGGCCTTTTCGGAAGCCTTTGCCTGCCGGGTCACGCGCCGGATGATCGAGGTGGATGCCACCGTCGTGTCCTGTCCCGACCGGGAGGCCCTTTCCTTGGAATGGGGCACTGAGAACAAAGGCATTGTACGGAATGAGGAGTTGCCCGACTTATTGTGGCGGACCCGCTTCAGCGCCGACCTCGATACGATTATCAAGTTCGCGAACTACACCAGCCGGACGCTGGCGAAAAGTAATGATTTGCCGGACCGTAAAGCGCTCTTGAGCCAAGTGTTTGTCAACGAGACCGGAATCGAAGATATCGTGCGGCTCAGCTTAGTGAGAGATTCGGGGGATCCTGGGCGAATAAAAGCCTCCTTGAGAGACCTCGGCTTTACCGTGACGGAGGCAAGGCGCAGGGTACCGGCGATCGTGGTCGAGCCCGAAGTGGAGGGAAAGGAATGGAGCTATCTCTCGGACTAGACCGGTGAGGCGAGCCATGGATTCATTTAGATAAAAATCAAAACGATGAAGGAGAGGACGAGACATTATGGGGGATATTGATACCTGGGCATCGATCATCGGGGTGGGGCTCGTCGCTCTGGCCATCTGTGCCAAATACAGCGACCCCCGAAACCACACGCATACCAAACTCCTCGTCGCAAGCGCTCCGGCTATCTTTGTCATGATGGTGATTTACGGCATTGCCCGCTATGACAACGCATGGTGCTTCGTCTGGGCGGTAGGCGGCATTTTCGTCTCAACCCCGCTCGCCGCCGTGGCGCTGGCGCGCTTGACAGCTCATTATGTCAGTGATGCCTCAAAATCGGATATGGGAAAGTGAGTGTGCCTCCGCCCCCGGCTCAATGACTCTGGAAAACGAAGAACAAAAAGTAACCTGAATGAAGAAGACTTCTCTTGCAGTCATCTTAAGCGGTATGGCCATTCTTCCCATCAACGCGCAGGACCCGATGATTGTCGCCCACCGGGGCGCCTCCCAGGATGCTCCGGAAAATACGCTGCTGGCCTTTCGTTTGGCCTGGAAGCAGGGGGCGGATGCGATTGAAGGAGATTTTCATCTCAGCAAGGACGGTGTTCTTGTCTGTATACACGATGCAAAGACAAATAAGCTGGCCGACAGAGATCTGGTGGTTGCCGAGTCCACGCTGTCTGAGTTGAGAGTGCTGGATGTGGGGGCTGGATTTGGCGCAGATTTCAAGGGAGCGATGATACCGACGATTGCCGAGGTTCTGGCTACAGTACCGCCGGGTAAAACCATCTATGTCGAAATCAAGTGTGGCCCCGAGGCGATTCCGATCTTGATGAAAGAGCTAGAGCAATCGGGACTGCCTGCGCAGCACGTCGTGGTGATTTCGTTCAACGAAGTGGTCATTCGAACGCTCAAAGTGGCTGCGCCCGGGCTGAAAGCATACTGGTTGCGCTCTTTCAAGACTGATCGATTTGGCAAAGCGACTCCGTCGCTGGAATCAGTTTTGCATACTTTGCACGAGAGCGAGGCAGATGGTCTCAGCTCAAATGTTAAAATTCCGGAAGTATATATTCATGCCCTGAAGCAGGCAGGTTTTGAGTGGCATGTTTGGACGGTGAACGATTCTGGAACTGCCAAACGGATGAAAGCACTTGGTGCTCGGTCCATTACGACTGATGTTCCCGGCAGGATGAGGAGCTCACTCGCCCCGTGAACTCCTGATAAGAATATAGATAGAGTCCAAGTCTTGACACGATCCAGAATCATGTCTTGCTGAGCTATATGTCGCAAACGCAAACAGATGCCACTACGGCTTTAAAAGAGGCGGGCCTGCAGGTAACGGCCCAGCGTTTGTCTGTTTTGCGCTGCGTGGATACTTTGTCGCATGCCACGGCGGATAGCATCGCCGAATCCGTGCGCGGCGAAATCGGCACGGTCTCTCGACAGGCGGTCTATGATTCCCTGGCGGCCCTGAGCGAGCACGGATTGATCCGTCGCTTTCAGCCGGCAGGCTCCTCGGCACGTTACGAGACCCGCACAGACAACCACCACCACCTTCTTTGCCGCACCTGTGGGGCTATGCTCGACGTCGACTGTGCGAAAGGAAAGGCGCCCTGCCTGCATCCGGTGGAAGACCACGGTTACAAGATCGACGAAGCCGAAGTTATTTACTGGGGCCTGTGCCCCGACTGCCAATCACAAGATTAACCCAAAAGACGACTAAATATGGACGCATACGAAACGAATGAAGATAAGAACAGCGGCGGCAAGTGCCCATTCCCTCACGGTGGTATGGAGGGTGGCGACACCTGCCCTGTGATGCATGGTGCCAACACCACCATGGAGCAGAAGCCCCTGCACTGGTGGCCCAAGTCCCTGAACCTGGATATCCTGCACCAGCACGACACGAAGACGAACCCGATGGGCGAAGACTTCGATTATCAGGAGGAAGTTAAAAAGCTCGATTTTGACGCGGTGAAAAAAGACCTTACTGAATTTATGACTGACAGCCAGGACTGGTGGCCGGCCGACTGGGGCCACTACGGCGGTCTTATGATCCGCATGGCCTGGCACGCAGCCGGCTCCTATCGTATCGGCGACGGCCGTGGTGGCGGTGGCACCGGCAACCAACGTTTTGCTCCGCTCAACTCCTGGCCGGACAATGCGAATCTCGACAAGGCCCGCCGCCTGCTCTGGCCGATCAAGAAGAAGTACGGCAACAAGCTGAGTTGGGCCGACCTCATGATCCTGGCCGGTAACGTGGCCTACGAATCCATGGGTCTGAAGACCTACGGCTTCGGCTACGGCCGTGCCGATATCTGGCACCCGGAAAAAGACACCTATTGGGGTGCGGAGACCGAATGGCTCGCGCCCAGCGACGAGCGTTACGATGAAGTGGAAAAACCATCAACGATGGAGAACCCGCTGGCCGCCGTGCAGATGGGGTTGATTTACGTGAACCCGGAGGGTGTGAACGGCGTGCAGAATCCACTGGAGACCGCCAAACAGATCCGCGAGACCTTTGCCCGAATGGCGATGAACGACGAGGAAACCGTCGCACTCACCGCGGGCGGTCACACCGTCGGCAAATGCCACGGCAACGGCAATGCGGATGATCTCGGACCGGAGCCGGAAGGCGCCGACGTGGAAGAACAGGGGCTCGGCTGGAACAACCACAAAAGCCGCGGGGTCGGTCGCGACACTGTGACCAGCGGGCTCGAAGGCGCCTGGACGACCAACCCGACGCAATTCGACGACGGCTATTTTGACCTTCTGCTCAATTATGAATGGAAGAAAACCGTAAGCCCGGCCGGCGCCAAGCAGTGGGAGCCGGTGGATCTCCCGGAAGAAAAGAAGCCGGTCGACGTGGAGGATGGCAAAACACGGTACAATCCGATGATGACCGATGCGGACATGGCCATGAAGATGGACCCGACCTATCGGGAAATCTCCGAGCGCTTCGCCAAGGACCAAAAGCTCTTTGAAGAGACCTTCGCCCGCGCCTGGTTCAAGCTGACCCACCGCGACATGGGGCCGAAGGTCCGGTACATCGGGCCGGAAGTGCCGGATGAAGATTTGATCTGGCAGGATCCCGTTCCGGCCGGTTCCAAGGATTACGATGTGGAGGCCCTGAAGGCCAAGATTGCAGACAGCGGTCTTAGCATCGGCGAACTCGTGGCCACGGCCTGGGACAGCGCCCGCACCTTCCGCGGATCCGATATGCGCGGCGGCACCAATGGTGCCCGTATTCGTCTTGCTCCGCAAAAGGACTGGGAAGCCAACGAGCCCGAGCGACTCAACAAGGTGCTGAGCACCTTGCTGCCCCTGGCCCGCGAGGCCGGAGCCAGCATCGCCGATACCATCGTACTGGCTGGCAACGTCGGGGTGGAGCAAGCCATCAAGGCCGCTGGCCTCAGTGTGGACGTTCCCTTCTCAGCCGGTCGTGGCGACGCCACCGCCGAGCAAACCGATGTGGACTCCTTTGAGCCGCTTGAACCGCTCTCTGATGGCTTCCGCAACTATCAGCCGAAGAACTACGCGGTTAAACCGGAAGAGCTCATGCTCGACCGCGCCCAGCTCCTCGGCCTGACTGCGCCGGAGATGACTGCCCTGATCGGTGGTCTGCGCGTGCTCGGGGCCAATTACGGCGGCACCCCGTTCGGTGTGTTGACCGAACAGCCCGGTGCTTTGACCAACGACTTCTTTGTCACGCTCACTGACATGGCCTACACTTGGAAGCCGGTCTGCGAGAACGGTTACGAGATCCGCGATCGCAAGAGCGATGAGGTCAAATATACCGCGACACGCGTCGATCTGGTCTTCGGTTCCAATTCGATCCTGCGTTCTTACGCCGAGCTTTACGCTCAGGACGACAACAAGGAGAAATTCGCCAAGGACTTCGTGGCCGCCTGGACTAAAGTGATGGAAGCCGGCTGTTTCGAACTCGCATAATCGCTTAAGATTCCAGGACGGTTTCTGTCCTGAACACTCTGTAGCGCGCCGGGAACCGGCGCGCTATTTTTGTGTCTGCTCCGAGCACAGGCTTAAATATTATGTTGTTAAAATCATTTGGTTAAAGTCATATAGGACCGTCGTTGTCAGTTTACCTTATTAACATTATGAAGCGAAAAACATTCCTCAAAACCTCCCTCGCTGCCGGTGCCTCGTTTACGATCCTCCCGTCCGGTCTTTGGGGCAGCAGTCAGAAGAATTCGACCATGCGCTTGGCGCAGATCGGTACCGGTCGCATGGGGCAGGGCGATATGATGAATGCCCTCAACAACGGGCATAAAAGTCATGTTAATGCACGGATGGTTGCAGTGTGTGATGTCGACCGCTCCCGGGCCGAGGACGCGCGTAAGAAGGTCATCAGGAACTACGAGAACAAGGGCGAGAGCGATGTCGATTGTGACCTCGAAACCGATTTTCGGAATATTTTAAGCCGCGATGACATCGACGGGGTGGTCGTGTCCACGCCGGAGAACTGGCACGCCCTGATCGGAGTGGCCGCGGCCAATGCGGGTAAACACATTTACCTGCAAAAGCCACTGACTTACTCGATTCCCGAGGGCAAGGAATTGGTTAAAGCGGTGCGAAAAAACAATGTGGTTCTGCAAACCGGTTCTCAACAGCGCTCCAGTATCTACTTTCGTCAGATCTGCTCCATTATTCGTAACAACTGGCTGGGTGAGCTGAAGAAAATCGAAGTGGAGATTCCGACGGACAAAGGTCGAGCCGATGGCGAGGCGACGGCCCCCCCCGCTGATTTCAACTATGACATGTGGCTCGGCCCTTGCCCGGAAGCCCCTTACATTGAGTCACGGGTACATCCGGAAAACAACTACAGCCGTCCCGGTTGGCTTCAGGTCAACCGCTACTGCCTGGGCATGATTACCGGCTGGGGTTCGCACATGTACGACATCGCCCAATGGGGCAACGGTACTGACGTGGATAGCGGCCCGACCAGTATTCAAGCCAGCGGCCAATTCCCCGATCGTGGGCTTTTTGACGTGCACGTCGGCTACGAGGGCGAGGCCCACTACGGCAACAGCGTGGTAATGACGTCGAGCAACGGTCGGCCCGGTGTGAAGTTTATCACCGAAGAGGGCTGGGCTTACTGTGAGCGGGGCGGTATGGACTGCAGCGACAAAAAACTGCTTCGCCGCAAACCGAAAAAAGACGAAGTCAACCTCTACAACAGCTCAAACCACATGGAGGACTTTTTGGTTTCAGCGCGTGAAGGTACGGATCCGATTTGCCCGGTCGAGGTGGGGCATCGTTCCAATACCATTTGTGTGCTGCACGATATCTCCATGAAGCTCGGTGGCCGGAAGCTGAATTGGGATCCTACGAAAGAAGAAATAGTGGGTGATGTTGAGGCCAGTAAACTCATGCATGTGCCCATGCGCGCGCCCTATAACTTTGAGAATTATGCTTAAATACATTATCTATTTTCTGCTCATCGCCGGGTTCACCGTTCCGAGCCACGCGAAACTGGATGCCATCCGTCTGGACCAGAACTGGAAGCAGAATATCGCCGAGCGTGCGCCGAAAAAGGTCCAGGCGGAGCCGAAAAAGCCCCGAAAGGTGCTGATTTTCTCATTGGCGACGGGGTACAAGCACTGGTGCATCCCGCACACGCAGGCTGTGATTGAAATTCTCGGAGACGAGAGCGGCGCCTATGAATCCGTCACATCCAAGGATGTGGAAGTCTTCCGTCCGGAGAGCCTGAAGCAGTATGATGCGGTTGTGCTTAACAACACTTGTCCGCAACGCGGGGAGCGAAACCTGTTTCACGATGTGATTATCGACAAGATTGGGGAAGAGGGCAAAAAATACGCGGACATGCCGCTCAAGGCTCGGGAAGAGCTGGCACAGCACCTCTACGAAAGCCTCGTCGATTACGTGGCAGAGGGGGGCGGACTGGTCCTGCTACACGGGGCAATCACCAGTTTCAACTATTCGGATGAATTCAGTCAGTTGGCAGGGGGGAGTTTCGACTACCACCCACGGCAGCAGGAAGTGACGCTTCACCCCGTGGTTCCCGATCATCCGATACTGAAACCATTTGGCGGTGAGCCCTTCGTGCATTACGATGAACCCTATATTCTGGGCGGTGCTTATGAAAAAATGAATTTTGCCCCCATGCTGGAAATGGAAACTTCGAGTATTCAAGTGAATTCCGAAAAACAAAAGAAAGCCATCGCCGCCATTCCCCGTTATGTCGCCTGGATTAAGACGCATGAAAAAGGCCGTGTTTTCTTCAGCTCGCCATCGCACAACGCGCAAAGCTTTCACCAACCGGAACTGCTGTCCTTCTTACTCAACGGGATGCAGTATGCCATCGGTGACTTGGACTGTGATGATGCACCTTTAAATCAGTAGTTTTTGAAGAGGGGATCCCGGATCTGTTCCGATTTTTCGAAGTGGTATTAGACACGAAGGATGGCAGAGGACTCCCATAACTACAAAAAGATCTGATGATGGCAGAGGACCCGAACTACGCCCTACGCCGGGGCGTTGCTGCCATAGGTACAAATCGCTATTTATACCAGTTTGAAGAAGGTTTGTCCTCGTAGCGACCTTGCGAGAGCAAGGTCGATCGATCTATTCGAGCGATAATCGACGGCACTCCGCCTACGCTCAACGAGGCTTCCGTCTTCACCGGGTTACGCCGGACAAGACGGCGTGACATGTGTCGTGCCATCGCTACAACCATTAAGTATCAATTCTTTTTTAAATTTGTATAATAATACCGGAAAAAGTTACGCACTGGTATGGAACATACACCGGTCGATTCGGGCTGGGTTCGCAAGTGTGCCCGGCTCACTTTTTCCTTCTGTGTTTTTGGGGGCGCTTGGTCAGGACTTTGCCTTTTTTCGCTTTGTCTTTGGGGTTCGCTTTCGAGTCCGCTTTTTTGACGGTCGGACCGGATCGGCGTGATTTGGAGCGCTTGGCGAACGGCCGTCCTGCGCGGGCCTGCTTCTTGGCCGGTTTTTTTGAATCGCTGGAGCTGATCGCTCGAAAGTCGATTTGTCGCTTGAAGCGGTCGACTCGTTCCACCTTGACCATGATGTGTTGCCCGAGCGCATAGGATTGGCGCGTGCGGCGTCCTATGAGCGCGGTGCCGTCCGAGTTCGGGTGGTAGAAGTCATCGTCGAGGGTGGAGATGTGGACCATGCCGAAAGCGAGGGAATCGGTGAGCTCAATGTAGAGGCCATGATTTTTGACGTCGGTAATGACGGCCTGAAAATGCTGCTGATCGTCTTTTTCCAACTGCCGCTCGTAGAATTCCAGTAGCTTGGTTTTGACCGACTCGCGCTCGGCATCGACCGAGTTGCGTTCGGTAATACTGAGGTGGTCGCCCAGTGCTTCCAACTTACTCGTGCTATAACGCACCTCCGGGTTGGGTAGGGCGGAGTCGGCCCCGATCTTATGCAGGTAGGTGTCGATCACCCGGTGCACAACCAGGTCGGCGTAGCGTCGGATAGGGGAGGTGAAGTGAGTGTAGTCGGGCTTGGCGAGGCCGTAGTGGCCATCGGCACTGGCGCGGTACTGTGCCTGCTTGAGGCTGCGCAGGACATGGACTTTCAGGGTATAGCCCTGCGGGTGCTCTTTCAGTTTTTTGAGCAGGGCAGTCATCTCGCGAGGTTTGCTGAGATTACCGCAGGGCACGCCGAAGGTGATCATGGTCTCGCGGAGTTCCTGCAGTTTTTCCTCTTCCGGTTCATCGTGCACACGATAGAGGCTGGGGAAGTTCTCCCGTTTCATCACGCGGGCCACTTGTTCGTTGGCCGAGAGCATAAACTCTTCAATCAACTGGTGGCTTTCGTCGTGGCTTTGTTTTTCAATGCGGTCGGCAAAGCCTTCTTCGTCGACGTAGATTTTTACCTCGGTCATTTCCAGATCGAGCGAGCCCTTGCGAAAACGCTTCTTGCGAAGCTGCGAAGCGATGTGCCAGAGATCCTGGATATGCGTTTGCAGCGCCTGCATTTCCTGATTGTTCAGTTCCGAGAGCGGGCGCCCGGTCGATCCGGTCTGGTGCTTGGGGGGCAGGGGGGTGGCGCGGATCTTATCGAAGCTCTTTTCCGTCATGAAGGCGAAAGCCTGGGCATAAGTCAGGCGTTTCTTGCTCCGAATCACCGTATTGGCAAATTCCACATTGGCGATTTCGGCCTTGTCCGTGTAGGTGATGAAGCAACTCTTGGTCAGCCGGTCTTCGGCCTCGACGAGAGAGCAAAGTCCGTTGGAAAGGGCATGCGGCAGCATGGGAATCACCGTGCCGACGAGGTAGGTGCTGTTGCCCCGCTCCTGCGCTTCGACATCGAGTGGGCTTCCGGGTTTTACGTATCCGCTGACATCGGCGATATGGATGCCAATGCGCACCTTCCCGTCCTCTATTTTCTCAACCGAGAGGGCATCGTCGAAGTCCTTGGCATCATCGGGGTCGATTGTGAAAGTGAACAGGTCGCGACAGTCCATACGGTTGCCGATATCTTTTTCCCTGACCTTGTCCGGGATGTTTTCGGTCTGCTTCTCCACGGCGGCGGGGAACTTCGGATCGAGGTCGTACTTGTAAAGGATCGCCTTGAACTCGGCGTCCGGTTCGTGGGTCTCGCCCAGTACTTCAATGATCTCACCCTCCGGATTGAGGTGGCGCTGTTTCCATTCCAGCATCTTGACCACAACTTTATCGCCCTTTTTCGGGATTGGCCGGATGCCCGAGTTTTTCGGGTCCGGGACCAGCAGGTCTTGTATGATGCGCGGATCATCCGGGATGACGAAGCTGGCGTGCTGGCCCTGATCCAATGTGCCCACGATGCTTTCGCGGGCGCGTTTGAGGATACGAATAACGCGTACACCAGGCTTGGCGTCGGGGTCCTGATACTGGGCCGGGCCTTTACGCCCTTTGCCCTTACCGCGTTTGTCAAATTTTCGACGCGGACGTTCGTTGATCCGGGCCAGCACCTGGTCGCCATGCATGGCGACGCCGGTGTCTTCGGCGGACACGGGATAGCCTTCACGAACGCCGAGTCCGGGTTGAGCGTCCGGCATCAGAGTGGCGGCACCGCTTTGACGAAATAGGATCCGGCCGCTGATCAAGTCGGCCTGCTCGGGGATGCACAGGCGGTCCTTTTTAATTCGGGCGATTTCGCCGCGTTCCAGCATGGTGTCGAGCAGGGTGTGCAGTTCCCTGGTTTCGTCCTTGTTTAGCTTAAGCACCGCGACGATTTCCATGCGGCGCAGAGGGATGTAATCTTTAGCTCCCAGGAGCTGAAGAAGTTTTTGTCGGATACCGGTCTTACTCATATGATTGAAAATAAAAAAAAGCGCACTCCTGCGGAAGCACGCTTTTTGGGAAATTATGTATGGTCTGTGTTTTTGATAAGACTAGGCCTTGGAAGTCTCATTGTCTTTTTTCTCTTCTTCCGTTTCCGGTTCTGTATCGCTCTCATCGGTTTCGGAGGAAGCTTCGACCTGCTTCGGGTCGGTGGTGGCCTCTTTTTGGGCTGGGTGTTGTGCGTGCTTGTTTTCCTCGGGCTCTTCTTCCATCGCAGTGCGAATGTCGTCCTCTATCTCGGAGGTGGCCTTTTTGAATTCGCGGAGCGACTTACCGAAGGAACGGAAGAGATCCGGAAGACGCTTGGCGCCAAAAAAGAGCAAGACGACCAGGAAGATGAGAATAATTTCCCAGCTGGATAGGTTTTGGAGAAAGGCGAGTGGTTGCATGATCGATGTCCTATTAAAGCGTTATAAGTAAGCGTAGCCTTATTATTGTTCCGCGTCACGATATATTTTCGAGAGCCGAGATGCCTCGGCATCACTAGCACGGGTCACAAGGTCATTGATGTCGGGCCTGCCTTCAAGGACGTCGGCCGTGCGCAGACCTGTCGCCCGCTTCGGCAGTGCTTTGAGCACGCCTGTTTGGGTGCCGTCGTCTTTATCTTTAACCATGAGAAAGGCACCGTCCTCAAATTTGTTGCCATTACGAATCGTGGCAAGTCGTCCGGATAGGTCGACGTGGACGATCGACGCTTCTTTGGTCGTAAACAAGGTGCCCGAGGGCGCATTGCCGATCGTTTCGGTGCCTTCGGTAATGCGCACGTTGTTGCTACCGCCGCAGGCGGCAAGCATCAGCGCGCCGGCCAGTGCGAGGAGAGTGAAGGATGTGTTTTTCAAAGACTTATTTTTTGGCTTGTTCGTGTTCACGCTTGATACTGTCCATGCCCGGCTTCTCCAAGTTAATATCACCTTCAAAAAAGCCGTGAAGTTGGCGAATACGGGTGGGGTGGCGCATCTTTCGTAGCGCTTTTGCTTCAATCTGCCGGATACGCTCACGGGTGACCTTGAACTGACGACCCACTTCTTCCAGAGTTCTGGAATAGCCGTCGGCCAGACCGAAGCGGAGGGAAAGCACACGGCGTTCGCGCTCGGTCAATGAGTCGAGCACGTCGGTGATCTTTTCCCGCAGCAGGCTATAGGCGGTCATGTCGTACGGGTTTTCCGCCCCCTTGTCCTCGATGAAGTCACCGAAGTTGGTGTCGTCGGAATCCCCGACCGGGCTCTGCAGGGAAATAGGCTGCTGGGCCATCTTCATGATGGCTTGCACGCGCTCAAGCGGCAGACGCATTTCGTCGGCAACTTCTTCAGCCGTCGGCTCGTGGCCGAGTTCCTGAAGCAATTGCTTCTGCACCTGCATGACCTTGTTTAAGGTCTCGATCATGTGGACCGGGATACGAATGGTGCGCGCCTGGTCCGCAATCGAGCGGGTGATGGCCTGACGGATCCACCAGGTCGCGTAGGTGGAGAACTTGTAGCCGCGGCGATACTCGAATTTTTCCACAGCCTTCATCAGGCCCATGTTGCCCTCCTGAATCAGGTCGAGGAAGGAGAGACCACGGTTCGTGTATTTCTTCGCGATCGAAATAACCAGACGGAGGTTGGCCTCGACCATCTCGGTCTTGGCCTTGTGGGCCTCACGCATGCCGGTGCGCACTTCGCGGATGATGTCGCGAAACTCCGAGGGCTCCATCTTGAACTCGGCCTTGAGTTCTTTCAGGCGCTTGTTGACGGCGCGGACGTCGACCTTCTTACGGCGGCGGGCCGTGACCTGCTTGGCGGTATCCAGGTCATCGTAAAGGTTGCTGATCTCGCGGAAGACCGGGCTGAGGCCGTTGAGGAAATCCTCAAAGCATTTCAGCTTCAGGCAGTATTTACGCAGCACCTTGCGCAGTTCCTCCTCGTATTTGCGCATTCGGGTGCGGGCACGCTTGGCGTTCGATTCGTTGGAGGCATTCTGACAACTGTCCCAGGCCGAGTAAATCCGCTCGCCCAGCTTGTGGGCTTCTTCGAGTAGCTTGGGCAGACTGTTGAAATAAGCTTCGCGGCTTTCGATTTTCTTATCGAGCACGACGCGGTCAAAGCGCTCCTCGCGGTTGAGGAGTTTTTGCACCACGTTGTTCTGAAACTCCAGCGTCAACGCCGTGGAGAAGAGGGCGTCCTGTGCCCGAAGTTCGGCTTTTTCGATGCGCTTCGAAATCGCGACTTCTTCTTCACGGGTAAGGAGAGGCACCTGGCCCATCTGCTTCAGGTACATGCGGACGGGGTCGTCCAGAATGTCGTTTTGTGAACTGCGGACTTCCTTTTCTTCGCTTTCTTCCTGACGGGCCTTGAAGGCTTCGACTTCGGAATCATCCAGAATATCGACTTCCAGGTTTTGGAGGATGGAGATGACGTTCTCGATCTCTTCCGGATTATTGACCGAGTCGGGCAGGGCTTTGTTGATATCCTTGTAGGTGAGGAAGCTCTGTTCCTTGGAAAGGCGAATCAGTCCCCGGATGCGTTCGTTAAGTCGCTCCTGGGCTTTGGTGGTCAGCTTGCGTTTGCGGCCGACTTTCTTGGTCGCGGCTTCGACATCGAGGTCACTGGCCGTCGTCACCTCCTTCTTGGCGGGTGCTTTTTTCGCCGCAGTCTTTTTAGCAGCGACTTTCTTGGCCGGGGCCTTTTTCTTGGCGGCTGTCTTGGCGGCCTTTTTTGTTGTCTTCTTGGCTACTTTTTTCGCCGCAGTCTTTTGGGCTCGCTTGGAAGCAGCTTTCTTTTTCACCGCCTTTTTCTTGGCCGGAGCTTTTTTGACAGCTTTCTTGGTCGTCTTGCTGACGGTTTTCTTTGCCGGTTTTCTGGCAGCGACTTTCTTGGCCGGGGCCTTCTTTTTTAGAGCTGTTTTCTTCGCAGTCTTTTTCGCGGTTTTCTTTTTAGCGGCTGACATAGATCGTGTGATGTAGGTTAGGAGAGTGTTGTAAAATTGGTTTTGTCCTAGATTTCCAGTGGTTTGGAGAGTTCGGAGACAAGTTGCTTGCGCTCTTTCATGAGCCCGACGCGTTGTGCCGGTTCGGCGTTGAGGATCGTTTGTTCCAGTTCTTTGATGCGCGTTTCGTGATGTTTACGACGTAGTTTATTTAAGCAAATTTCGATTTGTTTAACTGGTTCTTCAACCTCGAGATCTCGGGAGTGAATATCGGCTAACAGTTGTCGGTCTTCAGTGCTGTCGAGGAGCTTATCGATCTCGCTGGTATCATCAATCAGGCCTTCGCGGAGTTCGGCCAATATTCTGGAAAGCATGCACGCTGCTGGAGAATCCGAGTTAATCCATTCGTAATCAATAAGTTCCGGAAGAGTCTTTGTATGTTCGGGATGATGTAAAACGAGCCAAAGTAGCTCCCAAGTGGCTTGTGTCAATAGCGGGTCTTTCGCGGCCGGAGGAGCGGATGTTTCCTCTTTGGGGCCGGATGACCGGGGACGCATCCGTTGGGCGGCGTTGTAGTCACGCAGGGCTGCCTGTGCATCGACCTTCAAAATACGGGCGGCTGACTGGATATAATCCTCCCGGGCCACTTCCGAAGGGACGTGCACGAGAAGTTCAAAGATATTGCGGAGGGCGACGCTCTTGTCGTGGGTACTGGGGGCATGGTCCTCGGGTAGGGCATCTTCGATGCTCAGTTGAATTCCGGATTTGGCGTTTTGGCGCAAGGGTTCCAGAGCCGCCGCGCCTTCGGTCCGTAGCAGGTCATCGGGGTCCGCCTTCTCCGGCAGCAGGAGGAAGCGAAATTCCAGCCCCGCTTTAAAGGCGAGGGGGAGGGCGCGGAGGGCGGCTTTGCGCCCCGCGGCATCGCCGTCGAGCAGACATTCGACCGAGGCGGGTTCATAGCGGCTGAGCAGGGCCAGCTGTTCTTCGGTGATGGCCGTGCCCTGGGGTGCGACGGCCGTATGCAGTCCCACGGTCCAGCAGCGGATGGCGTCGAGCTGTCCTTCGACCAGTAGAAAACTGTCACCTTCCTTAAGGTGCGTACGGGCATGGTCGAGTCCGAAGAGAATACGGCCCTTGTGAAAAATAGGGGTTTCGGGGGAGTTGACGTACTTGGCCTCACGGGCGGGGTCGTCTTGCGGAGTTTGTTCCAGCTGGCGTGCGGTGAAGGCGACGACCCGACCCTGAACATCACGTATCGGAATCATGAGCCGTCCGCGGAAGCGCGACTTGAAATTGGCGTGTTCCTGTTCCCGGTCCCGGGCGAAGAAAAGTCCGGACTGGTGCATGGCGGCGGTGGTCACGCCCCGCTCCTTGAAGTAGAGTGCAAGGGCGTTGATTGCCGCCGGAGCATAGCCGATCTTGAACTCCTTGGCCGTCTCGCCGGTAAAGCCGCGATTCTCCTTCCAGTAGGTCCGAACCGGTGCGGCTTCCTTGGATTCCACCAACTGACGATGAAACCAGTCGCAGGCGAGCTCATGCAATTCGAAGATTTGCTTGCGGAGTGACATCTCCTCACGCGAGGGACCGCCCTCCTCGTATTCGAGGGTGATATTGTATTTCTTGGCGATGAACTCAATCGCTTCGTAGAATTCGAGATTCTCCATCTTCATGACGAAGCTGAAGCAGTCGCCCCCTTCACCCGTGCTGAAGCACTTGAAAAAGCCCCGGTCGGGGTGCACGTAGAACGAAGGGGTCTTTTCCGTGGTGAAGGGGCTAAGCCCTTTCCAGGATCGACCGGCGCGCTTCAACTGAACGTAGGGCGAAACAATATCAACCAGGTTGACCTGGTGCTTGATCGCTTCGATCGACCTTTGTGCAATTCTTGGCAAGGGAAGGTGAGAGTGAAAGTGAGAGGGAAGGTGAAAATTGGCTAATATCTTATTTCGATTTCAGCGTGGTTATTGTCGCAGTCAGGATGCCGATGATTTCATCGCAAAGCGACTGTCGTGCTTCAATCTTTTCTGCAGAGAACCAGTGTTTCATCCTTCCATAGGGGCCTTTGGTTTCCTGGGCAGACCCCCGGGCGATTATCAGGAATTGAGCATACACGCGTTGACTGCCCCGTCCGTAGCCTTCTTCGATGTTCGCAGCAATGAAGTCGGCTGTACCTACCTGTTGATCGGCGAGCCGCCGGATGCCGAAGGATCTTTCGAGTGCTAAAATATCTTCGACTACCAGGTCAAAGAGTTCGTTTGCTTTGATAAGAGCACCGAATTCATCAAGTTTCATATTAAACGGTCACCTGCACTTTCACTCTCACTTTCACCCTCACTCCCGCAAGCGAGCTGCGGCTTGTCGTGCTTCGGGGACCAGGGGATGATTGGGCGCGATGTCGATGAAACGAAGGTACAGATTGCGTGCGACAAATTTGTCTTTGCTGATACGCTCGTGGGCGCGGGCGAGAGAGAGGGTAATCTCTGGGCTGGAAGGGAAGCGGTCGTAGGCTGTTTCCAGTTGGGCCAGAAATTCCTTGGCCGGACGGGAACGCTGGGCCACGCGTAAAAAGTCCAGCGTGTAGGCGACTTCCTTTGGTTTGAGACGAACCGCTTCGAGTGCGGCGGTATCGGCGTTCTGCAGTTGGCCGTCGATCAGGTAGGCACGGGAGAGCAGGTTCCAGACGTCCGCCCGGTTGTTCGCGATGCTGATGGCGGCCCAATACTTGCGAATGGCGCTCTTGTAGTCGCGGTCGACTTCAGCAGCCTCGGCTTCGGCGAGTAGTTCTTCCAGAGTCTTGGGCTGCTCGGCCGGGCGGATTGTAGGTGTCGCTTCGACCGGATCAATGGGCTCCGCGGGTTCGATGGCTTCGGCAGTGGCAATGTCTGCGCCTGGCTCTGTACTGAAGCTGGTCTCGGGGGCGCTCGCTTGCTCGTCGAAGCTGACAGAGATATCAAAGTCCGGATCGGCCGGTTGAATGGCAATGTTCGGATCAAATGCGATGGTTTTTGCTTCGTCCGGAGTTTCCTCTGCGACTGCCGTCGGATCAGGACCGGCTTGCCCGCCGGGTTCCGCTTCCTCCGCCGGCTTGTTGGCCAGGGCTTCGGCGGATTCGAGATCGGCAATCACCTGTGCCTTGCCGCTATCAGTTGTCTCTTCTGTAGAGGCGGCTCCTTCGGTTTGTTCCGGTGCTTCGCTATCGGCATTAGCCACCTCAACGACTTCATCCTCTTTCTCGGCTTCATCCGCTTTTTTCTTCGCTTCCTCGGCCGCGGCCAGCTCGGCCTTCATTTTTTCCTGGGCCGCTCGCCAGCGTTTGAGTTCGTCGCTGGCCTGCTTCCACTGACTGGCTTCGACCGCTCCGGGGAATTGTTTGTTCAGACGCGCGATCGTGGCTTCGGCTTGGGCCCATTCTTTTTGGCTGAGCTGAATTTGGAGCAGTCCGAAAAGCGCAGTCAGTGCGGAGGGGGCGTCGTTATCGGCGGCGATTTCGAGCCACTCCGCAGCTTGTGCGTTATTCCCCAGTCTGGCGAAAAGTTGTCCGATGGCAGCCGCTGTTTCCGGGGCCGGTTCTTTTTTTTCCGGGTTCACGCCCTTCAGGTAGGCGTCCAGTGCGGCTTCGGTTTGGTTGTTGCCAGCCCGATAGGCGCCGAGTGACACCCAGAGCTCGTCCGACATGGTTTCAGGGGAGAGTTTTGCCAGTTTTTCCAGGCTTTGCCCGCTGGGCTGCCCGGCAGCTTCGAGGGATTGATAGGCCTGGTAGAGAAGTTCGACATCCTCGGGGTTTTGCAAGTGTGCCTGCTCAAGATAGAAGGACGCCATGGTGTGGTCATCCTCCGACGTGTAAATCCCGCCGATGGCCTGCAGAATCTCGGCGTCGTTGGGGTATTGCTCCGTCAGCGACTCCAGGATTTGAAGTGCTTCCGCATTATTCCCCTGGCTGGAGAGTTCGAGAGCCTGATTGATTTGCTGAGCGCGTTTTTCTTCCGGGCTGCTGCAACCTGCCAGTCCGGCCATTGTCGCAATCAAGAGGATGAAGAGTATACGTTTGAGAGTTGCGTTAAACATGGCTGAGAATTTCGTGCAGTGTGTGCACCGTAGAATACATAACGAGGTCGAGGTTTCACTTTCGCGGCAGGTCTATGGCTGTCAAGTGGATAGGCTGCGGCATGGTCTCAGCTATGTCATACTGATGTTGTGCGCCGTGTCGATGGTTGGTGCGGCTGATCTGGTCAAAAAGGCCCCGCTCGGGCTGGTTTGGGAAGCGCCGCTTGCCTATCAGACGGACTACTACACCGAGGTGGAAGCCTTGCTCTCCGCTTACGAAACGTCACAGGGCGAGCAACTTGTGCCCGGGGAGCGCGGTCGGGTGGGGCTGAAGGTTAACACCCGTGGCGGGGCCGGCTTGAGCACCCCGCCCGAATTGTTACGTGCCATGATCGCTTCCCTCGAAAGCCGTGGCTTCGGGCGCAACGATATTTACATCGTGGATTATTCGGCGCACAGCCTTCGGTCCGCTGGAATTATGCCGTCGCTCAGCAGCCCGAATAAACGTTTCAACGGAGTCCGTGTTCTGGCACTGGACAGTGAGAAATATTACGACCCCGAATGGTTTTACGACAGCCCCCTGCCAGCTGCGTATCAACAAGAGCCCCGGTTGATGCTGGAAGGTCGAAACCGCGACTCTTTGAAGGAGGGGGACGAAGCGCGCAAAAGTTTTCTACCCGAGCCGCTCTTGTTTGAAGTCGATTTTTGGATCAACTTCGCTGTGGGTGTGGATGACCCGGCACTGGGTGTGGATGGCGCTCTGGCCAGCGCGACCTTGTGGAACGTCAGTAACAGTCGCCGCTTTTTGGTCAATCAGGCCACGGCTTCGGCGGCCGTCGCGGAGATCGCCGCCATTCCCGAACTGGCCGAACGCCTGGTGCTCAATTTCGTCTCATTGGAAGCGTACCAGTTTATCGGCGGGCCTTTTTTCAATGCCATCTACACGCGCTCCGAGCCCCGCCTCTGGATGAGCAGCGATCCGGTGGCCCTGGATCGTTTGCTTTACGACCGCATCAACCACATGCGTCGCCTCGAAGGCTTTCCCGAAATCGACCCGCTGCCTCGGCAACTGCCTTTTGCCACCAGCCTGGGACTCGGTGTGCATGAACGTTCCTCGATTCAAATCAATAAGCTGGAATTGACACACCCGGAAAAAGAACGGCCCAGGGAGACGCGCGAGCCGCCCAAATTTGAACAGGCTCCGGACTGGTTGAAGAAGATTACGCCCTGGTGAATGATCAGAGGGTGCACGGAGCGATTCACTCAGGCTGGCGGATGGACGCAGATTGGATTCAATTTTCTCTTTATCATCTGCGTGACGGAAGTCTGCCGGTGGTGGAGGATCATAAAGACCCGACGCTGAGCCCGCTGGGCTGCTTGTGAGCTGAAGGAGCCAGTCAGTGGCGAGGTCTGACTGTTGCGGCACCAAAGCCAGATTTGCCATCCGTCTGGCGAAGGGATACTAGGGGGTTCACGGGCCGGCTTTATGCAACAGCCTCGCGACGAAATCGTGCCCATCCTCGAGAATGGTGTAAAAGGCGGGGACCAACAACAGGGTCATAAAGGTGGCGAAGAGCACGCCGAAGCTGAGTGAGGTGGCCATGGGGATGAGGAACTGGGCTTGCAGGCTGGTCTCGAAGAGGAGGGGCAGGAGCCCGGCGAAAGTGGTGAGCGAGGTGAGGATGATGGGGCGAAAACGGGCTACGCCGGACTCGATGATCGCTTCGCGCAGGGGCATGCCTTCGGCCCGTTCCTGATTGATGAAGTCGACCAGAACGAGCGAATCATTCACCACGACGCCAGCGAGGGCGACGAAGCCGAGGATGGAAAGAATACTGACCGACTGGCCGAGGATGACGTGCCCGCCGATCGCGCCAATCAGGCCGAAAGGTATAACCACCATGACGATGAAGGGCTGCAGGTAGGACTTCAGTGGTATGGCCAGCAGGGCATAAATAATAAAGAGTGCGATCAATGTCATGCGGGCAAGGCTGGCGAAGATGTCCGCCTGTTCCCGGGCCTCGCCTTCGAAGCTCCAGCTGATGCCGGGGTAATCCTCGAGTATGCGGTCGATGGCACCGGGGCCGTTGTGTTTACCGGAAAGTTCGCGGATCCAGCGCTGGATTATTCCCGGAACCCCGTCCCACAGGTTCGGCGTGCTGAGTTCGGATTTGATCAGCTCCAGATCGGCGACCGACTTGTCGGCATCGGAGGTAATGTTGAGGACCCGTCGACGGTCCACCCGGTTGATGGTGGAGAAGCCGTCCGTGATCGCGACTTCCGCGACTTCGGCAAAAGGCACTTCACTTCCATCCGGCGTGCGGATGCGGAGTTCTTCCAAAGATTCGACCGACTCGCGTTCACTGCGCGGGTAGCGCACCATGACCTTGATGTCGTCACGCCCGCGTTGAATACGCTGCGCTTCCACGCCATAGAAGGCGGCGCGCACCTGTTGTCCTAAATCCTGCTGCCTCAGGCCCAGCGAAAGGGCGGTCGGTTTGAGCTTGAGCTGGATCTCGCGTTTGCCGCTGCTGAAGTTGTCCCGAATGTCGTAGAGGCCCTCATAGGTGGCCAACTTGTCGCGGATTTTTTTCGATGCCGCCTGCAACTGGTCGAAGTCGCGACCGTTGAGTTGAATGTTGATAGGATCGCCACCCTGGCCGGCGGCATTGGCATCGAAACTCAGACGCTTCACACCGGCGATGGGGCCGATGAGCTCGCGCCAGCGGTCTGCCAGATAGGGGGAGGAAAGTTCCTCGATATTTCCTCCATCCGCCAGGTCTTCACGTTTCACCATTTCTACCGCGATCTCCGCCTGGTTGGAACTCACGGTCAGATTCTGGCCCGGATTCGGCCCGCCGGCAAAAGGCTGGCTCCCGATTGTAATGACCACGTTTTCGAATGGATTGCCGTGTCCTTTGCTTTCGGTCTCCTCGACCAGTTTGTTCAAGCCGGCATGCATCTTTTCGATGGCGGCTTCCGTCAGTTCCACGGGCGTGCCTTCCGGCATGGTCAGGCGGGCCACGATGTAATCGGAGGGCACCTTGGGGAAGAAGACGAATGCGATATGCTTCCCGCCGAGCAGGGCCAGCATGACTATGAGCAAGCCGACGAATGCCGCCACTGTGCTGTAGCGGTGGGAAATCGCGAAATTCAGAACCGGGCGGTAGCGCTGCTCGACAAAACGTTCCAGGCCGTCGGCGACTTTACGCTGTTGGCGGCGCAACCAGCCGATTTTCTCACGCTGGCCCGCGCCCACGTTGCAGAGTGTGAGGTGGTAGGGCAGGATGAGTTTCGACTCGATGAGCGACCAGATCAGAGTGGCGATCACGACGACTGGAATCGGGAAAAAGAATTTACCCAGAAAACCGGGAATGGTCAGGACCGGGATGAAAGCGACGATGGTCGTGAGTACGGCAAAAGTGACGGGCACGGCCACCTTATGAGCACCCGCAACGGAGGCGGCTACGCCCGGCCCGCCGTGTTTCTGGAACTGGGTGAAAACGCTCTCGCCCACGATGATGGCATCGTCGACCACAATCCCGAGCACGAGGATGAAGCCGAAAAGCGAGGCCAAGTTGATACTGATCCCCAGTCCCGGGAGGAAGAGCATCGACCCAAGAAAGGAAATAGGGATGCCCAGCATGACAAAGAAAGCCAGCGAGGGGCGGAGAAAAAGGGTGAGGATGAGAAAGACGAGTATAAGGCCGTAGATGCCGTTCTCGATCAGCATTTGCAGGCGACCCTTGAGGTAGTAGGTAAAGTCGCGGAAGGGTTCGATCTCGATACCGGCGGGCACCTCGGCCCGGATCTCTTTGGCAAACGCCTGCACCCGCTCCGATACGTCGAGTGCGCTTTCATCGCCCACCGCATAGATGTTGAGCAGGACCGCGCGCTCGCCATTGAATTCCGTCTCCAGGCGGTCGTCAGTAAAGCCGTCATCGACCTCGGCGATATCCGCAACGGTCACGACGCCACCGTCCGGCAGGGTGAGCACCGGCATGGTTTTAAACTCGCTGCCTCGGTAGGCTTTGCCGGTGGTGCGCAGCAGGATCTCGCCGCCCTGCGACTTGATGACCCCGCCGGGAATGTCGACCGATGCGCTGCGCACGGCCTGCACCACTTCCGCAAAGGTCAGTCCGTAGCGCCGTAGTGAGTCTTCGGATACATTGATGGAAATCTCGTAGTTGGCGATCCCCTTAATGAAGACCTGGCTGATGTCTTCACGGGCGTTGAGTTCGTCGCGCACGTATTCCGCCACGTCTTTGAGAATGCGCAGGTCCGTGTCCCCGTAGATCGCCAGGGAAATGACATCGTTGCGAATCAACAATTCCTCGACGTTCGGCTCTTCCGCTTCTTCCGGGAAATTCGTAATGCCGTCGATACGGACCTTTACCTTGTCGCGCACCTCGGTGGCATCGTAGCCACGCTCCACTTCAATGTTCAGGGAGCCGAAGCCTTCGCCTGCGGTCGAGTTGATCCGCTTGATGCCGTCGATGTCCTGGATCCGATCCTCAATCAGTTCGACGATCCCGCTCTCTACTTCCTCCGGGGCGGCGCCGGGGTAGGGGACACCAACACTGACAATGTCGAGATCGAGCTCGGGGAAGAGCTCCAGCTTAATCGTCGAGGCCACAAACAGACCCGTCGCGATGACGATTCCCGCGAGTAGGTTGGCGGCGACGCCGTTTTCTGTGAACCATTTGATCAAGGTGTGTTTGTGGGTCGTTGAGTGGTGAGTGGCGGGTCGTTGAGTGGTTGAGTTGTTGAGTGGTGGGTGGTTGTGGGCCTTAGCAATTAGCCATCAGTCGTTATTAATGATTTCCACCGGCATATTTTCCACGAAGTAGGCGATCGGGCTGGTGGCAACTTGGTCGCCGGGGTTGAGACCTCCGGATAGGATGGCTTGCTCTGCGTCGGTTTTGACAATCTCGATCGATCGGGTGACCAGGGTCTTTTCCGGCGTGACGAGATAAATACTGTCACTCCCACGCAGTGCGTAGCGTGGCAGCACGTAGGCAGATTCCAATCGGCGTCCCTCGATTTCGGCTGTTACGAACATGCCGCGGCGCAGCCCGTTTTCGAAAGGAGCATCCACTTCGGCCACCGCATAGGTCAAGCGGCTGGACGGATCGATGGTGGCTTCGAAGCGAACCAGTCGGCCCGACCATTCCTGTCGCCCGGAGGCACCCTCCTTGTGGAGGGTGACGTCACTTTCACGCAGTTCGGGGTCGATCAGGTAGTCGATTTCGTCCTGCGCCAATGGTAGGCGGACTTCCGCCGTATCCGTGGCGTAAATACGCGCCACCGGATTTGCGGGGTTTGCCATGACATATTGCCCGAGGTCGACCGTCTTCGAGAGCACGCGTCCGTCGTAGGGTGCCCGTATTTCGGTCCTGCGCAGGTCACGCTTGGCCCGTTTCAGCGCTGCTTTCGCACTTTCGATCCGGGCGCTTGCTTGTGCCAGCTGAGGTTTGCGTAGGGTCAGGTCGCTGGCTTCGCCTTCCCCCAGGGCCGCCCAGTCTGCTGCGGCTTGTTCCGCCAGGGCTTCTTCCTGGGCGAGGCCGAGCTCGGCTGTCGCCAGATCCGCGGCGCGGGCCGCGACGGCGGCTTCGTAATCGGCCGGATCAATACGGAAGAGCACGTCATCCTCTTCGAAGCGTCCACCAGCGCGAAAGTTCGGCGACATTTCGATGATTCGTCCGCTGACTTCGACCGCCAACTCAGTCTCGATCTTCGGGAGCACCGTGCCCTGGCTGTCCACCGTCAGGAGGACGGATTCCGGCTGCACGCTCATCGCTTCGACTTTGGTCGCGGGCCGTTCCGGGGCGACCTCGCTCGGTTCGGGGCGAAGGGTGTAAAGGCCCACGGTAACTCCGATGGCCAGAAGCAGGATAAGAATGGGGGCTAGACGTTTCATGATTCAGTGGTAAAAGGCCCGCCGAGTGCGAGGTAAAGATCGATACGGTTCTGCAGCAGCAGATTCTCCACGCGAATGAGGCGGGCACGCGCCGTTGCCGCGGTTCGCTGGCTGTCGAGAACGTTGAGGAAGTCCGAGGTGCCCTTGCGGTAGCGGTCCCATGCCAGCTCCTCGGCGGCATTGGCCTCGTCGGCCGCCGTCTTCAGATGTGCGTATTCGTTTCTCAGATACGCCTCGGCGGCGAGGGTGGTTTCCACCTCAAGGAATGCCTGCAGAGCGGTGTTGAGGTAGGCGGCTCTGGCCTGCTCTTTGATCGAGGCACTGCGGTCAACGTTGGCCAGAATACGGCCCCCCTGAAAAATAGGCTGGCTCAGGTTTCCGGCCAGCGACCAGACGGAAAAATCGCTGTCGAGCAGGTTGTTAAAGGCCTGTGACGATCTGCCGGTAGAGGCCGTCAGGCTGATTTTCGGAAGCAAGTCCTTCTTGCGGGCCCGCAGTTCCTGGTCCACGGCGGCGAGTTGTCGTTCCGCGGCGACCAGGTCCGGGCGCCGTTGGATGAGATCGGCGGGAATGCCTGCAGGGATGGTCTCCGGCAGCGTAGGTAAGGCGCGCTTGGGATCGATATCGCCTTCCGGATAGCGGCCGAGTAGTACCTCAAGGTTTCTTCTGGCGGCATCCAAGGCCCGCCGCCGGGTGGCCAGATCGGCTTTTGCTGACGCGGCAAGGGTGCGGGTTCGGCGGAGGTCGAGACCTTCCGCCAGGCCCCGCTTAAAGCGGGACTCCAATGTCTTGAGGTTTTCCTGATAGGCTTCTGCGGTGCGTCCCGCTTCGGCAACTTGCTGTTCCGCTTCGACCAGGTTGAACCAGGATTTGGCTACCTGGGCCGCCAGGGAGAGACGTGCGGCATAAAGTTCGGCCTGGCTTACTTCCACGCGGGCCAGAGCCGCCGAGGTCAGATTGCGGAGGCGCCCCCAGAGGTCGATTTCCCAGCTAAGATTCGGGCCGAGATTGTAGTTTTCAAAAATGACCCCGCCGGTCGAACTCGGCCCGAAGGTACTGATCTTTTGACGTGCCGCATCCAGACCCAGGTTGGCCGAGGGCATCAGGTCGGCACCGGCGATGCGCGCCTCGGCAATGCTCTGGCCGAGCACAGCTGTCACCCGCTGCAGGTCGGCGTTGTGTTGCATGGCCTCTTCTACCAAAGCTTCCAGCTTGGGAGCGTTCAGATCCTTCAGCCAATTTTGCGGGATGTCCTGGTTGCTGGCCGCAGCGGTCCATGCGGTGGGTAAATTGATGTCCGGAGCCTCGCTCGGCGTCGGAGCACTGGCACAACCTGCCAGGAGAAGAATCAATAGACTGTGGGCAAAATATTTCACGTAGGATCAGGCTTGTTTGAAGCCGGCGACAACAAAAGCGGTGAGCTCGTCGCAGATTTTATCGAGATCCTTGCCGCTCAACTTACCGCCTGAAATACTTTCCAGGCGAACCTGCTCGATGATCGTGCCCAGCATGGTGCTGACGGACAAGTAGAAGCGCAGCTGCAGTGCCTGCTCGGAAAGTTCCGGGCAGCTGCGTTTCAATTCCGTAAGGAAACGCCTGGAGAGTTCGGCAAAGAATTCCCTGTGCATGTTGCGCATGAAGTCGGCCGGCTCCGTTAAAGCCCGTCCCACCATCTGCATGAAGGTGTGGTCATTCCCTTTCTCCGTAGTCGCGTGTTCGAAAAGAGGCCGGAAAAGGGCCTCGAAAATCGCTTCGAGTGGAAGAGGTTCGGGTGAGTGCTCTGCCACTAGTGAATTCAGGCGCTCAATACGCTCGGCGTTGATGGGTTCCATCCTTCGTTGGATGACCGCACGCATCAAATTGGTCTTCGATCCGAAGTGATAATTGACTGCCGCCAGGTTGACGTGTGCCGCCTTGGTTACGGCCCGCAGGGTCATGGCCCGGAACCCTTTCTCGGCAAAGAGTTTCTCAGCCGCCTCGACGATCTGCCCTCGTGTCTTGTCGGCTATTTTCTGTGGTGCGGATGTGCTCATCTTAACTTTCTGTAATGATAGGCTAGACCTATACGCCCGGTTTTTCAAACAGATGTTTTAAACTTATTTGGGGCGGCCAAATGCGAAGGCATTCGGCTACACGGTGAATGCCAATATGGAAATACGAATCGTGTAATAGGGTAGTCTAGGTAGCTGAAGCCTTTCGGCTTTGGACGGTAGGCCTTGGGGATAAAGCGTGGCCGGGTCCAAACGCTAAGGCGTTCGGCTACGAGGAGAGACTATTCAGAACGTAGCCGAAGCCCTTCGGCTTTGGCCTTTCCCGATTACAATCAATGACCCGATGGATTTCCCGCCTTGTCAGGCTAGCCGATCCAGCGCTTATTGTTTGTATGGACGACAATAAAATTCGCTGTGGTGTGATCGGCACCGGTTATCTGGGCCAGCATCATGCCCGCATTTATGCGGCGCTTAAGGAGACGGAACTGGTCGGTATCGTGGAAGCTGATGACGCGCGTGCCGGGGAGATTTGTAAGCTCTACAACTGCGAACGCTTTTCGACCGCGGAGGAACTCGCGAAGCAATGTGATGCGGTGAGCGTGGTCGTGCCCACCGATAAGCACTGCGACGTGGCGGTACCCTTGCTTCAGGGAGGTTGCCATCTGTTGATCGAAAAGCCGCTCTGCACCAGTCTCGCGGAAGCGGAGGAGATCCTGGCCGCGGCCAAGGCCAACGGCTGCATTGTGCAGGTCGGTCATATCGAGCATTACAATCCGGTCATGGGCTATCTGGAAAACGCCGTGACCCAGCCGCAGTTTCTGACGGCTGACCGGCTGGCCCCCTTCAATCCGAGAGGGACTGAGGTTGGCGTGGTTCTCGACCTGATGATTCACGACATCGGGGTGATTCTAGCTCTGGTCCGTTCGCCGATTAAGCATATTGATGCGGTGGGGGTGAACGTGCTCTCGCAAAGTGAGGACATTGCCAATGCACGCATCTCTTTTGAGAACGGTTGTGTCGCTAATATCAACACCAGTCGGGTGAGCCAAAAGAAGGTGCGGGAGATCCGCGTTTTCCAGCCGGCCAATTACCTGTCGCTGGATTTTATGAACCAGAGCGGACACTTCCTGCGCAAAGAAGGCTCGGAATTGGTGCGTGAGGAAATTCCCATCGAAAAAGACGAGCCGCTGAAACTGGAACTGGCGTCCTTTGCACAGGTCGTGCGCGATACCGGCCAGCCTAAGGTCGGTGCCGAATTGGGCAAAACAGCCCTCGAAGTGGCGATCCAAATCACGGAGATGATCCGTGCCGGGCAGGGTGGTTGAACATCGAACATCAAACGTTGAACGGGAAGAGCATTGAATAGCGAAGATCGAAGGCCGAAGAAGGATTCCGCGTCGGACGTTGTAGGGTTGACGTCGGGCGTTCCCGCGCTGCCCGAGCCGGTCGACCGACCGCCGGATCTCTTGATCGTTGCGGGCGAGCACTCCGGCGACGAGCACGCCGCGCACCTGGTGGCTGAGCTGAAAGCGAAGGATCCGGAGCTCAAGATAGCGTGCTTGGGTGGCGAAAAACTACAGGCTGCAGGAGCGCAACTTCTCTACGACCTGACGGCGGTCTCCATTGTCGGCTTTGTTGAAGTGCTCAAACACTACAACTTCTTTAAGGCACTCTTCCATCGTACCCTCGACTGGATTGAGCAGCATCCGCCCAAGCAGATCTGTTTCGTGGATTATCCGGGATTCAATCTGCGTCTGGCCGACCAGTTATTTCAACGCGGTCTCAGCCGCAAGGCCGGCGGGAAGATCGAACTCAGTTATTACATCGGCCCCCAGATTTGGGCCTGGAAAGCCAAGCGCCGCTTTAAGATGGCTAAGTTACTCGACCGCGTCGGTGTGATTTTTCCATTCGAGGTGGATTGTTACAAGGATACGGATTTACCGGTTGAATTTGTCGGCCACCCCTTTGTACAGCCCGGTTACGAGATGCCATTTGTTTACGATGCTGAGGCCCCAATCCTGCTGCTGCCCGGTAGTCGAAGCACTCCGGTCAGCCGTATTTTCCCCGTGCTACTCGATGGTTTTGCCAAAGCGCTCGATGCGAAGCCCGACCTGCTCGCCCGTGTGATCTATCCGAGCCGGCAGATTCTGGATCAGTTGAAAGAGATTCTCACGGCGTATCCAAAACTGCAGGACAAAGTCAGTTTTCATTCCAACGAGAAAAAGCAAATGCCCGCCAGCGCGGTGCTGATGAGCTCCGGTACCATGTCCCTTTCGGTGGCGCTTTCCGGCATTCCCGGTGCGATTGCTTATCGCCTGCACCCGATTAGTTACTGGATGGGGCGTTATCTGGTCAAAGTGCCTTACATCGGCATCGCGAACCTGCTGCTCGACCGTCCCCTGCATAAAGAATACATTCAGGGAGTGGCCACACCATCCAGGCTTGCCGACGAAATTTTGGAAGCGAGCTCAGCCGAAGCTGCGGAGGAAGCGAGTCGCGGTGCTGCGGAACTTATGCAATTGTTAAGTCCGGATGACAGTTCAAGTGCGGTGGATTGGCTTTGGCCAAGGTCTGATACCAAACTGTAACTTTTTCTGGCAAAATGGTAGGGCGGTTTTTGCCCTCTGGGGGGGGCGACAAGAGCGGCTCTCATTGAGGGAGACCGGCCGAACCAGCCTTTCGTCTTACGGTGGCGATTGCCCATGACCTTTGATGCGGGCAAGTGTTTCCACCTGCAAAACGGCCCTTAGAAGGGTTCGCAAGATGCGATATTAACACCGAAACGAAATAATATTGGTATATTAGCAAGAGTTCTTTTGTAGCTATGGTAGTCTTCTGCCATCTCCATGCCCATGGCATGTGTGATTTAACACTCAACGATCTGCCTGCACCGAACTTTCGATACAATAGGACAAAGAAATTCCGGTGCGGTAGTTGCCGGCGAGCTTGAGGCCGGGGTAATCTTTTTCGACTTTCTCGATATGGTCGAGGGTGCTGCCGTAGCCAATCTTATACTGGGGGATGGCTTTGGGCCAGTGGCGGTGGTGGACGAAGGTCGGCTCGCTCCGCACACCGAGTAGTTCACGCAGCTCGTCGAGAACGATACCTTTTACCTGTTCCGTGTCGTTTGTCGCGAGTTCCGGCTGACGCTCCCCTCCCACGAATGCGGTTAGGAGGACTTCATCCTCCGGCGCCCGTCCGTCAAAGAGAGTGGAGGGGAAGAGCACTCCGAGGATATTACGATTTTCGCACTCGGGCACGAGCGCGCCGAAGCCGTCGAGTGGATGGCTCACATCGCTGCGTTTGAAGGCCAGGCTGAGCACGGAGACGGGCGGATAGTCGATGGTTGCAAGCGGTTCGAATGCCTCGCGCACATTTTTGGGGAAGGGGAGTTTGTGCAGGGCATGTGCAGGCAGGGTGACGATGAGTTCGTCGAAGCTTTGACTCTCCCCATTCCATTCAACAGACCACTTTTGGTCGCCGCGTTGTATGGACTCAATGGATACGTTAATATGACAAGCATCTTTCAAGGCACTGGCCAACAGCTGGGGCAATTCTCCCAGGCCGTCTTTGAATGAAATGATGCGTTTATTTACTTTTGGGGCGGTGCTTCGTTTCGCCTCGCGCATTTTAGCGATCGAACCACGGATCAGTCCTCCGTGGTTTTGTTCCAATGCATGCAGCTTGGGAAAGGCGTAACGCAGGGAGAGTTGTTCCGGGTCACCCGCGTAGATGCCACCGATCAAGGGGTTGATCGCGTATTGATAGAGTTCTTCACCGAGACGTCGTCGGACGAAGTCCGCAGCGCTTTGCTCACTGTCCGGGTCAGCTGAGCGGATGAAGGGTTCTTTTAACACGCGCATTCGCCCTCCGAGCGACCAGAGCCGGGTCGTGATCGCTTGCCAGGGATTCATTGGCACCGCATGCAGTTTGCCCCTGCGCACGATATAGCGTTTTTGAGCAGCCGGATTCGCCTCCGTGATGCGTTCCTCCAAGCCGGGGATACTGGCCAGGAAATCATCCACTTCACGGCTGTTGATCTGAATCGAGTTCGGTCCTTCCTCGGCGAGATAGTCGCCTTGCCGATGACTTTGGATCGCGCCGCCGATCTGCGGCGAGCTCTCCAGTACGGTGCAGGCATCCCCATCACGGGTGCGTTGCCATGCCGTGGCCAAGGCAGTGATACCAGATCCAATGATGCAGATACGTTTCATGGTTTATCGTGCTGCCGAGCCGGAGCTCGGCGTTCCTGGTGACGTGGGTTGGCGCTGGAGTAGGGCCATTGCTCCGGTTTGGCGCATAGCTTTGCTTTCACGGGATTCAGGTGGATGTTTTAGGGCGCAAGATCCCATGCCGGCGTCAAGCCAGGCTTCTACTTGTTCCCGCTTGCTTTTGTCCGGGTCGGCTTGTTTCGGAAGGGCTTTGATGATCGCTTCCAACTGACTGAGCTTCGATTGAGGGAGCCTATCTGCCATGCGGAACGTGATCGACTGGAGGTTTCCGATCCGGTCGAAATGGGGGAGGTAGCCGCGTGAGTACCAGGTGCCGTGGTTGGGGCCGAGCTGGAGCTCAGCGTTCTTGGCGTTCCTACTATTTTCCTGGCTCGTCCGCTGGTTGGCATCTTCCATGTCGAGCATTCAGCGAATGATGTTTGTCTCGTGCCTGCAAATTCAAAAGCAGAAGTGATATAAGCCCGCAAAGTGATTCCCGCGGGACTGGTGGGGGAATAAAGTGTATGCGTGGGTTGGCCTTGCCGGCAAAAGGTAGAGCCTGCCTAGGCCCCCTCGATCATGCTCTCGGCGAAAGCGCGATAGGTCTTCTCAAAGTCTTTCGCCATGCTGTCGGGAAACAGATGGAAATGCCCGGCTTTCAAGGCTTCGACAATGCCCTCGCTCACGACTGCGGGAGGGTCGGTCTCCTCGATCCCGGCTGATTTTGCCATATCGGTGCCGATGGGGCCGGGATGGACACTGAGAATGGCGGTGCCCTGTTCCTCGAAGACCCCCTTCAATGCCTGGGTAAAGGAGTACGAGGCGGCCTTGCTGGCCGGATAGGTGGCAAAGTCGGGAAAGCTGCGCAGGGAAGCGACCGAGTTGAGTTGTACGAAGGCCCCGCCACCATTGGCTTTCAGGACAGGCGCAAAGGCATGCGCCATGCGCAGCAAGCCGTAAACATTCACATCCAGTTCCTTTTGGAAGGTTTCGATGACATCGTCGGCCATCACCTGGGCGCCCAGGAGAATGCCGGCATTGGACACGACGACCTCGACATCGCCCGCTGTTTTAGCCGCTGCTTTGATCGTCTCGGGCTTCTCGTAGTCAATTTCAATGGGAATGATTTTATCTCCGTGTTCTGCCACGAGCGATTCGGCTTTGTCGGCAGCGCGAACACCTGCGTAGATTTTAGCGACCCCGTGCTTCAGGAAGCTTTCGACAATAGCTTTGCCAATACCGCGGTTGGCCCCGGTGACGAGAGCGATTTTATCCTTAATATCGTAACTCATACTTCTACTGTTGCCGATTCTTCCGCAGCATCAAACGAACGGGTGGGTTTTTCTTGGGCGCGGCAACTGTGGCAACTGAAGCCGGCACCAAAGGATGTCAGCCAGAGCTCGTCCGGGAGTTCCTCACGCTTGAGAATTTCCTTAAGAACAAAGAGCACACTGGGGCTGCTCATATTGCCGTATTGTTGCAGTACGTTCGCTGCCTCCGGTGGACAGGAAGCGGGTAGTGCCTGGTCGATCGCCCGCAGCACCTCACGTCCTCCGGGATGGGGCACGGGCAGGGCCCCCGGAGAAAGGGTGGCCCGCTGGTGGAGTTGCCGTACCGCCTCGCCGGCCCGCTCTGGCACCAGAGGAGAGAGGATATTGCGTAGCTTGCCCTGCCGCGAAGTGAATCGTAAAAGCCCCCGATCTTCGGGAATGTGCACGGTATCGAATTGGTCGAGCCGGAGACCTCCGGCCGCCTCATCCCCGTGCCAGATGGTCGCGGCCGCACCATCACCAAAGAGACAAGCGCTGATAATCACGCCCGGATCGTCGTCGATGTAAAAGGCGGCACTGCAAACTTCGATCGCGAGCACTGCGACACGGGCATCGGGGTGCGCCGCAAGAAAATGACTGGCCGAGCGCAGAGTGGGGATGGCCGCTCCGCAGCCCTGACCCACGATATCCTGAAGATAAGCGGCCGGAGAAAGTCCGATTGATTCTGCCAGATAGCTGCTCAGGCCCGGGCATAAATAGCCGGTGCAGGTGCAGACGAAAAGCGCATCCAGCTCAGAGGCGTTCATTTCCGCCTGTTCAAGTGCCGATCGCAAAGCTCTGCGTCCCAGTGCCGGGCCTTCGCGTTCGAAAGCTTCGTTGAGCTGCGACGCACTCGATTCAAAGAGGCCGTTGCCCGGTTGAATGGCGAAGTGCCGTTTGTCGATGCCACTGTCGCCCAGCATGATGCGTTCAGCCAAGCGTAGCGAACCGGCGCGAAGTCGCTGTCCGGTTGCGGAGTCACGCAAACTTTCCCAGCACTCGCGCTGCGAATAGCTCTTCGGTGGTACGGCGGAGGCAATTGATTTTAAATACATGTCTCTTCTTTTCTGGATTTCCGTTCCGCAAACAGTCCATAGCGGCCCAGCAGTGTTTCATTCGTTTCGAGCTGCCAATGCTCCTTCTGCAGGCCGAGTAATTGCGGGAGTTCTTGTTTTCGGAATCCCGCACGAATGCTGGTTAAACCGTCCCCGATTCCATCACGGCTCATTCCGATGAGTGCACTGGCCCGGCAGAGTGATGTGGCGAGTAAATGTCGGCGTGGCTCGGCCGCGATCCATACATCGACGTGACTGCAAATGTGGCCGAGCGAGTGTAGGGCCGAGTCTTCCAACTGATGTAGGAAATGGCAGCTGATAATCACATTGAAATCGGCGTAATCGGTGAATTCTTCAGCCCGGCAAACCGACCACTCAACGTCGGACGGGCAATCCGGCGGGCGGGGGCAGGCGGCATCAAATGCCGCGACACGGCCAGCTTTAATCAACTCGCCTTCTTTATGCAGCCGTTGAATGAGTTGGCCTCGTCCCGCGGCGATTTCCAAAACGCGATCGCCCGGGCGTAGCGAATTTTTCAATACGTTGCTGGTCCAGCGGAAGTTGCCCATCAGTTGATTGAAGCGATAAATGTCACGGTGAATGCGGCGGGCCACCTCGTCATCGTATGGCACGCTGTCCAGCTGTTCCGGTTGTACGTTACGGATTTGCATCAGTCAGCGCGTGAGCCGAAACAGGCTTTGAAAGGGGAATAGCGGTGTTCGGGCCGCAGCGGAAGTCAGTGGAAAAAGAGCAGGTGATACCAGCCAACGGTGCAAGCCGCGGGCTAGGGTAAGGCGCCGGCCGAAGTGTGCCCGGGTCGACTTGGTGTAGCTATCGGCGCAACTCTCCCAGTTTATCTCTTGTCTGGAAAAGGCACGAAGCGGGTCGAGCGCGAGCGCGGCGCTTTCGAAGGCGAGAGTCATTCCATTGCCGGTAAAAGGCGGAATGAGTCCCCGGGCGTCTCCCAACTGAAGACCTCCTCCTATGGGGGCTTCCGCAGCATAACTGAGCGCGGCGACGGAGCATTCGCTGCCTGCGATCGGGGTGGCCCATTCGATACGAGACAACAATCTACGGAAGCCGCAGTGCCGTAAATATTCAAAGATGAAAGGGGCACCATTTCCCGGAGGTTTGATGCCGCAGTTGCGAAAGAGGCCGCAGAGATTGGTCCGGCCATTTTCGATGCGACTCAGCCCCAGGTAACCTTGGGCGCTCATATGCATTTCCAGATCGGCGGATAGTTGAAAATCCTGCAAGTGGCATTTCAGGCCGATCCACTTGCTTTCCTTTCGGGGGCGCCTTCCGGCACAATCGACCGTGCCGGGGTTGAAGGCGTCCCGCGGGCTGCGGGAGTCGGTTTGCAAGGTGCCGCCCAGTTCGGTAAATTCATCCGCGAGGCTTTCATCCAGTTTCCACCGGGAAAGGCCTTTTGCCGGCGCGGGCAGAGTGTCGTCCCGAAGTAAGCTCTCTGCATCGTACCATTGTAACCGATGAAGAGTTACGCTTTCGGACAATGCCCGGGCCAGTCCCAGACGCTGGATTGTTTGGTCCGACAAACCGGAAATAAACTCCCCGCAAACCCGATGGCGGGGATATTGCCCGGCCTCCGTGAGCGTTACCGGCACGCCGGTTCGTCGCAGGCCGATCCCGAGAGAGAGCCCCGCGAGACCTCCGCCTATAATGGAAATGGGTCGCATTGCGGCCAACCATGCCTAAATTTTTGAAAAAGGCCAAGGCATTCAGGCCTTTGGTTCTTATTCTTCGCGGGGAATGAGCTCCATCTCGTGCAGGCTGAGCCCGTAGCGCCCGCCGGGCGGATGGATTTTCATCGGCTCGACCAGAAGCCCGTTTTTTTCGTTGGCGAAGTTTGCCGAATAACAAAGCCACATCCTGCGCCCATTCTCGCTGATAAACTTACTGGGTAGATTAAGAAAGTAGGCTTGTTCTCCGAAATCCTTCATGTAGGCCACCATCCTCCAAGGGCCTGTTAATTGATCCGCCTCAAGGATATACGAGGTCATCTTGGTCACCGTGGGCCAACCGTCGGTCACGCACATCAGATATTTTTGTAAGCCGGGCACCCAGGTAGCGGTGACGCAACCCATGTGGTTGTTCCATTCGATAAGAGGTTGAATCTCGGAAAAGTCGGAGCTCCAGACGGGGCGTGCATCCTCGTCATGCCCGGCAAAAAACTCGTAGGCGTTCAGGTCGTTGATCGTTTCCGGCGAGGGCGTGACGCGTGCCAGATAGATCTGATCCGCGCTGATCCAGCTCAGGTTACCGTGTTTGAAAGTCATCCCTTCAGCTTCGGCATGCGCTTCTTTGCAGAGGGCATTCAGTACAGGGTCTGCGGCTTCACCCTGACGGAGGTGCAGACGGATCGTCTCTTTGCAGGCTTTGTCGACTTCCAGACCGCTGCCGTTCTCCGTTGGCCGGATACAGGGTCGGGGCATCGGATCATTCTCTTCCGCCCCCATGGCAATCAGGTAGGCTTTGCCGTCCGGTGAGTGCTCCATGTTGCGGCCGTAGTCGACAAAGTGGGGCGCGCCCATCTTGACCGGACCTAGAAATTGATCCGGTTCCGGAAACAGCGGTTGGGAGGGAGAAAGCGGCGAAGCTTCCCAGGTTTTGCCCAGATCGTAGGAAATTTGAAAGCCCGGCATCGGCCCCAGCACCGGCCAATTCCAGCGCAGGCCCGCATGCCAGTAGGCGGCACTGGGCCCCAAGCAATAGGTGCCGTAGTACCAGATTTCCTCGTGAACCAGCGAACCTGCCGGGTAGCGGCCGCGGTACGGAGTGGCCAAGGCCTGTTTGGGCGGCGAAGTGTTTTTGATCGTGAGGGTGGTGGGATCGTCGCCGATCATGACCGCATGACCCGTCTTGTGCCCGGTCCTGATCCCGCCTCCCGAGGTGCACTTGACTCCATCAGTCACCCCGTCCGTCCAGGGAGAGTAGAGGTTTCCATCGCCGGCCCACGATGGATAAAAGGTATCCCCCACGTGGTAGTCACTGTGCTTTCCGGTAAACCGGACTCCGGCAAAATCCTTCGACATTTCAAAGGGACAGTCCTCCGGAACGTCCTGCCGCCACTCGATTACGACCTGTGACGCCATTAGGGATGGCGAGCAGAGAAAAAATGAGAATAGGCTTATCCGAAGCACAGCGATATCGCTAAACATTCCCTCTTTCCGGTTCAAGGCTTATCAAAGGGAGCGCTTGTCGGTCGAACGGACGGTGTGGCAAACCGGGCCTACCATGCGATGCCTTACGATGGGCCTCCCGAGGGTAGGGCGCGACTCGCCGAGCGCGCCGTCCTGCCTAGTTTTGAGTCGTCGCGAGCCAGTGTTCGATGAAGTCCTTCCAATGATGCTCCAGGGCTTCGATATCCTGATCGGCAAAAGCGATCCAGGCGCGATGGAAGGCGGCACCGGCCAGCGGGAGTTCCCGTATCGAGGCTTTCCGGTCGGATAAGAGCGGATCAGATGCGGGTGGGGTGTCGGCCAGAATATGATCAATGAACGCGGCGAACTTTTTACCGACGAAGTGAGGTCGTCCCGCCTCTTGCGGTTGGCGTAGGGAACGAGGTGCGTTGAACTCGATGATCGGCCGGTCGTCGGTATTGAGGGGATACATTTCAAAGCGATCGCGGGAGTTGGAAAGGTTGCCCGCATAAAAGAGCGGAATGGTTTGTTCGTTGACCGGTAGAACGACCCGGGGGAGGTCGATCGCCCGTGCACCCTGTACAGCCCTTAGTTGCTCCTGGCTGGTGTCAATATTGCTGGAAGGAATTGGTTTCTCGTCGATATGGCCGATTAAGGCGACGACCTCGTTGCCGGGCTGGAAGTGGTTGCGCCAGATGCTGACATACTCAAAAGCTTCCAGCATGGTTCGGGCAATGACGCCAAACTCCTGCTGGCTGAGTTGATACAGCGGCAACCACTGGACGTAGACGCCGCCCGGGTTGAGTCGTTCGCGGGCCGTGCGGTAATGCTCCAGACTGTAGAGGTTACCGGTGCCACTGCGATAGGGTAGGAAGAGATCGGCATTGATCATGTCGTAGCGTTCCTTGGAGGCCATCAGGTAGTTGCGCCCGTCTTCAGCGAGAACTGTTGCCCGCGGGTCTTTAAAGAGTCCGTTGACCAAGTCAGGGCGTCCGGGACTGCCGCCGAAGTATTTCCGTGCAGCGGTGATCACCTCGGGGGATAATTCACAAACAGTGATTCTTTCGACTTGGGGAAAGTCTCTACGATCCAGGGCTTCACCTGCGGTGATGCCGGTGCCCATGCCCAGATAAAAAATACTTTTTGTATTTGGGAAGGCGAGCAGGGGCACGCGGGTCTGGAAGATTTGTGTCATGTAAGCCTCACTGGAGCCGAGGCTGTAATTCGAGTTGATTCGGATCGCGTGTTCGCCGTTTGCTTTGCGCACGACGGTGACCGTGCTGTCGCTGGCCTCCCAACGTTCTACCACCTCCTGTGGTCCGTCGGCGGGGTCGAAGGCCGAGACCGGAAGTTCGGCCGGCTTCCATGCGTTGAAGAGTAGCAGCAGTAAGATGGCTGAGGCGACCTTGACGCTTTGGGCGAGAAGATTTCCTGCTGCCGGCAGAAGCAGCGTAAGTAACAGGTAAACAGCAGCCAGCACCTGCATGGACCGCCACATGCCCAGTGTTTCCAACATAAAAAATCCGCAGATCAGAGAGCCAAGGATCGCGCCGGTCGTGTTGATGCCAGCGAGCAGGCCGATGCTCTTTCCCGGTGACTGGGCGAAGCGCTCTTCGGCTTTCATCAGGAAGGGGAACAAGACCCCGAGCAGCAAACAGGGCAGGCCAATCGCCCCGAATGCGGTGGCGAAGAGTTGAAGGACATAGCTGACAAAAGAGCCTTTCTCCGGCAGCATTTGCAGATCGTCGGTGAGTTTCAGGAACAGGGTCGGGACGATCCAGACGGAGAGGCCGCTCAGCGCGCAGAGCAAATGCAGAATCGGCACCGGTCCGCGGGATTTGCGGGCCAAGAGCGAGGCCAGCCAGGCGCCAGCCGCCAGAGCCAGAAGCACCACCACAAGGATAGCGGCAAAACTGTAGACCGAATTCTCGTGCACCAGGGCAAACATCCGCGTCCAGAGCACTTCCAGTGCGAGCACGTTGAAGCCGGAGAAAAAGGCGAGCAGGCAGATGAAGGGGCGCGAAAGGATCGCCTTGGAGGCTTCAGCTTGCGGGGACACCGGCGGTAATTGGTCCGGCGCGGCGATCCTTTCCCTGCGGGCCAGCCTCAGGGCCAGCAGGGCCACGAGAACGGAAATGGAGACGGCAGTGAGGCAACTCAGGCGAAAGCCCAAATTAGGAAGTATGATGAACGCGGCGGCAAAAGCCCCGGTGGCCGCGCCCAAAGTATTGATCCCATAGATCGAAGCGGTGATGCGCCCGAAAGCCAGTCGCTCACGAACGAGAAATTTTCCCATCAAAGGAATCGTGCCGCCCATCAGGAACGAACCGGGGAACACCATGACCAGGGCCAGAAGGGCTTTGATCAGCCAAAGCCAGCTGTCGGCGAACTGCCCGTAGAGGGCGGGGTAGATCTCGCGGTAAAGATGAAGGAGAGGCAGGCAGAGGACCCCGCTCAGTCCGATGCCCAGTTCAAGCCAGGCATAGGTCCGCAGTGGACGTTTGATTCGCGGCGAGAGCCAGCCCCAGAAGCTGCTGCCACAGGCCAAGCCGAGAAAAAAGAGACCCAGGGTCATGGCGGCGGCCTGTGCGGTATTCCCGAATACCAGGCCAAGCTGGCGCATCCAGAGAATTTGGTAAATCAGCGCGGCGCCGCCGGAGAGCAGGATCAGCACGAGGAAGCCCAAAGGCGTGGTCGTCTTCTCCGGGAGCTTGTCGCTGGTTTCGGGCTTGAGCTTCATGACCTTCCCGTATCCACACCAAGCCTATAAGGCGCGAGCTTTTTCTTGGCTTACTCGGACGGTCTTCGGGTCTTCGTGCTTTCTCCCGTATATTGAACAAGCAAAAAATGACTTTGCCCTTCCGCTCAGGATGGTAATCGTTAGCAGACCATATGGCTGACTCCTGGGAAACCCTGAAACTTTTGTCGGATTCGACACGCGTGCGAATTCTAGCGCTTTTGATGGACGAAGAGCTATCCGTCGCGGAACTCCAGGAAGTCCTGGATATGGGCCAATCCAGAATCTCCTCGCATCTCGGACTCCTGCGCCAGGGGGAACTGGTGAAGGATCGGCGTGAGGGGAAGAAAACCTTTTATGCTCTGAATGCCGGGAATAACTCCGTCGCCAGTGCACTGCTCAAGGCAGCCTACGCCTCGGTAGAAAAAACCGAGGAGGTGGCCAATGACCGGGCCAACCTTAAGCGCATTCTGGAAAAGCGTAAGCAGAAGTCGGAACAGTATTTTAATTCGGTCGCCGGACGACTCGGTAAGAACTATTGCCCGGGTCGCAGCTGGGAGGCGATCGGACATTTTCTTCTGCACCTCACCCCCAAGATCAAGATCGCCGATCTCGGCGCGGGCGAAGGGCTCATTTCGCAACTGCTGGCCAATCGCGCCGAGTCGGTGGTCTGCGTGGATAACTCGCCCAGAATGGTGGAGTTCGGCAGTGAACTGGCGGAGAAGAACGGATTTACCAACCTCAGTTATAAGCTCGGTGATATCGAGAAGGTCCCGCTCAAGGAAAAGAGCGTCGATCTGGCGCTGCTCAGCCAGGCCCTGCATCACGCGCAACATCCCCAGACTGCCGTCGAGGAAGCCTATCGTATCCTCAAGCCCGGGGGGCAACTGATCATTCTCGATCTGCTCGAGCACCAGTTTGAAAAAGCCCGCGAACTCTATGCCGATGTCTGGCTGGGCTTTTCCGAAAACACCCTGTATCAATACCTCAAGTCAGCCGGCTTCCGTCAGGCCAAGGTCGATGTGGTGGCCAAGGAAGAACAGGAGCCGAATTTTGAAACGGTTCTGGCCAGTGGGGTGAAGTAGGTTTTTTTCAGAGGACAGAGGACAGAGGACAGAGGACAGGGTTTGTCGAGGCTCATGCCGCTTTTGCAAAACGCTATAAGGAACAGACGGGAGGGCTGTTCCACGAAAGAAGTGCATTATTCGGGTCTCAATTTGCTGTTTTCCTCGATCACGGTCTGAAATTGGGAACGGATCTCTTTTTGCTCTGGAGTCAGCTGGCTTGCGAGCAGCGGTTGTTCTTCCAGTACATCCTGCGAGAGGTCGAAGAAGTCTCCGCTTTGATAGAGCTTGTAGCGATGGGTGCGGGCGAAGATTTTTGCTTTCTCGGGTTTTCCGCTTGAGCTGTACCAGCAGTAGAGGTGCTCACGGGGCTGGCCTTCCTGTCCGTTCAGTTGAGGGAGGAAACTGCGGCCGTCCAAGGGTAAGCTTTCGGGTGTTGAAATGCCGGCAAGATCGCAGAGCGTGGGAAAGAAGTCGGAAAAATCGACCAGATTGCGGATTACCTGGCTTTTCACCGTGCCGGGTCCGTAAACCACCAGCGGCACCCGCGTGCCAGCGTCCGTGGTCTTACCCTTGCCCCAGGCGACCTTACGTCCATTGAGCATGGAGACGACGGGCCGGTCCGTGCCATTATCGCCAGTAAAAAAGATGATGGTGTTTTCGCTCAAGCCCTGCCGCTCGACTTCATCCACGATCCGGCCGACGATTTTATCCATGTAACGAACCATGTCGCCGAAGTATTTGGCGTCCCCTTTATAAGTGGGAGACCCCATGCTCTTCGGATCCCATTCTTCTGAATCCGGTGTCGGTATAAAAGGGCAGTGGGTCAACAGCATAGGATAATAGACCAGAAAGGGGCGGTCCCTGTTATTGGCGATAAAGTCACAAACAAAATCGGTGAGCAATTCGGGCCCGTATTCACCGTTCCGGTAGTCCAGAATGTTACCGTTCCGCTCCAGCAGCGGATTCTCGAAGCGCGAATCCCGGCCATTTTCCCGGGTGCGTCCCATGGTGTGCTGCCAGAGTAGCGCCTCGTCGAAGCCGAAGTGCCGGGGGGCGTCGGGTTCCTTGCCCAACTGCCACTTGCCAGCGATGGCAGTGGTGTAGCCCGCTTCCCGGAAGAGTTGCGCAAAGGTGGTTTCGTTTCGGGGCAGAATGCCGAATTTACGATAATTGCGGACGTTGTATCGGCCCGTCATCAATTTTACCCGACTCGGGGTGCAGAGCGGTTGGGCGTAGCAGTGTTCGAAGCGTGCGCCCATTTCGGCGAGCCGGTCGATGTGCGGCGTTTGATAGGACGTCCCTCCGTAGGCACCGATGGTTTCGTAGCCGAGGTCGTCGGCCATGATGAAGATGATATTGGGCCGTCCCGCGGAAGCCCGTTCTGATTCGGCATGCAGGGCAGTGGTGGTCAGGAGGAAGAGTGCCAAGCAGGTGTGGAAGGTCGATTTCATAACACTGGCCTGAGGGCAGGCTGGTTTCAGTGCTTTTCGACCGACTTTCGCGGCTGTGGCAGTTTCAAGGCCATGATAATGGGAATCAGTACAACCACGGCGCCGAGGAGGTAGGCCGATTTTGAACCGTAGGCGAAATAGATGAAAGCGGCCACCAGAGGGCCGATCGCCCGGGCCAGTGAGCCGGCTGAACGAAAGACACCCAGCGCGGCGCCTTGTTCGGCCTCGCTGGTGTAGAGTGAAACCAAGGCACTTAGGGTCGGTGACACCAGTCCAATGGCAAACGCCAGCGCGGCCAGTGCGAGGAAGAAAAGCCCCAGTTTGGCGGCGAAGGCCAGGGCGACAAATGCGGCGACGCCAAAACAGAGCCCGGCCAGCGCCAGTCGTTTTTCGCCCACCGGACTGGCCAGTCGCCGGACGATCCCACCCTGCACCAGAATAAGAATGAAGCCGATGAAAACGAACATGCCACCGTTCTGGGCTGGAGAAAAGGCAAAGCGTTCCACCGCGAGGAAGGTGAGGGTGAATTCCATCCCGCTGAAAGCCAGCATGAAGATGAGGTAGAGCAGGTTGGTGCGCCGCGTTTCCGGTCCGCCGGTGGTAAAAATATGAAATGCGGCGAGACCGCGGGCTTCGGGGGGAGGCGCGTCTTCGGATCGCTCCGGAAGCGTTTCCTCGAAACGAGACCAGACCCAGCCGAGGTTGATTAAAGCCAGCAGCAGGCTGACCAGCGCCGGCACGGAAAAAGGATTGATACCATAGGCTTCCAGGGCTGGCTGAAGCGCCGTCAGGTCGATCTTGGCTGCGAGCCCCCCGATGCCCGGCCCGGTGATGAAGCCGAGGCCGAAAGCGATACCGATAATCGCGAGACCGCTTGAGCGTTTCTCGCGGGTCGTGCTGTCAGCTACGGCCGCCGTGGCCACCGAAAGGTTGCCGCCCATCGCGCCCCCGATGACTCGTGCAAGAATCAGCACCCAGAAGGAAGCGGCAAAGCACCAGAGCAGGTAGCTGAAGGCGAGCCCGCTAATCGTGATCAGAAGGACCTTGCGGCGGCCGACCCGGTCGGACCAGGCGCCCCATAGCGGGGCGCAAAGAAACTGGAGTATGGAGTAGAGCGAGCCCAGCACGCCGCCGAAGAGCACGGCCGTCATGAGTCGCGGATCTTCAGCTCCGCTGCGTTCGGCCCAGTTGGCCAGTGGCGCCACCATTTGCCCGAGCAGACTGCTGTCGCCCGCTCCGTTCGGCAGATAGTAGTCCAGCATCGCCGGAAAGAGGGGGAAAATAATGGAAAAGCCGACGAGATCGAGAAAGAGTGTCAGGAAGACAATTCCGAGCGTGCGCCGGCCTTGTTTCGGCGTCGATGGGTTGTTCTCGGACATCATCTAATCGCGGTGCCCGAGTTTTTCCGAGAGGGCAGCGTGGACGTTTTCCGGAATCAAATGCTTCTCGCGGTCCGTGAATTTGAAGACCTGTTTGACCAGATTGGAACTGGTGAAGAAGTAGCGCTCGTTCGGCACCAGGAAGATGGTTTCAATCTTTTCGTCGAGGTGACGGTTCATTTGCGCCATCTGAAATTCGTGCTCGAAGTCCGAGACCGCACGCAGTCCGCGGATGAGAGCGACAGCATTGAGTTCGCGGGCCAGGTCCACGATCAATCCGTCGAAGGCGATCACGGAAATATTCGGCCGGTTGACCAAATTCTCCTCAATCAAGCGGACACGCTCTTCCGATGAAAACATGGGTTCCTTGGCGGCGTTGCGGGCCACCGCCACCACGACCTTGTCGAAAATGCTGCGCGCACGGTTGATCACATCGAGGTGACCGTTGGTTACGGGATCAAAGGAACCCGGATAAATTCCGATTTTCATAGTGTTGGGGATTGAGATCATCAACGGCTGGATGTCCAACTTTAATCCAAATACGATTTACGTGCTATTTTTGGCTAGCAGCATACAATATGCTTCAACAAGCTACTTAACGTGAATTTACCAAACCTGCTCACACTATCGCGCATCCCGATCCTTTTCGGTATCGTCGGTTTGCTCTACCTGCCGTTTACCGGTGCGTGTAGTCTGGCTTTCGTCCTCTTCATTCTCGGAGCATTGACGGACTGGGCCGACGGGTACGTCGCGCGCAAGCAGGGGATCGTTTCGAATTTCGGCAAGCTGATGGATGCGCTTACGGATAAAGTTTTCATGGTGGGGCTCTTCATTTCCCTCTTGGCTGCCGGGGTTCTGCCCGACTGGACGCTGCCCTTGCTCTTACTTATCCTAACACGCGAATTTTTGATCACGGGCCTTCGTCTGGTCGCCGCCAGTTCTGGGGTGGTCCTGGCCGCGGAGAAATCGGGCAAGCACAAGACGGTCTCGCAGATTGTGGCGGCCATCTTGCTTCTCCTTGCTGAGGCGATCCATGTCGATTTTGAGGGGCTGATTGTTGCCTGGGTGGGCGATGCGCTGCACTGGGGCGGATTGGTCTTCTTTATCATCGCGACGCTGTTAACGGTTTCTTCCGGCACGCAATACATGGTAAAATACTGGTCCATCTTTACCGGAGAGAATGAGAAGTGAGGCACCTTGACCGCTACTTGATCTGGACGCGAATGTTGTCCACGCCACTGGTGGTGAACCTAGCCACTCTGGGCCCGATCGGTCGCGTGAAAAAAGCCCCCGGAACCTGGGGCAGTGTGGCTGGCATGGGACTTTACGCGGTGCTCTTTCACCACAGTTCCTTTCTTGGTTTTATACTCCTCGCCCTGATGTTGGCATACCTGGCCGTGGCGTTTTGCGATGCTGCGGAGAAGCGCTTGCAGATGCGCGACCCGGGCATGATCGTGCTCGATGAATTTGTCGCCGTGCCGCTGGTCTTTTTCGGGATGGGGGGCTATGACGGGCTGGTGGCCCAACACGGTGGCTGGCCAGTCCTCCTGGCAGGCTTTGCTCTCTTCCGCTTTTTTGACGTACTCAAACCTTTCGGAATCAGCCGGCTGCAGAATCTGCCCGGCGGGCTCGGTTGTGTGGCCGACGATCTGGCTGCAGGTATTGCCTCCTGTGTGGTGTTGCACCTGTTGCTGCACTTCGCGCTGTAGGCCCTCGCCTGCCCACTTGGCTCCTCATGCGGAGCCTCTACGGTTAAGGAAAAAGACTAGCACGGATTCCTTTGATCATCGTATGAGTTGCGGGCCAAATCCCCATGAAAAGGGCTTGTCATCCCGAAACGACTCCGCCATTCAAGTCCCCCTTTATTAGACTCTTATGGAAGAAACACTTATCATTCTAAAACCGGACTGCATGGAAAAACGTGTCGCCGGTGAAGTTATTTCACGTTTTGAAAAGGCAGGCTTTGAAATCGTCGCCTCTAAAATCATGCAGTTGGATGGGCCCATTCTGCGCGAGCACTACGCGCACGTGGCGGACAAGCCTTTCTTCCCGGAAATCGAGGAGTTTATGAGCAGCCGTCCGGTTATGCCTATGATCCTGCGGGGCGAGAACGTCATCGCCAAGGTGCGTGATTTGCTTGGGCCGACGAACTCCAAAGAAGCGGCTCCCGGCACAATCCGCGGCGACCTCGGCACGGATATGATGAAGAACGTGGTTCACGCTTCGGATGGCCCCGAGACCGCGGCCGCCGAAAAGAAGCGCTTTTTCCCGGAGCTGTAAAATTGTGGAAGCGACACTCATGTCGCTTTCAAGGCTGCGGTAAAAGCGACATGAGTGTCGCTTCCACTAAAGAGGTATTATGAAATTCAAAACAGGACTGGGACTGGACAGCCACCGCTTTGTTGAGGGCGAGTCGGATAAGCCCCTGGTTCTGGGCGGTCTGGTTTTTGATGACGCGCCGGCACTCGATGGCAATAGCGATGCCGACGTGATCCTTCATGCCCTGACCGATGCCATTAGCGGGGTAACTGGAAAGACCGTTATCGGCAAAGTAGCGGACGGGATGTGCCGAGAGGGCATAACCGACAGCAAGGCGTATCTCAAAGTGGCACTGGCCGATCTCGGAGACTGGCAAATCAGCCATGTCTCTATCGTGCTGGAATGCCTCCGTCCCAAAATCGACCCCAAGGTGCCCGCTCTGCGGGAATCCATTGCCGGATTACTGGCCGTGGCGACAGACGATGTCTGTATCACCGCCACGACCGGAGAAGGTTTGACTGATTGCGGCCGCGGTTTGGGTATCCACGCCAGCGTTGTTCTTACGGCGGGGCAGGAATAAGGCGTCCAGCTTTTATTCAGTTACCTTGAATTGATAATGTCCGCTCAAAGCTTTGATGCGGAGGGTGTTCAACGATTCTCTGGGTAAGACTTTAAGCCCTTCGGCTTGATGGATCGGCAGGCCGCTTTCAGTGACCTGAGCATCCGGAGCTGCTGGAAGCTCAATGATGGCAATTGTATTCTGCGGAATGACGATCTCGTGTTCGGAACCTTTCGAATTGGCTGTCCAGTTGGATACGATGAGTCCCCGGATCGACTCGTGGGAGCTGTTAACCCATTCCAGTTCCGGCACGACCTGCGGACGAATGTAAATGCGATCAAAGCCCACGGCATCTTCTGCGGCCTGAATGCCGCCCAGCCAACGGAAGAACCAGGCCGAAACGGAGCCGAACATCGGGTGGTTGTTGGAGAAATTACCCTCACTGCCTTCCCAGTTTTCCCATAGTGTGGTGGCTCCGTTGTTCAGCATATGTCCCCAGGAAGGGTAGGACTCTCTGGCGGCCAGATCATAGGCCAGATCGCTGCGGCCGCGCTTCGAGAGTTGCTCCAGGAGAATACGTGTGCCGTAGATGCCGGTAGTGAGGCGGGGGGCGTCTTCCGGTGCCGTCAGATCACGGAGCAAATATTCGAAAATCTGCTCCTGGGTGCGTTCGGTGGTATCCGCAAATCCAAGGGCAAAGGTCTGGGCGGATTGGGTGCCTGTGCCGACTCGACCGGTATTGCGGTCAAGATAGCTTGCTTCCCATGCGGTTGAAGACTCCTCCGCATAGCGGGTCGCCCGTTTGGCCGCTTCACTCCAGCCGACGACTTCGGCCAAACGCGCGATGCGGCGTGCGGAATGTACAAACTTAGGAGTGGTCAGTTCGGGGCCAGCCGCGCGCGGGCCGATGGCTTCGTGGTCGCCCAGTCCGGTCACGACCAGGTCGTTCTTCCGACGGTCGGCTTCGGCATCGAGCCAGCGGATGGCGGCGGGAAGGTTTTCCTCAATCAACAGCCGGGCTCCGTAGTGCTGGTGGAGTTGTTCGAGTAATAGCGGGTGCACCATGGCCCAACCCACACCGCAGTAATCCACGCCAACGAAAGGTGCTGTATCGGTCAGTCGACCATCGGGGAGTGCGGCATCCGTCCAGTCGCGCACAGTCTTGGCATAGAAGCCTGCCATGTCGTAATTCATGAGGAATGCTTCGCTGGTGGCGACGATGTCGCCACCGTAGGCGAAGCGCTCGCGGTGCGGGCAGTCCGACTGTACCGTGACCACATTGGTGATAAAGCTGTTCAGCGTGACTTTCTGAATTTCGTTCAGCAATTCGTTTGAGGATGCGAATTGGCCTTTGGTCTCTAGGTCGCTGCGCATGTACAAGCCCATAAAATCTTCCGGCTTCGGCTCGTAGGGTAGGCCGGTGATTTCCATGTAGCGGAACCCGTGAAAGGTGAAGTCGGGGCGGTAGCGCTCGCCACCGCCTTTGGCGATATAGATGTCCTGCTGCCAGGCAATCTCGGGTGCGCCGGGCCCGCCGATCGACTGCACGGTGCCGTCTTCCAGTTCCACGTTGCGCTTGATTTGGCCGCAGACACTGCTCATGGGATTGAGTGTGCCGTCCTTATGGAGCAATTCGCCGAAGCGGAGGGTGATCTCCGTGCCTGCGGGCACATCAAAATGCATATCCGGCAGGCCGGTGAAATTACGCCCAAAATCGACGATGTAAACGCCTTCGCTTGGAGAACTGACCCGTTCAGAGGTAAACGGTTCGCTCAGGCGAACCGGGGGAGCGATCAAAGGTTGCAGTGGCTCAAGCGGGTAATCATCGCGGACCCGGACGGGTTTCCAGGCGGACGCATCGTAGTCCGGGGTATCCCAGTCGGCTATGGCCATGCGGGCATCGTGGACTTCTCCGAGATAAATGCTGTTTTTGAGGGTAGGGCCTTCCTTGGTGGTCCAGTCGGGACCTGTGGTGATGGTGGTCTTACTGCCGTCGCTGTGTTCGACAATCAGGCAGGCGATTGCGCGCGGCCGACCGACCGGTAGTGCTTCCCGTAGGTTGCGGCGACCCCACATACGCATGGGCAGGGGATTGTACCAACCATTGCCCAGAGCCAGTCCGAGGGAGTTGGCGCCTTCTTGAAGCAGCGCGGTGACGTCGTGGGTACGGTAAAGGATGCGCTCGTCAAAATTGGTCCATTGAGGGTCGAAAACCTGGTCGACCAGGCGCTCGCCGTTCAGGCTGGGGTAGCAAAGGCCCAGTCCGGCAACGTGGAGGCGGGCACGGACAATTGGTTTGGCGAGCTCAAAGGTCTCGCGCATCAGGGGGGCCGGATCCGTTTTATAGAAATCTTCATCCTTGGTGGGATTGTCTTTGCCGTCATCAATCCACACCGCGCCTTGCCAGTCTGAGGGATTGACCAGCGCGACTTCCCACCGCGCGGTTTCGCTCCAATTCGAGACTTGCCCGTTGGCATTCCAGGTGCGGACTTTCCAGTAGCATCGCTGGCCTGCCTCCAGAGGCTTCCCGGCATAGTTTACCTGGGGGGAACGGTCCGTCTTTGTTTTTCCGGAATCCCACAGGTCCGCTTTCTCGACCTCGAGCAGTTCGGGCCGACTCGCTACCAGAATTTGCCACGCGGTCTGAATTTGTCCGCGTTCACCCTCTGTCGCGCTCAAGCGCCAACTCAAGCGAGGTTCGGATGGCGCGGCCAGCGGATCGCTGTGTCCCTCGCATTGTAGGTCAACCGGCAGAAGCGCGGCAGACAGGTTGAGAGAAAAGACAAGAAGAGCACAGATCGCTGTGCGCTGGTTGGATCTTAGGATCGACGGCATCGTGATTTCTAATTTGTAGATTCAGTTGGTTTCTGTGCGCATAATTCATGCGGCAAAACGTTGACTATCCAGCATTGCTCCGAGCCGCTCAAATACATTTTCGGAGAAATAGTGGCCTTCTTCGCTTGCGCATGTTAAGCGAGGACATTTACTGCGCGCCTATGCGTAAATTAATAGTCCCGTCGGTAGTGCTAAGCGCACTGATATCATCCATTTCCTGCACTTCAAACATGACCTCGGTTGGTACAAACGGGAAGTTGCCCGTTCCGGAACGTGGGTTCATCAGCTCACAACCCGCAGAGAACTGGGAGGAAGGTCTTATTACCGGTAATGGTACGCTCGGCCTGAACGCCTACAGCCGCCCGAACATGGAGCGCATTATTTTCACCCACGAGGAACTGTTCATGCCGATGGGGGAGCCGACTGTCCCCGTCGATCAGTCCGCTGACCTGCCCAAAATTCGCGAACTCATCGCGCAAGGGAAATACAAGGAGGCCGAAAGGCTTCAGTTTGAGAATACCGGTCAGGAAGGCTTCATGTATCCCGACTTTTATGTGCCCGCTTTTGACCTGACGATTAAGCGCGAAGCGCAGGGTGAGGTGCGTGATTATTCCCGCACCGTCGATTTTACCACCGCCGAGGCAACGGTGCAGTGGACTGATGACGCCGGCACCTTCCGCCGCCAGGTTTTTGCCTCGCGCGAGGATGGTGTCGCGGTGATCCGCATTACCGGCGACAAACCCGGTGCGCTCAGTCTTGACCTCAAGCTGGAACCTCGTGAGCGCACGGACGAGTTTAACAAGGACACTGACATCGCAAAGCGTTCGGACGAGTCTTTCAAAGAACATTTCGGCGATCTCAAAAGTGCGGCCACGAAGGATTCACTTTCTTTCAGCGCTCGTTTCCTCAAAGCCTACGAAGGCAGTATCCAGTCGCTGAATGGTCATGCCCGTGTGGTTGCCAAGGGTGGGGAAACCAGCCCCAACGCCGACGGCTCGCTCACGGTTGAAGGTGCGGACGAGATCCTGATTCTCGCCGACATCCGCCTGCCCCGCGAAAAGGGCGTCTCTGAGTTTGATCAGCTGGCAGAGAAACTTACCAGCGTTCCGACCGACTACGACAAACTCCTCAAGCGCCACGCAAAAATCCACGGTGAGATTTTTAATCGGGTGAAGCTCGATATCGGCGGCAGCGCAGAGGATCACCTCAAAACGACCGAGGAACTCCTCGAAATTTCCACCTGGGAAGACATCAATAAAGCTTTGATTGAAAAACAATTTGATGCCGGTCGTTACAACATTCTCTGCTCCACTGGCAAACTACCCCCCAACCTGCAAGGCATTTGGGGCGGCACCTACGTGCCGAACTGGGCCAGCGACTACACCCATAACGGGAACGTACCTTCGGCGATCGCAGCCAATCTTCCGGGGAACATGCCGGAGCTGACGCCGGCCTATACCAGCTACATCGAGTCGTTGATCCCCGATATGGAGCTGAATGCCAAGCACTTCTTCGGAGCGCGTGGTATCGTCCTCCCGTCCCGTACCAGTACGCATGGCTACAATAACGCCATGAATCCGAACTTTGCCGGTGGTATGTGGGTCGCGGGTGCCGGTAAGGCCGCGCACTTTTTCTACGACTACTACCTATACACCGGTGACGAGGCATTTCTCGCCGAGCACGCTATCCCGTACATGGAAAAGGTGGCACTCTTCTTCCAGGACTACCTCTACGAAGGTCCTGACGGTAAGTGGATCTTCTCGCCCACGCAGTCGCCGGAAAACTGGCCGGAAGGCAGCAAATCCCAGGCGACATTTAACGCCACCATGGATGTGGCCGTCGCTAAAGAGGTGCTGAACAACCTAATTGAGGGCTCCCGTGTCCTCGGTGTGAACGAGGACAAAATTCCGGTTTGGGAGGACATGCTCGCCAAGATGCCCCCCTACATGTTGAACGAGGACGGCATTATCAAAGAGTGGCTCACACCCAAGTTGGGCAACAACGACAAGCACCGCCACTCCTCGCAGCTCTATCCGCTTTACTATATGATGCCTGAGGAGATCGAGGCGGATCCTGAACTCAAGGAGGGTTTCCGCAAGAGCGTCGAGTTCAAGCTCGCCGAACACTGGAAAGATCCCACGGACCGTGGCTTCATGTCCTTCGGGCTCGTCCAACTCGGCCAGGTCGTTTCCACTCTGGGAGACGGTGAGTTGTCCTACCTTTGCCTGCGCCACCTGGTCAACCGCTTCTGGCTGAACAATCTGGCTTCGATGCACAACCATCGCCACCTTTTTAATATGGACATCAGCGGCGGTCAGCCCGCACTGATCATCCAGATGCTTGTGGGCTCAGAGCCGGGCAAGATCCGGCTCCTGCCGGCGTTGCCGGAACAGTGGCCCGAGGGGGCCATCGAAGGTGTACTCGCCCGCGGTGCGATCGAAATCGAGCGCCTGGAGTGGGACTCTGAATCAGCAGAAGTCGCATTGCGCTCCGACGAAACTCAAACCATTACCCTTGAACTGGATGGAACATTGCATACTGTTACTTTACCGGCCGGTAAGACAGAGCGTATCCGGCTGGAGCGCTAATTATGCAGTCTTCTCCTCCCAGTATTTTCAATGATGTGCTGGGCCCCGTCATGCGGGGGCCCAGTAGTTCACACTCTGCCGCCGCCAACCGTATCGGTCGCCTGGCACGGGATTTGGTGGCCGGTCCGATCAAGAAAGTCGTGGTGCGCTACGACCCGAATGGTTCGCTGGTAACAACGCACAAAGACCAAGGGACGGATCTTGGCCTTTACAGCGGATTGCTTGGATGGACCCCTGAGGACTCCCGAATTCCGGGCTATGAGTCTGCGCTGGAAAAATCCGGTATTGAGATCGATCTGCGCTACGAATCCTACGACGCACCGCATCCGAATTTTTATCGTCTCGAGCTCTTCGATGGGAGCGGGCAGGAGTTTCGCCTCGATGCCGTTTCGACTGGCGGAGGGATGATCGAGCTCCGTGCGATCGACGGGATTGAGCTTCTTTCGGGCGGTGATTTTTATCACACTTTGGCTTGGTTGGAGAAGGAGCCCGAGGCTGTATTGGTCGAGGAGTTCGACACCGTTGCTGAAGGCACGAGTTGGCACCCGGCCGCGAATGGCGGTGGTATTTTCAATGTTTTCAGCCGCGATCCCTTAGACGATTCTTTCGTCGAAAAATTGCAGGCCCAGACCGGTTGTCGCCAAGTGCGTCAACTCCAGGCGGTGCTTCCTGTCTTATCCCGTCGTGGTTTGAAGGTCAGTTTTCAGCGCGCGGGCGAAATGTTGGAGCAATCCGCGTTGCTCGATCAATCACTCGGTATTTGCGGACTTCGCTATGAAGCGGAGCGATCCGGATTGGATGAGGAGCAGCTGAGAGCGATGATGGATGATCTCGTTTCAGTCTTTGAGGCCGCCGTAAAGACAGGCCTTGCCGGGACGGACTATGCGGACCGGGTCCTGCCTTCCCAGTCACCCGGTTTTCAACGTGCCGAAGAAGCGGGCACTCTTGTTCCCGCAAATATCAACAACCAGATTATCCGCTATGTCAGTGCGATCATGGAGGTGAAGTCTTCCCTCGGTGTCATTGTGGCGGCACCAACTGCCGGTTCCTGTGGAGCCATGCCCGGTGCTGTACTTGCTGTGGGACACGCCATGGGGAAAAACCGCCGCGAAATCGGTGAAGCTTTGTTTGCCGCCGGATTGATCGGTGTGTTTATCGCTCGCGATGCCACCTTTGCGGCAGAAGAGGGTGGTTGTATGGCCGAAACCGGCTCGGGCGCTTCCATGGCGGCAGCTGCCATCACGCAAATGGCAGGGGGAAATCAGGCCCAGCAGCTGGCCGCTGCATCGATGGCCCTGCAAAACGCTTTCGGTCTGGTCTGTGATCCGGTCGCCAATCGTGTCGAGGCACCCTGCCTGGGTAAGAACATCATGGCCGCCACCAATGCACTGTCCTGCGCCAACATGGCATTGGCCGGATACGATCCTTTGATCCCGATGGATGAAGTGGTCGCTTCGATGAATGAGGTGGCCCATCAGATGCCACGCGAACTTCGCTGCACCAATCTCGGTGGTCTGGCCATTACACCGACCTCGAAAAAGATTGCGGAGCAACTCAAATCCGGTGCCGGTTGCGGCAGTCGGAAGTGCGCCTGTTAGGTGAAAAAGAAAAGAATAGACCTAACCATCATTAGTGATTCAGGAAAATGGCTGATTGAGTCTAATGCGCTTTCCTACAAATCTGAAGAGCGAGCATCACTCGTCTTAAACCGAGAGAACGAGAAAGCAAGCTGGCTTATCCTTTCGGTTGGCGATAGCGACCCTGAGCAAGAGTTCCCGAAAGACGGCACGCAATATAAAGACATAAACCCTTTTACAGCTGAAGAATTCGATGTGCCAGGTATCGAAGGGGTAATCAGATACTACACATTTAAGGCAACAAAAGAGAATGAGGGCAGAGAAGAGAAAAGCATCTGTGCCAGGCTGCTATCCATCCTGAATCCTCCCGTTTTTGTAGGAATGATAGCAATTGAAGGCCTGAGAAAAGTTCCTGAAGAATTACAGTCTGAATTACGAAAGCGATTGAAGGACCTCAACTTTTTCGAGAAAGTGGATCTTGTTGAAACACCCACCTGATCAGGCGTAGGTGGCAACAGCTAGGCCGGTTAGTGCTTAACACTAGTTCCGTCTTCACGTGGGGGCGTTGCCGTCGACACCCGAGTTTGTTGCGTTGGCAGATATACCGATTCGAGAAAATTTGGTACATTATCGTGAAGCATGATCACGCAGTGAGCGGGAGCGGACGAAGTTGATCACTGCGACTAGATATGCCTAACATGGCGATACGGTGACGACTGTCCCAAGGGTGCTCAGGCTGCATTCTTTCTTTCCCTTGCTCTCATAACGCTAGACCATACTTCGGCTGAGGGTAACCGCTGAGTGCGCTGAGTTCTCGCCGAGTCGGGTCCTTTTCTCTCCTTCAGTTCTCCGCGACCTCTGCGGTTTTAAAAATTGCTTCGCCATCTACGGCAGACCTCCGTCCATTCTTTTTTTCCGCATATCAGAGTTGTTTTTTAGCTATAGCAGCACGCCGTGGCATACAGGCTTTACTACATCAATCTGAATAAGCCGTAATTCAATCGGATTCATAGCACTCCCGCCCGTGATTTAATTGATGAAGTTGCGGAACAAAGCAGTGACAAGTTGAACTTATCTCAGTAGAGTTGAACTATCATGAATCATTATAAGATTACGGATCCGTCCCGCCGAAGCTTTATGACAAAAGCCGCAGCCGGAGCACTGGCCTCTCAGTTTGTCACGCATCCGCTTTTCGGGCAAAATGCTTCTAGCAATCAACTGAAAATTGCCGGTATCGGGGTTGGTGGAATGGGGCGCCCGAATGTTAGAAATTGCAGTCGTACAGAGAATATCGCCGCGCTCTGTGATGTGGATACACAGTACTCACAAAAGACCCTGGATGAGCATCCGAATGCGAAGTTCTACACGGACTACCGCGAAATGTTTGAGGCGGAAGAAGACCTTGACGGGGTGGTCATTGCGACACCCGACCACACGCATGCTATTATTGCTATGGAGGCCATGCGTCGTGGCTTGCATATTTATTGTCAAAAACCACTCACGCACACCGTGAAAGAGGCACGCCTCGTTACCGAGTTTGCCCGTAAATCCGGCGTCATGACGCAAATGGGGAATCAGGGACGCTCCAGCGAATCCATGCGCCTGTTGAAAGAATGGCTCGACGCCGGCGTCATTGGCAACGTCACGGAGATCCGGGCCTGGACTGACCGACCCGTCGGCGGGCAAAGCTACTCGACTTTTACCGTCGGACCACGCCCGGAAGGGACACCCCCTGTCCCGGATTATTTGGACTGGGATCTATGGCTCGGACCTGCTGAAGAAAGGCCCTACCACCCGGCCTACCATCCGATGCAATGGCGCTCGTACTACGATTTCGGTACAGGAGCGCTTGGCGATATGGGCTGCCATATACTCGATCCTTCCTTTTATGCTCTGGAATTGGGTTCGCCGACCGTGCTGGAAGGTAGCACGACGCATTGGAAGGATAAGGTCAAAAATGAGACTTTCCCCCGGGCCTCAATTTTACGGATGGAATTTCCTTCCCGTGGGAGCAGGCCCCCCGTCACACTAAACTGGACCGATGGTCGTCTTCTCCCCGGACGCCCGAAGGAGATTCCCAACGATGTCGAGCTGCCGGCCAGCGGTGCAATGTTGATCGGCGATGAAGGGGTAATCCTGCACGGCTCACATGGTGCTCATAATATTCGTATTTTTCCCGAAGCCAGACGTCAGGCTTTCTTGAAAAATCGCCCGCCCAAAACGATCCCGAGAGTCAAAGGGACCCACGAAAGCGATTGGATACGAGCGATTAAAACCGGCCAGCCCGCTTGTTCCGACTTCAACTATGGCGGTGCTTTGACCGAGATGGTTCTGCTTGGGGTGCTGGCACTGCGCGTGCCGAATCAGCGATTGGAGTGGGACTCGAAAGCGTTGCAGTTTAAGGACCATGAAGTCGCCAACTCGCTGGTGCACAAGAAATACCGATCCGGGTGGGAGTTGTAATACCGTTTCAAAAAAATTTGCATCTTATAGAAATGATCATTGTGGCCTCGGTTCTGGGAACCGGGGCGATCTGCATCGACCCCGAAACAGAGTTTGCTGCGCCATCTCCGTAATAACTTCGTCGAGGCTACGGAGTTGCTTATCTAAAAGATCAAAACTTTTGCAAAGTGGTATAAGCACCTGCGAAAGGCCTCGCGTGGCATCGCGAATCCCTCGCAAGGCCACCCGGTATTCTCATGCCGTTTCGGCAAAATTTTGATCCGACCAACGGGGCCGGGTCCTCCCGCGTTTTCCCTTTTAAAAGGACCCAATAATCTTCGAAATCCTATCAGTCTTCTCTAGAAAAGCCTGGGCGTGAGGCAAACCGCTAGTAACGGATCGATTGAACCTCACCCGGCTTGACCGGTTCGCCTTTATCTGCGCTCGCCACGGCGGCAAAGCAAAGTTCAAGACTCTTCAGGTTATGAGCCGCCGAATTTAAGGGTTCGCGGTCTTCTTCGATCGCACAGAGCAGTTCGCCCATAGCGCCGGCAAATCCGTCGTTGAACCACTGGCCTTGTAGGTCGACACGCGCTTCGCCTTCCTCGGTTGTGAGAGTAATATTGTCGTTACCGCAGACGGGCCCGGAACTACGGAAGGTGCCTTTTGTGCCGGTCACTACAGTACTCTCGGCCGGACTGAACTTCGTGTGGGCATGAAAGACGAGTGAGGCCAGACCACCGTCAAACTGGATCATACTTTGAGCACTGAGTGGTGGTGCCAACTCCTGACCACGGGATCGCTCGATTTGGGAAAAGATCTGTTTTGCCTCCCGATCACCGAAGACGCAACGGACGATGTCGAACCAATGAATGGCAAAGTCGTAGAGCACGATATGGTGAATCTGTTCAAAGCGCGTGCCTTGGATCCAACTGTGATCCCAGGCAATGTGGATATCGCAGCTTACAATTTCTCCAAGTAAGCCGGCTTTAACGACTTCACGCAAATAACTGAAGTAGGGTGCCCAGCGGCCGTTTTGGTTCACGGCCAGCTTGAGATTTTCTTGCTTGGCGAGCTCGACGAGTTCACGACCGACATCGATATTCGTGACGAAGGGCTTTTGACTGAGCACGTGTTTGCCGTTCTGCAGTGCCTTTCGGATATGTTCGAGCCGGTGATCCGGGTGTGTGGCCAGGTCGACAATTTTGATATCGTCGCGTGTCAGTACGGCATCCGCGTTGTCAGTGACTTCGGCTTCGGGAAAGAACTCGTCGCGAAATTTATTGGCCGCTTCGATCTTGATATCGCAGAGCACTGCGATCGGGAATCCATTCTCGCGATACGCTTCAAGGTGGTTGCGGGCGATACCGCCACAGCCGATGAGGGCCATCGGAGGAGTGGCTTGCTTGGGTTTCGGGGGTTGGTAGGAGAATGCGGGGGCTTCCATCCGATCGGCCTTAGCCGCTTTCAACTCCCGGGCGTCTTCTTTTTCGCTCATGGTTCTTAGTCCTTCAGTTTTACGGTTCGCCCCTCTTCGCAACTGCGAATTGCGCTGTCGACAATCTCCTGCCCGATTCGAGCCAGTTCAGGATGGAGCGGTCCTTCGACGGACAAACCCGCTTCGATGCGCTTAAGGCTGTACTCGATACCGTTGCTTTCACCTTCGGGGAAGCCGTCGACCGAGTGCTTATAGCCGCCGGGATTGGCTCGGGTTTGAATGAAGATGGTTTTCTCGTAATCGTAGCTGCTGATGGTGCCTTCCGTACCACGAATAACGAAACCGCACTTAGGTTGTGGTTGGTGCGTCCAGGGGTCGGTGAAGGTGCCCCAGCGTGTTTCGAATTTGGACAGGTGCTCGCCGTAGCGTGCCACCGTCACGCTGTGCTCATCCACTTCCAGTCCGGCGGCTCCGGTCGTGATGGCGGTGACCTCATCGGGCTTTTTGCCCCCGTTGAACCAGGTGCCGAGTGTCACACCGTAACCGAGGTAATCGCGCAGCGATCCGCCGTCGGCCTCCTTCTTGTACCACCAACTGTCTTTTTTTGCTTCGGCCGAAGGTTCCTTCTCAATCTTATCCGCGCCGTGGTAGAGCGGGCCACGGTTGCCATCGTAGTAGTGAACCTCCGTGACTTCACCGATCAGCCCTTCCCGAATCAGGCGATGCGCAGTCAAGTGACTTTCCACCCAGCGCAGGGGCCAATTAATGATGAGTTCTTTACCGGAGCTTTTTTGTGCTTCAATCATGCGATCGGCGTCCCTCAGCGAGCCGGCAAAAGGTTTTTCCACAAAAATATGGATATCGTAGGGGGCAATGCGCTCGACCCAGTCGGCGTGCTCCGCCGTGGGTGGGCAGAGGATTACCATGTCCGGTTTCGTCGCCTCCATGCATTGCTTGTAGTCGGTAAAGACCTGCGCGTCGGAGAGCTGGAAATTCTCCGTTGCTTCCTGCATGCGTTCCGCTTGCGGATCACAGATACCGACGATCTCGGCGTTCGGATGCTGGTCCACATATCGAAGCAGATCCCCCATGTGCATGTGGGAGAACTCGATGCCGACGATTTTCCATGTCTTCTTTTCGCTCACGCTTATCCTTTCATAATGTGTTCAATGACTCTGGAGTTTTTTTGGGTTATTTAGATCAGGCCGGGAAGACTAGGCCTTACCCACTTGTTCGTAATATTTGGCGATTCGATGGGCATGCTCGTCGTAGGCACTTTCGAACAATTCGACGGCACGCTCGGAGCCGACGATGGCCGCGGAGCTAAGGACTTTTGGGGGGTGTCCGGCATCGGTCAGTCGTTGTGCAACTTCCGCTTTAATTGAGTTGATGATCAGGCAGCCGCCTACGGTCGAACCGGGGGCTACGGGAGTATCGAGTCCTTCGATATTTACCATGGCGTCGCCCAGAGGTGCTCCTGTATCCAGAACGATATCCGAAAAGTCCTGCAGCTTCTTCCCGTCCTCTCGCTTGCTGCTGCTGGGTTCCGAGTGGTCCCTGCTGATGAGACCGACAACTTTGACCCCGCGCTTCTGAAAGACTTCCGCCATCTCGATCGGGACGACATTGCAGCCGCTCGATGAAATCACGAGCGCGGAGTCTTCTTCGGTCAGGTCGTAATTCCGCAGGATGCGGTCGGCGAGACCGGACACGTTTTCCAGAAACATGGCCTGTCGCTGGCCATTCGCACCGATGACCAGATTGTGAAAGGAAAGTGAGAGTTCGACGATCGGATTGAATCCGGGAAAGGAGCCGTAACGAGGCCACATCTCTTCAGTCATCATACGGCTGTGTCCGGAGCCAAATACATGCACCATCTTTCCGGCCAGAATCGTTTTGGCGAATTGATCGGCAACCTGTTCGATCCTCGATTGTTGAGCAGCGACCTTGTCGAGAATCTCCCGGGATTTTGTTAAGTATTGTTCGGCTGGTTTCATTTGTTGTTCCTGGCGATGAATTGACGTTTACTTTGTAGAAGAGGACTCAAGATCCGGAATGAATTCTAGAATGTCTTCCAGATTCGGGGATAGTGCGGTTCTGACATAATAACCGGAAAAGAGCACGCTGAGTTTGAGAGAATCTTCAGGACTGAACTTGAGTAACTGTGCCAAGCAAAAGCCGGCATTCAAGTGATCGCCTGCGCCGGTAGTGATGACGGGGAACTCGGTGTGTGGTCCATCGACAGCCCAACTGCCTTCCGGAGTGCTGCATGCGGCAAAGTCCGTGTGGTGAGCCATCGCAGTATGAATACCGAGCTTTTCGCGGATCGCGACCTGTGCTTGTTGCAGTGATTTCTTTTCAGGCCCCGATTCGGGTAGGCCGAGTGCGCGGGAGACGAGCTGCGCCTCGTTTAAATTCATACCGAGGGTGACCCGGCCGAAGGTCTCGAATTGACCGATGAGATCGAGCACTTCGAGAAGGTCCTCGCCGGAGCGCATTGAGGGGTCTGTCAGGTCGAAGAAGAAAGTTCGTTCATTGCTTTTCCCGAGCGTCGGCAAAAGTGTTTCCAGATGCCAGCGGAGGATGGAATTCATACCCGGGAGGCAGGTCCAGTTGAGCAGGCAACAAAGTTGAGACTTTTCAATCAGCGCCGCCATCGTCTCCTTGCCGATCTGTGCGTCCAGCCTGTCCGCAGTCACGTCTTCATAGCTGGATATTGAAGCGAGCATGAGCTTCCCGTTGGGAAATTCCAGCGCATGAGTGACCGCGGGTTGCGCGATGCTGTGGACCTTGATTCGACGGGCAAATTCCTCGTAAACCGGATGGAGGGTTGGCTGACCGAGCGGCCCAATATAATCGACAGCGACGTTGGACTGGGCGAGTGCGCGGGCCATGATAGGCCCGTTTCCACCGATCTTTTCCCGCTGTTTGACTATCTCGATCATGGCGCTTTTACCGTCGGCTTCGACCACGCGATTTCCGAAATCACGCATCTTGCCAAAAGCGGTAAACTCTTCGCCGCTGTGCTCGCGGGATTCAACGGGTTTGCAGATGACATCGACTGTCCCATCGAAGCCGAGCATGACATTGAATGCCCCGAGTTTAGGGATCGCCTCTTGGATTGGTTTTATAAGACTGCTGTAACTCGTCGCCATGAGGGAATGATTAGTATTGCCCTTCGGAAACAGTCCATCCCCCGTCAACCGCGATCACTTGTCCCGTGACGAAGCGGCTTTCTTCTGAGAGCAGATAGGTCGCCAAGCCGTCAAGGTCTTCGGGAGAACCGATACGGCCTCCGTCCAAGGGTTGCTTCGACTTGACAAAAGCCTGAATCGTTTCGTCCTGAGCGGCCCGTTGAGCCATGGGTGTTTCAACCAAAGCCGGAGCAATCACATTCAGGCGGATGTTTTTGTCCGCATAATAAGCGGCAGTGGATTTGGTGAAGCCGATGATGGCAGCCTTCGCTGCCGCGTAAACATGAGTGGAAAAGTAACGTGGCGACGGGGAGTAGCCGAGGACGGAACCCATATTGAGAACTGTCCCGGCGGTGTCTCGCTTCAGGAAAGCCTGCACGGCCGCCCTGTTGCTGAGAATGAGTGACTTCAGATTCAGGTTCAGCGTTTTATCGATCCCTTCTTCGGTGATCTCGTGCAGGGGGCCGTCGCCGAAACGTCGACCGCTGCCACCGGCGACATGATAGAGCCCGTGAAAACTGTCGAAATTGTCCAGGCAGGTCTGAATGGCGGCTTTTGCCGTTTGAGGGTGAATGGCATCCCCGGCTAGCGCCTTGCCCTGATCGGGGGAGATGGCTTCGAATGCTTCGTTGGCATGGGCCACGCTTTCCGGGTTGCGGCCGACGGCGATAACGCTCGCCCCTTCGCGGAGAAAGGCCTTGGCCGCGGAAAGGCCCAGCCCGGTAGTACCCCCGATAATGACAATGGATCGGTTATTTAAGGACGAAGACGTCATTTTACGTTTGGTTCATTTCGTCGACAATATCTTCCAGTGGATAGGTCCAAATTTCGGAAAGAGTGGGGTGGTACCAATGCACTTTGAGCAGGTCGGCGGCAGTGGCTTTTAAAGTGATGGCAACCGCCATGGCGTGAACCAGTTCGCCGCCATCCTTGCCGACACACTCCGCGCCGAGGATTTGTCCGCTGGATCGCTCGGCCATCACTTTGACGTAGCCGGTCTTGGCTTCCATCAGGATGGATTTGCCGTGGTCGTCAAAGGGGAAGTCGGCGCTGATGTAGTCGATGCCCCGCTCTTTAAGCTGAGCTTCGCTGAGTCCGACCTGACCGATCTGAGGGTCGGTAAAGGTAACACCAAGCAAGGTATCATAGTTGACGGGTTCGGCCGCCCGGCCGGTGGCATGACGTGCGGCAAGCTCACCCTGCAGGATCGCGACATGAACAATCTCGTGGGGGCCGGCGACATCGCCGCAGGCATAGATTCTCTCGTTGGTGGTCTGTTGGTTCGGGTTGCAACTGATGTGACCGCTTTTCATCACCTCGACATTGGCAGCTTCCAGATTCAGCCCTTCGATTGCCGGCTTTCGGCCGAGCGCATTGAGCAAGTAAGGGGCTTCAGCCGAGGTGGGAGAGCCCTTGTTCTTGAACTTTACCCAGAAGACGCCCTCCTCGTAGGCAACGTTATCGATCTGTGTGTCGGTATAGAGCTCGATGCCTTCTTTACGGAACTGCTCTTCGATGACGGATGCTGCGTCCGGGGAAGATTCCTTCAGAATATGTGGGCTGCGCTGGATCTGGATGACCTCGGAACCGGCGCGGCGTAGAAACTGGGCCAATTCGCACGCGACGACACCGCCCCCGAGTACGATTACTTTCTCGGGAAGAAAGTTAAGATCGAGGACGTCATCACTCGTCCAGTAAGGGACCTCGCTGAGGCCCTGCACCGGTGGGCAGGATACGACTGAACCGGTAGCTATCATGAAATAGTCGGCGGTCAGCTCGGTTCCGTCCGCAAGCGAGATGGTTCTGGGGTCGACGAACTTCGCCTGACTCTTGTAGAGGCTGAAGCGGTCACTCTCGAGCTGTTCCTGCCGGTATTCGGCGAACTCGTCGATCGTGGCGATCTTTCGTTCATGCAGAACCGGCATGTCAGCCTTTGCCTCCGGGATGTTCAGGCCGAATTTCCTGCCTTGTTGGGCAAGATGAAGCACTTCGGTCGAGTAAATTAAGGTTTTCGAAGGCATGCAGCCTTTCAGGATGCAGAGTCCGCCAAGCTCCTGAGCTCCGTCAACGATGGCGACACGGTCAAAGACCTCTCTGGCGGTGCGGGCAGCGGCATATCCGCCGCTGCCGCCGCCGATTACGATGTAGTCAAAATGTTCCTTCTTCATGATTATCTGAGTTTGTCGTTCTCCTGAACAGGGTGAAACGGCACCCTTCGTAAACTGTGCGGGGTAACCAGTTGCGGTCGGGACGCATCGACTTCGTCCGCCCGGTTCCGACTGATGTCAGCCCATCTTAGTGCAATGAAAAGTAAGGTGACAAAGCTGTAGAAGACCGCGGGCGACATGAACGGACTGTCGAAAAAGGCCAATACGATGACCGCGGCAAGTCCGGTCAGAAAGTGGTTCGTAAGTTGTATATTGTGGCGACCTTTCAGGTAACGTCCGATCAGGCATACCACCAGTATGATGGGAAAAACGAATCCGATGATTCCGATTTCAGCCAGAAGCTGAAGCACATCATTTCCCGCTCGTTCGTAATTTTCATTCACCAGCAGATCGCTTCCGTAATAGGGGAGTAAGTGCGCATAGCTATCCATGCCCCAACCGAATATCGGACGGTCACGAAACATTTCCCATGCCCCTTGCTTCAAGCTTTCACTGACCAGGGATTCGCCATTGCCCTGGAACATCCTGGTGAAAGCGGCGGCAAATATGCCGAACGAAACAAGGCTGCTGAAGAGTGAAATTACTTTTCGATGCGGATCCCTGCGTATCGAGAAAAAATTGATCCCAAAAAACATCATCATGACCGCATAGGTGAGAAGCAGGATGACTGCAGGCCACTTGGACTCTATGAGAAAAGCGCTCACGCCGAGCAAAGTGCCTCCGGTCAAATACCAGGGTCCGGACGATTCAATGAAAGGCGGGCTGTCGTCGTAACGTGTGGTCAGAAGAGCCATGCTGATACAGGCGCAGGTCCATATTGCAGCAAAGGCGGCCCAGTGTCCGTCATAGGGGAAATAACCGAAAAAGTCTTCCATGCCGGTTCCTTTGGTCAGGAAGGGCTTAGACGCATTCATGGCCTCCTGGATGTAGCCAACCAAGCCTGCCAGCACGGCACTGAGGCATAGGTAGGGCATTAGCCTTTCAAAGAACGCCCGTGACTTTGGCACCAGGAAAAGTCCGATTGCGACGATGTAGATCGCGGAAAAACCGAAGACGGTAGGCCAGGCTGTTTCTGCCGTGGTGCTTATCGGGAGCCAAACATGGCCAGGCATTTCAAATTGAATGAACTCGGCGTCACCAACGGTGATTGTTTTCAAAGGATCCTGTAGCAAGCCCAGTGAAAACTGAAGGAGTAACAGCCAGACCGGAGCGGTGCAGAGCCAGAATTTCGGCCAGAGCAAAGTAACGAAAAAGGGATGCGTATGCTCGTGTGTTTTCAAGATTACCGGAGTCAATGCAGCTGCAATCAGAAAGAAACCGAGAAGCCAGTATGAGCGCGGCTCTGCCAACCAGAAAGCGACGTTTGCCGTGACGAGCACCAGACCGAACAGCGACGTCTCCGCCGGAGTAAAGGTATCCCGCAGTAGTTTGTCGCGCGGTAGTAATTGAGTGTCTTGCTCCATGGGTGCCTATTCCGGCCAGCAGATTGATTTTGCCACCTCCGTTCGAGTCGCTTTGTCGCGCAGTTTCTCAATCAGAGCGAGCCCGAACTGTGTTGCGGTGCCCGCGCCACGTGAAGTTAGAATGTTGCCGTCCCATACGCAGTCATTGCTTTCGGGGGACGGAAGTTCGGAAAGCGTGGTGTGATGGGCTGTGTAGCGTCGGGGCAGTAATCCGGCATCGAGCAGCAAGAGGGGGGCGGCGCAAATGCAGGCGACAATCTTTTCATTTTCAAAGTGCTTCTTGAGGAACTCGCAAATTTCGGGCTGATTGCGAAGTGCTTTGATTCCGGGGCCGCCGGGAACAACAACAGCATCATAAACTTCGTTCTCCTCCACCTCCGCAAACGGCTGCGTCGTTTGGATCGTGATGCCGCCCCGGCCGGAAACAAGTGCCTCTTCCGACGTGCCGGCCAGACAGACCTCAATATCGGCCCGTTTTAATAGATCAATCGGTGCAATGGCTTCCATCTCTTCGAAGCCCGGGTGAATAATGATGAGTGTTCTGATAGCTTTCATAATGGATTTTACTTCCGAATGAAGTTTTGGACGACATTCCAGTAATGATCTCCAGCCAGTTCAATGTGGTTGTTGTGGTCCGCTCCTTCCACCCACAGGGTTTCGGGGGGCTTATTCAGAGCATTTTCATTTCTGAGGGCATGAGCAAATGGAACCACGTTGTCGTCGGTTCCGTGAATCAGCAGTACCGGACAGTCCAGTTCGGGCAGAATGGCCAGATTGTCGAATTTATCAAAGGGGAGGAGTTTGATGTTCGTGATGACTCGAAAGGTGGAACTGAATGCGCCGTCGAGAATAAGGCCGGCAACTCGGTAACGCTCCGCCAGCCAACAGGAAGGGCCGCTGCCAAGCGAGCGGCCGTAAAGTGTGATTGATTCGGGTGAATAGCCTCGCTTGTCGGTGAGGTAGCGAAAGGCAGCCTCGGCTGCGGCATAGACGCCTTGTTCGCTTGGCTCCCCGCTGCTGGTGCCATAGCCGGGATAATCATAAGCCAGTGCGGAGATGCCTTTCTTTTTGAACTCCTGGAGTAACGTGCGGATATCCCCGATGTCCTCGCCATTGCCATGACTGTAGAAGAGGACGTCTTTTGATCCGGGGGCTTCCAGGAAATAAGCTGATATGCTCTCTCCGTCGGCGGTCTTCAGTTTCAAAATGTCGCTTTCGTCGGTGTAGGATGACGCGGGGATGGGGAAGATCATCGAGTCCGATGCGTAAATTGCATAAATAAATAGTCCTGTGTAGATCACAGAAAAAGCGGCCACCAAAAGGATGAATATATTAACAACCATTTGTTTTATAGTATGCATGAAAGCAGACACGTTTTGATATCAAATATCATCGCCGACGAGCGCAACGAAATCCCGAAAAATTAGGGCATCCGGTTGTGCTTACCGCTTTACTCCATGCGGCGACTCTTATAACTGCTACATCATGGCCGAACAAACCACAGAGGATAATGCCAGAATCCGTCAGCTGATTGAGTCGGGACAGCTGAAGGCGCTGGCCTCTGAGCTGGATAACCTGATCAACCCGGAGGTGGCGGAGCTAATACTGCAAATGGATAAGCCGCACCAGATTCTGGTCTATCGGGCACTGCCACGCTCCCGGGCGGCCGATGTCTTCGCCTATCTGGAACAGGAGCAACAGGATGAGATCCTTGAGGCTTTGACGGACGCGGATACCCGGCACCTTTTGGCCAATCTCAGCCCGGACGACCGGACCGCGATGCTGGAAGAACTGCCGGCGACCGTGCAGCGCCGGCTCATGCAACTGCTCACGCCTGAAGATTTGGCGGAAGCGCGTCAATTGCTGGGCTATCCTGAAGAAAGTGTCGGTCGGTTGATGACCCCGGACTATATCCGTATCCGAGCCGAGTGGACCTGTGATCAGGCAATCTCTCACATTCGAAAATACGGTCGTGACAGTGAGATTTTCAACATCCTCTACGTGACGGACCAGAATGGACTGCTCATCGATATATTGCGAGTGAGGCGTCTCATCATGGCAGATCCCTCGACCGTGATTAAGGATATGCTGAATTATAACTTCATCAGCATATCCGCCTATGAAGACCGCGAGGTGGCGGTCGAGATGATCAAGCGTTATGATATCAACGCGTTACCCGTGGTGGATTCCGACGGAGTGATTATCGGCATTGTCACCGTCGACGACATTATGGACGTGGCTGAAGAAGAGGCGACCGAGGATATCCAACTCGGTGCCGCCGTGGCGCCCCTTGAATCCCGTTACAGCTCGACCGGTTCGTTTGAGCTTTTCCGAAAACGTATCGTCTGGTTGCTGGTTTTGATTTTCGTCAACCTCATCTCGGCGGCCGTGATTTCGAGCTACGAGGACTATCTGCTCGAGTTCATTACACTGGCGCTCTTCATGCCTCTGGTCATTGCCAGTGGGGGGAACAGCGGCGCGCAGTCGGCCACACTGATGGTACGTGCCATGGCCACGGGCGATTTGAATTCCAACGACTGGCTCAAGGCATTGATCAAAGAGATCTCGGTTGGTGTTTTGTTGGGACTGGCGATGGGGGTCATCGCTTATTTTGTCGGGGCGCTCTACGGACGTGACGGAAGTATCGCGCTCATTATCGGGTTGAGCATGGTTTCCATTGTACTGGTGGCGAATTCCTTCGGTGCACTGCTGCCTTTTCTCCTCCAGCGGGTCAAGATCGACCCGGCGGTCGCCAGTAGTCCTCTAATCACCTCAGTCATGGACGTGCTCGGACTCCTGATTTATTTTTCCATCGCGGTGCTGATACTGGCGCCGGCTGTTTGATAGTGTAATGGACTTTCTCTTCCCCCCGCGAACATTTGAGCGATTAGAAGGGAATTGTGTGTGGGGCGCTCATGAGCGTGAACTCGTTGGCAATTCGGATATACCGGCGCAAGGCTATCGCCTGAGAGTCCAAACGGATGTGATCCATTTGGAAGCATCCGACAAAATGGGATTATTCTACGGGCGCCAGCTTCTCGGCGAATTAAAGGAACAACATCCCGACGGGGAGCTGCCCTGCTGCCGCATCGAGGACTGGCCGGATTTCAAGAACCGCGGCTACATGCTCGATATCTCCCGCGACCGGGTGCCGACAATGGAGCACCTTTTTCATCTGGTCGATCAACTGGTCAGGCTGCGCTACAATCAGCTACAGCTCTACACCGAGCACACCTTTGCCTATAAGGAGCATAAGACGGTGTGGGCCCATGCCTCGCCCATGACCGCTTCGGAAATCCGTGAACTGGATCAGTACTGTCGGGATCGTCACATCGAGCTGGTTCCGAACCAGAATTCATTTGGACACATGGAGCGTTGGCTGGCGCATGATGCTTACAGGCATTTGGCGGAGTGCCCCGAAGGTTTCCGGCACCCCATCTCCGGGGCGTGGCGGCCGCAGGGGAGTGTGATTAAGCCGGATGCGCAAAGTCTCGAATTTTTGGACGGGCTCTATCGCGAGCTACTGCCAAACTTCAGCAGTCGCAAATTCAATATTGGCGGCGACGAACCCTGGGAATTGGGGTGGGGGGCAAGTGCCGATGCCGTAAAAGCCCAAGGGAAGCATAAGGTCTACGCGGACTTTCTCGGCCGGGTTTGTGAACTTGCGACTGAGCATGGCAGCGAGCCCATGTGCTGGTCGGACGTTTTGCTGGAGGAACCTTCATTCATCGAGCGACTGCCCGAATCGGTTTGCCCGGTTATCTGGGGTTATGAAGTGGGCCATCCCTTTGAGCAACAATGTACCGTCCTCGCGGAACTCGGGCATAACTTCTATGTCGCCCCCGGTGACTCCACGTGGACCAGTTATACCGGGCGGTTACCCACGATGCTGACCAATGTTCAATCAGCGGCCCGGATAGGTAAAAAGTACGGCGCGGCCGGACTCTTGATGACCCACTGGGGCGATAACGGCCACCCGCAAACTTGGCCGGTCAGCTTGCCGGGCCTGGTTTGGGCCGGCCTGCAGAGCTGGAATGGTCAGATCGGAGAAGAAAGCCTGGAGAAGAACCTGAGACATATCTTAGGCGATCAGGACGGGGCCTTTGTTGAAACACTCCTCGAATCGGGAAAAGTGGATGAGCGGCTCGGCGTTCACTTGGTCAACAAGAGCTTTCTCGCCGATGCAAATTTAATGACAAGCGCGGAGCGTGATCGGTTGAAGTTGCAGCCGGAGGCGTCCGCTCTTCGCCGTTTCAAGCGCGACTGCGAGACTTGGCTTGAAAGCTTAACCAGCACGGAGCTTGACGCTCGTGATGCGGCTCAGCTCGTCGAGGAACTCGAGCTCGTCCTCCGCTTGAACCTTTTCGCGGTGTCTCGCTGCCTCAAGGAATCGGAGGTCGCGCCAGAGGCGCTACGTGAGTCATATGCCCGCTGCTGGCATTCCCGAAGCCGGCCCGGCGGGCTGGGGGACAGTCTCGAGAAAATCTTTGGTTTCACCCACTAATTGATTCGGAAACGATCCAGTATCCGTCCCTGAGAAAGTGCGCTCACATTGCTGTCCTGGTTTTTTTGGGGAGTGAGTCTACACACTTTCTCGCTACAAAGTTCGTTATTTAATTTTGTTTTCCAGGACAAACAAGGTTCTGCCTTTGGCATCCATTTCGGAAATCAATTTCGTCCTCGGACGAATCAGTGATTTCGACATGGACAATGCCAGGTACCCACACCGGACAAAAATCCGTGAGATTCAGGTCGAAATCGCCGAGTCCGATCCCAGAGGCGCCTGGGTTGATACCGATGAATTCAACGGCGGCAAACCCGGAGTGGGGGGTGGCGGACTCCATTATCGTGGCTCCGGTTATAAGGCGCTCGGCAAGCGGTTTGCCGAGGAAGCGATTGCCTTGATCAAGCAAAATTAGACCGCGTTGAAGAGTATGATCTTTGTCGTTTCTGCTCCGTGCTGAGCAGCAAATCATGCATGTGCAGTGCTTCTGCGACACATGCGACCGCATGTCTATGAGGATGGACCATACCGCTTATAACTTACCTTTTCTGGTGGTATTGGGTCCGAGTGCAGTCACACTACGTGCAAGTTGGATACCTGAACTCAAAGTGGGTCTCGCAAGGTCGATACGAGGACAAACCTTTTTGAAACTGGTATTATGGGCCGTTACGGCGTAAATGTTTACAATACTTCCGACCCAGGGCATGGGAAATTACTGCCAGAGCCCGTTGACGACAAAAGTTTAAGTCATTTTCTGATCGTAGCTTAATTACCTACTTGAAATAGTACTCCAGTCGAGATGTCCCGTAAGCCCTTCAAACTTTTATCCGCCCCCGAGCAGGTGGCTTTGTACTTGCGTGACGAAATTACCAGTGGCCGCTGGCAGAGTACGATGCCGGGCATCATAGCAATCGCCTCCGAGTTCGGGGTGCATCGCACGACGGCGGAGGAAGCTCTCAAATTGCTCGAGCATGAGGGGCTCGTCATGTCCCAGGGCGCGGGTAAACCAAGAAAAATCACTTTAGCGAAAACGCCTGAAGGGCGTGCTGCTCGTGTGTCTGTCATCCTTTACGAACGTGAGGATGCGCTCAACCGATCCATTACCGAGTTGCGGCACCAACTTCTCGCATCCGGGCACTCGCTCAGTTTCGCGCCAAAGAGCCTGGTTGAGTTGAACCACGATCCCAGACGTGTCGCCCGGATGGTGGAGTCCCATCCAGCGGAATTATGGATCATTCAGGCGGGGTCGAAGCCGGTGCTTGAATGGTTTGCTCAGTCACCGTATCCGGCTCTAGCGCTTTTTGGCCGGATGAAGAACGTGCCGATTGCCGGAACCGGGCCGGACAAGATACAGGCCATCAGGGATGCGGTCCAACATTTGGTCGCCCAGGGCCATCGCCGCATCGTTTTTCTTGTACGTGCAGAGCGGCGCAAGCCGAAAATCGGTACGGTCGAGCAAATCTATCTTGAACAGCTCGAAGCCAGTGGAATTAAAACCGGAGCCTATAATCTGCCGGATTGGGAGGAAAGTCCCGAGGGGTTTCACGACTGCCTGGACCAACTCTTCCGGGCCACGCCGCCGACCGCCTTCCTCGTGGGCGACTGGATGCTTTTTCTCACCCTGCAAAACTACCTCGGCTGGGTGAAAAAAGAGGAATCGGGCGAGATCGCCCTCATTTGCACCGATTACAATCCAGCCTTTAAGTGGTGCCATCCGCCCATCGCCCACGTTTATTGGGATCATCGGGCAACCGCCCGGCAGGTCGCCAGATGGGTAAACAAAGCGGCTCAGGGCAAGAATGACCACCGCCAGAGGATGACCAAGGCCAGCTTTGTTCGCGGCGCAACGGCTTAGCGTTTGGCTCTTGAGCCAGAGAGTCGTTTGAACGCGCCGGTGTCGCTTGGGTCGACTTGCCCCCCAGCTTTGACCTTGTTCTAATCAAGCTTACCAAATATAGCAGTTTTCTATGAATGATCAGGCTGCCAACCTGCAAGACTTTAAAGATAAAGTGCTGTCCTTTGCTAAGGAGCGGGATTGGGAGCAGTTCCACTCGCCCAAGAACCTCTCCATGGCGATCGCTGCCGAGGCGGCTGAGCTCATGGAGCACTTTCTCTGGCAGACACCAGAACAGTCTCGCGCCGATTTGCTGGACGATACACTGCGGGCAAAGGTCGAGGAGGAGATTGCCGATGTCCTGATTTTTGCCATTCAGTTTGCCAATATGACGGGAATTGACCTCTCGGCTGCGATTTCAGCAAAAATGGAGCGAAATGCGGAAAAATATCCGGTCGAGAAGGCGCGGGGGCGTAGTGATAAATACACTGAACTTTAAGGACTTATGTAACTGGATCTGATTTCGGGCAAAAAAACTTAAAAAAACTTCTGATTTTTTGAACGCAGACGTCCCTGATGCGTCTATCTATACAAATCTCATTTATTCAGTAGTTTCAGAGTTTGTTGTTTGTTGAGCGTCGTTCCCGAGAGGGAGCGGCGCTTTTTTTTGCTTTTAGAACAAAAAGCGTTGTTTTCCAGTTTCCGGTGATCCTGTTTTCAGTGTTAAGCTTCTGAAGCTTTTTTAATATTTCGCAGTGTACTGCGTCAGAACCATTAGCGACGGAACCAGAGGACTGGCTCGGCTACATTGGGCAGAGGCCAGAGGGCCCCATTTTACAACACTTGAAGCAATAATTGAGCACCGGTGCTCAGAAATCAGAAAACTGGCTAGTGGTTAATTGGTACGAACTACGCCTTCAGCGCAATTCAAGCTTCCTCAAAGCGCCGCTCGAATAGGGCGGCCATTTCCTCCAGCATTTTCATGCCTTCATCGGCGGGGCCTTCTGCTTTGACCCTGAGTTTCGAGCCTTTTCCGGCAGCCAGCATCATGAGGCCCATAATGCTCTTGCCGTTGACTTGCTCGTCATCCTTTTCGACCCAGACTTCTCCGGAATAGGTGTTGGCCACGCGCACAATCATAGCGGCAGGGCGCGCATGGATGCCCATTTTATTTTGTACAACAAGTTCCTTGTGCAGGGTGTTGCTGGAGTCACTGGTCTCTGATGCTGTCATGTATCTTTGGCTGCTAGAAACGGATTATCGGCCATTGTGCAAGCAGTATTCTAAATACTGGCTAAGCCCGCACCCGCTGGAAAGAAAAATAAAGCCTCCGCGAAAAATACCGTCAAGGTGTAAAGCGTTGGCTTAGAGGCTTCTTTTAGGCATATTCTGGGATGAGATCACTTTGATGGCGCCATAAATCGGCGTAATGCCCTTTTTGTTCAAGAAGTTTATTATGGTCCCCGGATTCGATGATCTGACCACCTTCCATCACCACAATTTTATCGGCACGGTGCACCGTGGAGAGGCGGTGGGCAATAATGAGCACCGTTCTTTCTTCCATCAGGTGTTCCAGGGCCTCCTGAATCTTGCGCTCGGTAATCGTGTCCACGCTGGCGGTGGCTTCGTCCAGAATGACAAGCGGCGGATTCTTGAGGAGAACACGGGCGATGGTCAGTCGTTGCTTCTCCCCCTGGCTGAGCCGGATGCCTTTTTCGCCGATATTGGTGTCGAGTCCATCGGGGAGCGCTTCGACAAAGTCGAGGGCACAGGCCTTCTCCAGTGCATGGAGCACTTCCGCTTCACTGGCATCGGCCTTGGCAAGAGTCATGTTGTCGCGCACGGTGCCTTCGAAGAGGAAGGGATCCTGTGCCACATGGCCGACTTTGTCGTGGAGCTCGCCCAGGCTGAGTTTACGGATATCCACGCCGGAGAGTTTGACCGTGCCTTCACTGACATCGTGTGTGCGCATGGCCAAATTCGCCACGGTTGATTTGCCCGCACCGGTGTGACCGACGAGAGCCGTGACTTTGTTGGCCTCCAAAGTGAGCTCGAAATTGTCCAGAACCGCCGGGCGGCCGGGATATTCGAAGCGAACCTTCTCAAATGCGACTTCGATGGGGCCGGAAGGGAGCGGTTCCGGCTGGGCGGGTTCGTCGACCGCGATTTCCGCATCCAATATCTCGAAGACGCGCTCACCGGAGGCGCGACCGGCGGCGATCAGGTGGTTCAGCCCGTGTAGTTGGGAAATGGGCTGGTAGAGCATGTTGGCCAGAATAAAAAAGGCGATCAGCTTACCCATGGTAAAATCTGCCGTATTTTGTAGCACGAGGTAACCGCCCACGCCGACTATGCTGAGGAATCCCAGTTTGGTTACCAGAGAGGTGGCGGGGCTGTAGATCGACCACCGGTACATCGCGTGCAGGGTTTTCGAACGTAGATCCTCCGCCCGTTCTTCAAACCGGGCGGATTCCCGGTCTTGCAGGCCGAAGGTCTGGATAAGGCGGTTCCCCTGAATATCTTCCACCAGTAGGCTATTGAGATCGCCTGCACTTTCTCGCACTCCCTTCCAGATTTTACGCGAGCGCTTCGAATAAAAGATGCCCACAATCAGAAGGATGGGCACGGGCAAAAAGACAAACCAAGCGAGGAAGGGCTGCATATAGAACAGAACGGTGGTAATACCGACAATACGAAGGATAGCTCCGGTACCCTGTTCCGTCCCGTCCAGAAGCGCGCGCTCGACAGCGGCGACGTCTTCGATCACTCGCGAGGAGATTTCGCCGCTCTTGCGTTGATCATAAAAGGAAACCGGCAGACGCAACAGTTTGCTGTGCAAGTCGCGGCGCATTTCCAAAAGGACACGCTGTTCGAGGGTATTGTTAACTCGTATACGCAGGCTGTTGAAGATTTCACTGCCCAGATAAAGTAGTGTGATAAGCCCAACGCCATAAAGTAGACCTTCAAGGGCATTGGTTTCCTTCAGCCCGTCAAAAATGCGCTGGATGGCGATAGGCACCGCGATTTCCATTGCTGCCATGCTCGCGGCTAAACCGATGGTCAGCCAGAAGAGCCCCTTGTAGCGGAACAGATAGGCGGAAACGCGACGGATCGTGCTATTTTTAACTTTTTTCTTCTTACTCACTGGAATTTGGTTCGAATGGGAGGACCAAAGTGTTGGTCCGGACAATTAGCAAATCGTAAAAGAAAATTAAGGTTGTCAGCGGGAGAGGTCAGCCACTTCCTTGATTTTCCTTCATTCGCCATTATTTATCAGCCATTATCCATTCAACTTATGTCAGTACGACTTTATGTAGGTAACTTATCTTTCGATGCCACAGGTGACGATCTCCGCGAAATTTTCTCCGAGACCGGCACAGTGGAAGACGCGATTATCGTGACACGCCCCGGTGGAGGACGCCCGCGTGGCTTTGGTTTCGTCACCATGTCCAGCGAAGCCGAAGGCGAAGAGGCGATTCGCCAATTGAATGGTCAGGAAGTCGGCGGCCGCGCCTTGAAGGTCAATGTGGCCAAGGAGCGCGACAGCGACTCGAAAGACGGATAATTGTCTGAACTGAGTTTTTTGATGAACACAGTTCTGATCGCATTCGTCCTGCTGCTGATCCTGAAACTGGTTGCGGGGATCGTGCTTGATTGCCTGAACCTCCGGCATGTGAAAGCACATGCCGACGAGGTGCCCGAGCCCTTTAAGGACTTTATCGATCTCCCCGAATATCAAAAGTCGGTCGATTACACGGAGGCCAAGACCCGTTTTGGCATCATTAATGACATCTACGATGCCATTATTCTGGCGGTCGTTCTCCTGAGCGGCCTGCTGGCCGGCATCTACAGCTTATTCAGTGAATGGTTCGGCTACGGTCTCTGGGGGCAAGCACTGGTGCTTTTTTTGACGGGTATCGTGCTGAGTCTGCCGGGATTACCTTTCGACTGGTGGCACACGTTCAAATTGGAAGAGCGCTTCGGCTTTAACAAGAGCACCAAGCAGCTTTGGTTCGTCGATAAGATCAAGGGGCTGCTCGTCGGGTTCGTGATCGGCTACCCGCTTCTGGCGCTCCTGATTTTTCTTGTGGGTGCGGCCGGTCCGCTGTGGTGGCTCTGGGGCTTTCTGGTCTTCTTTGCCTTCCAACTCGTTATGGTTGTGGCTTACCCCATGTTCATTATGCCCCTGTTCAACAAAATGGAGCCGATGGAGGAGGGTGATTTGAAGACACGACTTTTTGCCCTGGCCGACCGCACCGGGTTTAAGGCTCAAACCATCCTGGTCATGGATGGCAGTAAACGTTCCGGACATTCGAACGCTTTTTTTGCCGGCTTCGGTCGTTTCCGCCGGATTGTTCTCTTTGATACATTGATCGAGCAAATGAACCCCGAGCAACTGGAGGCGGTGCTGGCCCATGAGATCGGTCATTACAAGCTCGGGCACATCCCCAAAATGATCGTGCTTTCGGCGCTCAGCTCTCTGGCCATGTTCGCGGTGCTCGGCTGGTTGGAAGGGGCCGCCTGGTTTACCGACGCGTTTTATTTCGACCCGTCGACCCACGATCAGCTCGTCCCGGTCCTGTTACTCTTCATGATGCTGAGTGGCCTGGTGACCTTCTGGCTCTCGCCGCTGAGCAGTCGATGGTCCCGCAAGCATGAGTACGAGGCGGATGCGTTTGCCCGCGAGGCGATGGGGAGCTGTGAGCCTCTCTCTCAGGCGTTGCGGAAACTGCACAAGGAAAACCTCAGCAACTTAACCCCGCATCCGCTTTACAGTAACTTTCACTATTCGCACCCGACGCTGGTGGAGCGGGAAGAGGCGCTCCGGGAGTCGTAGCTAGCAGCTCCAGTCCGTGCGCACCGTCGTCCGATACCTTGTTGTTGCAGGATTCGCGGCTTGCCTGTGGGCCGCGGATCTCTCGGCCGGGTTCAGGGTAGCGACTTACAATCTGGATAATTATCTGGTGATGGATCGACGGGTGGCCGACCGCTGGCGCCCCGACTATCCCAAGCCGGAAAGTGAAAAAACGGCGGTCCGAGAGGTGATTCTCCGAAGCGCCCCGGATGTTCTGGCGCTTCAGGAAGTGGGGGCGCCCGGTTTTCTTGAAGAGTTGAGGACAGACCTCGCCAGCGAGGGCTTAAACTACCGGTACAGCATGCACTTGGACGGTCCGGACCCCGTCCGCCATCTCGCTGTCCTTTCAAAGCACCCACCCGTCGAGGTCGTGAAGCATACGGACCTTGATTTCAAATACTTCGAAGGGCGCGAACGGGTGAAACGCGGTATGCTGGAAGTGAGTTTTGAACTGGGGGACGGTGGGGTCTTCAAGCTGTTTGTGGTTCACTTGAAGAGCAAGTACACCAACAACAAGAAGGACCCCGAATCGCAGATGCGCCGGACCCGCGAAGCCGGGGCCTGCCGGAACCGGATCATTGAGCGGACCTTCGATCTCGGGGTGGACCGCTTCCTGGTGGCTGGCGACTTCAACGATCACCCCGCCAGTTCCACGCTGCGGCGTTTTTACCACCGGGGCGATCTCGAGATCGGTCGTCTGGTTCCGGCGGCGGACAGTCGCGGTGAAGTCTGGACCTACTACTTCGAAAGACGGGGGCAGTATTCGCTCGTGGATGGATTCGTGGCATCGCCGAAAATGTTCCCGCTCATCCGGAACGGGAAGGGGACGATTGTCGATTTGCCCGGTTCGTTGAATGGCAGCGACCATCGAATGGTGTGGGGGGATTTGATGGAGTAGGGCTGTTGGTGAACGGTATCTCTTGGATACGGTATTGCCAGTCATGTGAGTGCCCGCAATCTGAGCGGCAATGGAAGTCATATTTCTAGGTACAGGCACATCTCAGGGCGTTCCCATGATCGCGCAGCCCGATTCCGGTTGTGATATGGAAAACCCGAAGAACTGGCGGACCCGAACATCCATTCATGTCGAGATGGGCGGGCACCACATACAGGTCGACGCTGCCCCGGAATTTCGAATGCAATGTATTCGAAACGGAATCGAGCAGATCGATACCTTCATTCTGACTCACGGGCACGCCGATCATGTTCTGGGGATGGATGACCTGCGCCGGTTTTGCGATTTGAAGGGCGGGGTGGCGCTTCCCGTCTACAGCAGTGAGGAGGGGATCGAGCGGATCAAGGCGATCTACCCCTACGCCATGATGGAGAAGCCGGTGGCCAAAGGATATCCTGCATTCAAAACCGAGTTGATGCCGGAATGTCTCGAACTTCCCGGGGGTACTGTCGAATCGGTCTATCTACCGCACGGCTCGGTTCAGGTGCTCGGGTTGGTGTTTACCGAGGTGGAAACGGGCAAGAAATTGACCTATTACACGGACTGCAAGGAAGTCGGGGAGGAGGCCCGGTTGATCGCCGAAGGTTCGGATGTTGTGGTACTCGACGGTCTCCGGCCCAAGGTGCATCCATCGCATATGACGATTGATGAGGCCAAGGATACTGCACTCGAGATGGGAGCTCCGTTATCTTTCCTCACGCACATGACCTATATGGTCGACCACGAAGCCACGGATAATGACCTACCGGAGAACATTCACCTCGCTTATGATGGCCTGCGGGTGAGTTGGTGAGCGGCTCTTGCCTGAATTCTCGCAGATCAGGAGATGGTCCGGTTCGCTTCGCGACCGGTCTTGTCGCTTCGCTCGGAAGGCGTTCCCGGGTGCGCAAAACTCCTGATTTACGAGTGCGACTTTCTGTTCGATGAACTGCAGGAAGTGGTCGTTTCAGAGTAGCACCAGATGGTCCCGGTGAATGACCGGTGCTGGGTCGGAGTATTCACTGACTTCAGCCGCATCCGTATGGATGATGCCTTGGGCAATGGGCAATCCGTCGGGCGCGCATATCCGCACGACATCGCCGGCGTGAAAGTCGCCCTCAACTTTGACGATTCCGGCAGCCAGCAGGCTTTTGCCCCGTTTGACGATTGCTTCCGTCGCACCCGCGTCGATGTGGACGTTACCGAAAGTATGGTCCTGGATGGCGATCCAGCGTTTGTGTGACTTTACCGGTTGAGTGCTGGGCACGAAGTAGGTGCCAGCGGATTTCCCCTCCAGTAGTTGCTCGAAAAGTTTATTTTCCTTGCCACTGCCGATGATCACTCCGCAGCCGGCACGATGAGCAATCTTGGCAGCCGAAAGCTTACTGATCATCCCCCCGACAGACGTTTCGGTGTTCGTGCCCTGCGCCATGGCTTCAATCTCGGGCGTAATCTTCTCGATACGCTCCACGACTTCGCCACTTCCCTGCATATCAATCAGGCCGGGGATGTTGGAAAGGATGAAGAGTAAGTCCGCATTCACCACGCTTGCCACCAAAGCGGAGAGGGTATCGTTATCGCCGAACTTTATCTCAACAGCACTTACCGTGTCGTTTTCATTGACGATCGGCACCGTGCCGTGGGCCAGCAGTCGTTCCACTGTGTTGAAGACGGCGTTGTGCCGATGCTTCGCACGCAGGTCCTCACGGGTGAGCAATATCTGGGCGACAGTTATCCCGTGAGGATCAAAACCTTTTTGCCAGGTATTGATCAGAATACTCTGTCCCACCGAAGCACAGGCTTGAAGATTGGCCATGTCCCTGGGCCTTTTATTCAGACCGAGCTTGCCCATGCCAAGGCCGACGGCGCCGGAGCTGACCAGAATGACTTCGATACCCTGCTCACGTAGCATGTTGACCTGTTGGCACAGGGTCTCGATCCGCGCGGTATCCAGCTCTCCAATACCGGAGGTCAATACCCCGGTCCCGAGCTTGATAACGATGCGCTTCGCCTGTGAAAGAGCAGACACTTAGTGTATTTCTCCAGTTTTAGTTTTCAGATTTCAGTTAAACGGGGAAACCGGTTAACTGGAAACTGTAAAACTGCCGCAGATTATACTTTCTTTAGTTCCTCTTCCTTACTGGAGAGGTGCTCATTGATCTCTGCAATGGCATCGTCGTGTGCTTTTTGCACGTCCTTCTCGGCGCGCTTGAAGTCATCCTCGGGCAGGCCGTCGTTTTTGGCGGACTTCAGTAGATCGAGCGCATCGCGACGCCCCTGGCGCACACGTACGCGGCCTTCTTCGGCCATGGAGCCGGCGGTCTTCGCCAGCTCCTGGCGTCGTTCGCCGGTCAGTTCGGGGACGGGAACCCGTAAAATAGCACCATCCACCACCGGGTTGAGGCCGAGGTTGGCTTCCTGAATAGCTTTTTCGATGTCCTGGATGACGCTTTTGTCCCAGGGTTGGACCATAATGGTGCGTGCGTCCGGTGTCGTGACGGCGGCCACTTCTTTCATCGAAACCGTGCTGCCATAGGCATGCACTTTCACGCCATCAAGCATGGCGGGGGTCGCTTTTCCGGTATGAAGGCTGCTGAATTCACGCAGGGTGTGTTCGACAGCCTTTTTCAGGTCTTCGTTAAGGGATTTTAAGATTTCTTTAGGTTCCATAATAAGGTGGGAAGGTAAAAGGTGAGAAGGTGGGAAGGAAAGGGCGAAGGGGGATTAATCGACCAGTGTGCCGATGGGGGCGCCCATGACCGCGCGGTAGATTGCGCCGGGTTCTTTCATACTGAAAACCAGTATGGGCAGGTTGTTTTCCATGCAAAGCGAGAATGCAGTCGAGTCCATGACCTGCAGGCGTTCACGGAGAGCGTCGATGTAGGGCACATGGTCGTATCTGACGGCATCGTCGTATTTGGCGGGATCTTTATTGTAAATGCCGTCGACCTTGGTGGCTTTCATCAACATGTCGGCACCGATCTCGCTGGCACGAAGTGCCGCCGTGGTATCCGTCGAGAAGTAGGGGTTGCCGGTACCGCCGGCAAAGATCACCACCCGGCCCCGTTCGAGGTGGCGAGTGGCGCGGCGCACGATGAAGGGCTCAGCCAGCTTATCCATGGGGATGGCACTTTGCAGGCGTACGGTGACGCCCAGTTTCTCCAGGCAGTCCATCAGAGCCAGGCCGTTGATCACCGTGGCAAGCATGCCCATATAGTCGCCGGTTGTGCGGTCCACGCCTTTCATCTCCGAACCGCTCAGGCCGCGGAAAATGTTACCGCCCCCGATAACCAGACCAACCTGCACACCAATATCGTAAACTTTTTTAACTTCCTCGCAGATTGCTTTCAAAGTGCGAGCGTCGATGGGCTCCCCATCTTCGGTATTGCGAAGCACCTCTCCGCTTAGCTTTAAAACAATACGTTTGTATTTCGGTTTATTTTGCGAGCCCGTCGAATCGTCCATGATGCTTGGTTAAACCGCTCTAATACGCTCACGTCAACACCATGTATCAGTTTGCTTCAGGTTCTCATCGTTGGAGCTTTCGCAACTCTTTCCTTGAAACTTTGATATTCTGGTGTTCGCTAGCGCGATTCCATTTTTCCTATGTCCCTAATAGTTCAAAAATATGGCGGCACTTCCGTCGCAGATGTTGACCGCATCAAAAGCGTGGCCTTACGAGTTAAGGAAGCGCATGATGCGGGTGACCAGGTGGTCGTGGTCGTCTCTGCCCGTTCCGGAGTGACCAACGACTTGATTTCACGTGCCAAGGCACTCAATCCGCAGCCGGACGACCGCGAGATGGATATGCTGGTGTCGGTTGGGGAGCAGGAGACGATTGCCCTGACGGCAATGGCCTTACACGCGCTCGGCGTTCCGGCCGTTTCCCGCACCGGGCCGCAGGCGGGAATCTTAACCGACAACGTCCATACCCGGGCGCGTATTACCAGTATTTCGGGTGGCGATATCAGGGATCAGCTCGATGCCGGCAAGGTAGTGATCCTCGCTGGTTTCCAGGGACACTCCGAGGACGGTCAGATTACAACTTTTGGACGTGGTGGTTCTGATTTGAGCGCCATTGCGATTGCCGCCGCGCTCAACGCCGATCTCTGCCAGATTTGCACGGACGTAGACGGGGTCTACACCGCTGACCCGCGTGTCGTCTCCAATGCCAAGAAACTCGATGAGATTTCCTATGAAGAAATGCTCGAGCTCGCGAGCTCCGGGACAAAGGTCATGCAAAACCGTGCGGTGGAATTCGCCCAAAAATTTAACGTCGTTTTTGAAGTTCGTTCTAGTTTTAATAATAACCCGGGAACAATAGTGAAAGAAGAAGCTGCCTCCATGGAAGATGTCGTTGTTAGCGGCGTCGCACTCGACAAGAATCAGGCACGTATTGTGGTCAGCGATTTGCCCGACCGCCCCGGCACTGCCGCCATGCTCTTCAATGCGTTGGCCGATGCCGGAATCAGCGTCGACACCATCGTGCAGGGGCCCGGCGTCGACGGTAAGGCGCGTATGACCTTTACCGTCCCACGCGAAGATATCTACCGCGCGGAAAAAGCGCTTAAGGAATCCTTCCCGGATGACGAATTCAGTGGACGTGTCTTTGAAGCCTACGAGATCGCCAAGGTATCGGTGGTCGGTGTGGGGATGCGCTCTCACTCCGGTGTGGCGGCGACGCTCTTCGATGCACTCGCCGACGCCAAGATTAACATCCAGCTTGTGAGCACATCGGAGATTAAGATTTCCGTGGGTGTTGAGCCTAAGGATGCGGAAGAAGCAACCCGCGTGGTCCACAAGGCCTTCGGCCTGGGGGGCTAGCCCATGCAATACATCAGCACGCGGGGGCAGGTTCCGCCGGTCGATTTTTCCACGGCGGTTGCCCATGGCCTGGCTCCGGACGGGGGGTTGTATCTGCCGGAGACACTGCCCGACTTAAAGCCGAAGCTGGCGGACTGGGCAGACCTGAGCTATCCTCAGCTCTGTGACGCCTTCTTTTCTCTTTTTGCCACGGATCTGGATCGCGCCGAGCTTAGTGCGATGATTGAACGTTCTTACCAGAATTTCGATCATGCCGAGATCGCTCCGGTAAGGAAGCTCTCCGATTCTTTATACGTGCTGGAGTTGTTTCACGGTCCGACCTTGGCCTTTAAGGACTTTGCGCTCCAACTACTGGGGAACTTTTACGAGGCGCAGATCGCCCGGACCGGGAAGCCGATTTCCGTTTTGGGCGCCACATCCGGCGATACTGGAGCGGCGGCGATCCATGGATTGCTGGGGAAGAAAGGCGTCAGGACTTTTATTCTTTATCCGGATGGCCGCATCTCTCCACTGCAGGAGCGTCAGATGACCTGCACTGGGGCGGATAATGTCTTCCCGCTCGCAATCAAGGGTAGCTTCGACGATGCCCAGGCGGCCATGAAGACCGTCTTCGAAGACCGCGAATTTGCCGATGAAATCGGTTTGTCCGCGGTGAACTCAATTAATCTGGCCCGTATTTTAGCACAGTGCGTCTACTACCTGTATTCATTTTACAGATTGCCCGCTGCACTTCGTGAGCAGACGACCTTCGTCGTGCCCACGGGTAATTTTGGTAATGTTCTGGCCGGTTGGCTTCTCCAACGTATGGGCGTCCCGATTAAAGGCTTCCGTGTCGCAACGAATCAGAATGATATCCTGCATCGTCTCTTCCAAACCGGAACGTATGCTTTGGGCGATGTCGCCCCCAGCGTGGCGCCATCCATGGATATACAGGTCGCTTCAAATTTTGAGCGCTTCATTTATTATGCCGAAGGCTGCGATCCGGATAAAGTGCGTGCAATCATGCAGACGTTCAAGTCGTCCGGGCAGTATACCTTTGAAAACTTTGATCCGGGAACTTTCAGCAGCTCCCGCACCGATGATGCGGGGATCGCTTCTATCATCAGCGAAGTTTACCGGAAATACAGCTACGTCGTGGATCCGCACACTGCCTGTGGGTTTACCGATCTTCCGGAGGGGCCGAATTTGATTCTGGCCACCGCGCATCCGGCAAAATTTCCCGATACGATCGCCGAGGCGCTCTCCGTGGATTCCACGCACCCCTCATTGGAAGCACTCAAGGCGAAAGAAGTGGTGAAACATTTTGTTGAGCCCACACCGGAGGCAATCAAGGCATTCATGCGGGAGCATAAGCAAGCGTAGGCTGTAAGTGGACCACTGGAATTCGTCGGGTGTCGTCATTCCAAGCGGTCCGTCCGGCAATTATAGCTTACGGTAGATGCAGATCTCTCGGTCCCCGAAGTAAGCGATGAGAATGGCGTCCACTCCGGCAACGGCATCAAAGAGTTTGAGCATCATTTCCTGCTCACCCGGCCAGGGGTAAACGTAGAAGAGATCAACTTCCGCGATGTCGATTTCATGGTACACGTCCTGATAGACCGGTCCGGCTTCGAGTTGGTGGCCGAAACTGTCGTCGGGGACGATGTCGCTGCCCCCGGCGATGTCATACTCGAGATAACCTTCGGGTATATAGCTCGTGCAGATGAATTCAGCGTCAATGGATTGGCCGGCCATAAGCTCCCGCGCGATGTCAACCAGTCCTTCCCGGAGTTCGATACCGGTCGCCTCGTAGTCGAGCAGGGCGGCCATGCCGGTTGCGATGCCGAATCCGCTGCCCCATTCGATGAATTTTTCACCGGGAGTCAGCCCGCGCTCGGAGACCCACCGCAGCGCTGCATATACCTGCGCCGGCTCACTGGCGATGTAGCGTGGGTAGCGTTTGTTGAGCTTTTGCGCATAGAAGGCTTCAAAGCGTTTTTCCGCCGCATCAACCAGCGCCCGAACCTTTCCGGTCAGCGGCAATTCGGACGGCTCGTAGTCAATCTCCTCGTAAGCCATTTTCAGTAGTCCGGTCCGATTAATTTCTCGATGTCCCGCCGGTCCTTCTTAGTCGGGCGTCCTTGTCCCTTGTGAGAGAATAAGCGCGCATTATCTCGTTTTTCCCGGGCTGCTTCATATTCACTTTCGGGCGTCCGGTCCTCGAGGTATTCAGATACCAGCGCCGCACCGATCCGCTTTTCCGTGAGATCCAGCACATGCAGTGTGCGGGTGAGGGCTTTGGTCCGGGCCACGACCGTATCGCCGGCACGAAGTTTGGCCGAGGGCTTGGCGATGTTTCCATTCACGCGCACGGCCGAGCCCCGGCAGGCATCGGCGGCATCCGTTCGTGTTTTGTAAACACGAACGGCCCAGAGCCACTTGTCCAAACGAACTGCGTCCATGGCCAAACTAGAGCGTATCAACGGCTGATTTCATGCGTTGCAGTCCTTCCTCCAGTCTTGCGCGCGGGCAGCCGAAGTTCAGGCGCAAGTGTTCTTTGCCGTCGAAAGGCACACCATCCGAAAGGCCAACCCCATGCTGCTCGAAAAATTGCGTCGGCTTATCCAGTTTGAGTCCACTCACGTCAAACCAGGCGAGGTAGGTCGACTCCATCGGTCGAAAGGTAATCTGGGGCAGCTCTCGCTTAATGAAATCGTAAACCAGTTCGTAGTTGCCACGAAGATAGCGAAGCAATTCCTGCCTCCAGGGCTCACCATGATTGTATGCAGCCTGACAGGCCGCGTAGCCGAAGCAATTCACTTCGGTGATGATCCCCCGAGTAGTATTGCGGAACTGGGTGCGCAGCTGCGGGTCCTCGATCACGGAAAAAGCACAGGCCAGACCCGGCAGGTTGTAGGTCTTGCTGGGAGCCATCAAAGTAACCGTGCGTTTGGCAATGGATTCATTGAGCGTCGCTGTCACGGTGTGTTTGACGCTCTGGTCGAACACGAGATCACAGTGAATTTCGTCGGAGATCAGGATTAAGTCGTGCCGCTCACAGAAGTCGGCCAGTTCAATGAGTTCCTCTTTGTTGAAGACCCGCCCGACTGGATTGTGCGGGCTGCATAGAACCAAAAGGCGGGTATGCGGTTTTACGGCCGCTTCCATGGCCTCGATATCGAGCGTCCAGCGATCCTGCTTGTCGAGGCAGAGGGGGACTTTTATCAATTCACGTCCGGCATAGTCGGGCGCACTGAGGAAAGGCGGATAGACCGGAGTCGCGGTCATGACCGACTCCTCCGGTTTGGTGAATGCGTGGACGCAGAGGTTGATCGCAGGCACCAGCCCCGGAAGAAAATTCAGCCAGGAGGCTTTTGCACTGTAGTTATGCTGGCGGTCCAGATAGTTGATGACCGCCTCAATGGGTCCTTCGTGGGGGATGGTGTAGCCAAAAACACCGTGGTCCAGGCGCTCCTGAAGCGCCGACACGATCTCCGGTGCCGCCACAAAATCCATATCCGCCACCCAGAGGGGGAGGATATCGCTGCCCTTGTATTTGTCCCATTTCAGGCTCCCGAGGCCGTTCCGGTCCGGGCAGTGGTCAAAATCATAGTTGAACTTGGTCATATCCCGTGACGATCAACGGCAGACTAGATGCGTGCAATCCAATTTCTCGCTTGAACTCGCCGCCCCGCTCGGCATGTTACGTCCCTTTTTCAAATTCCCCGTCTTAATTATGGGCACTCTCTTAATCAGTCTTCTCACTCTTGTTCTTCTGCTGATCTCGGCATTTGTCATTTTGGTCGTGCTTATGCAGCGCACCAGCCAAAGCGGTGGCATGGGCGCAGCCCTTGGTGGTGGCGCAGCCGAGTCCGCTTTCGGTTCCGAGACCAACAGCATCCTGATGAAAGGTACGATCTACGGTATCGTCGCTTTCTTTGTCGTGGCGCTTGGCTTGTATCTGCTCTATCAGGCCGAAGCGGCTGATAAAATTCAGGAAGTCGATGCCGAAACTCTGATCACTGCTGGCGAGACCGAAACGGACGAAGGTGCAGAGACTGTCACCGGAGTAATGAATAATGCTGCTGAAGATGGAACCGAGGCGGGTGTTATCGAGTCAGTTACGGAAGAAGTTGAAGCCGCAGCGGCTGAAGTGACCGAAGCCGTTGATGCCGAAGCAGCCGAGGCTTCGCCCGAAAAGAATTAATGTATCTCAAAAATCTTTATCCGAAATCTTCTTCCTTAAGGCCAACGCACTGCGTTTTCGCAGTGGTTGGCCTTTTCTTTGCCCTCTTGCCGTCGAATGCTCAGCGCCCGTCGAGCAATGTGGTGAAACCGGGAATGGAGCGAATCGACCAGGAAGAAGGGGGGCGGCGCCTTGAAGCCTTTCGTCAGCAGCGACTGCAGGGCGATTATGTTTTTGAATTTCAGCTCGAGCATAAACCGCGTCGGGCGCGTACGGTTCGATACGACGGAATTATGTGGGGCTCCTGGAATGAGCAGGGTGCGGTGACGCGCTTTAAGATTCTACCCGGAGATGCCGAAGAGGGAGCCGCCACCGCGCCGGTAGAAATAATTGTCCAGAACGGCCCGAAACCCAGCGCCTGGATGCGGAACGATGATTCAGAAGAGTTTTCACCCGTTGAGGGGGAGGCACTCTTTGAACCGCTCTTACCCGGTCTGGTCTATTCGGTTTTCGATCTGCAAATGCCTTTCATCTATTGGGAGGAATTCATCTATCAGGGACCTTCGCTGGTCGGGGCCAGCCGGGTTGCCCAGGAATTTCTAATGATTCCTCCGGAAGGGTCCGAAAGTGAACGGCAGGGTATCAAAGGTGTGCGTGTTTCGCTGGACGATACATATAATGCGCTTTGGCGAGTTGAAGTGATTGATGAAGACGAAACGGTGCGCTCCAAGTTTGCGGTCGAAAGCATCAAGAAGGTCCAAGAACAATACATCGTAAAACGGATCACGTTGATCGATTACCCGAGCGAAGACAGAACAACCTTCAACGTTGTGGATGCCAGTGTCGGGCTTCGTTTGGATGAAAAACTTTTTGATTTTCCGGAAGAAGATGTCGAAGCGCCTGCATCCAGTGTCTGTTGCGATAGAAAGTAAGTGAAAACATATCTTATGTTATGCGACATCTACGATATGTTGATGATAATATGTCAGCGACATCGTAGCTGAGTTTTTATGGTCGGCGTTTTCATAAAAAGAACACACGCGTTTGAAGCTTTTGTAAGTTATGATTTTGTATTGACTTAATCATTACCCAATTCAGCTTTGTGACCATCGCGAAGCGACTACTTATGAGTAGTGGAAAAACGAGCCCCTTAACATTTGATCTTCAACAAGACCTCCTCGAGAAGTTGAAGAAGCTTCAGCGCCGAACCGGTGCACGATCATTAAGTGAGGTTATTCGGTATGCGGTTAGCACTTTGAAAGTGTCTGAATTGAACCTTGGCTCGCAGGGACATCAACAGGTGTCGGTTCGATTGTCAGACAAGTCACGTCAGCATCTTGTACGCTTGAGTAAGCAAAAGAAAGTCAGCCTGGGGGAGTTACTCCGGGCTGCATTGGATTCTCTACCGTCCGAACTTCCGGACTTTAACCCTGAAACCACTATGCCTAAGAAAAAAGCAACCAAGAAAAAGGCGGCTCCTAAAAAGGTAGTTCGCAAAGCACCAGCCAAGAAAAAGGCTGTTAAAAAGAAGGTGGCTAAAAAGCCAGTAAAGAAAGTAGCCAATAAACCGGCCAAGAAGAAAGTCGCCAAAAAAGCTGCTAAGAAAAAAGCCGCCAAGAAGAAGGTAGCTAAAAAGCCAGCCAAGAAAAAGGCAGCTAAGAAGGCGGTCAAAAAGAAGGCAGCCAAGAAAACGGCCAAGAAAAAGGTCGCTAAAAAAGCTGCTAAGAAAAAGGTAGCCAAGAAGGCGGCCAAAAAGAAGGTCGCTAAGAAAGCTGCTAAGAAAAAAGCCGTCAAAAAGAAGGTAGCGAAGAAGCCAGCCAAGAAAAAAGCCGCCAAGAAAAAGGTAGCTAAGAAAAAGGCGGCCAAAAAAGCTCCTAAAAAGAAGGCAGCCAAAAAGAAAGTAGCTAAAAAGGCTAAGAAGAAATAGCCCGCCTTTCGAGATTATTAGGCTAGGCTTGCTTTTGCCTAGGCAGAAGTCTTAATTCCTGCGCTCTTGTGGTTCCATCTTCCTAAGGTGGACGCTACAAGAGCGTTTTTTATTACTTATGTCAAAAGAAGCCAAATTATCCACCTGGGCCAGAAACATCACACCTTCACCGACTCTGGCCGTCGATGCGAAAGCCAAAGAACTCAAAGCCGCCGGCGAAGACGTCTGTGGGTTCGGAGCCGGGGAACCGGACTTTGATACGCCTGAGTTCATCAAGGAGGCCTGCGCCAAGGCGCTGGCTGAGGGTAAGACCAAGTATGCGCCGGCGCCCGGCATACCTGATCTACGGGCGGCGATCGCTGAAAAATATGTGAGAGACAATAAAGTCGAGGGTGTTGAGCCGTCTCAGGTGGTTGTCAGCCCCGGAGGCAAGTATTCCTGTAGTCTCGCTATCATGGCAGTGGTCAGCCCCGGTGACGAGGTCATCATTCCCGCACCATTCTGGGTAAGCTATCCTGAAATGGTGAAGCTTGCCGGGGGCACTCCCAAGACGATCTTCGCAGGCAAGGAAAGCGAATTCAAAATCACGCCTGAACAGCTTCGCGAGGCGATTACGCCCAAGACCCGCTTGGTTGTGCTCAACAGCCCGTCCAATCCGACCGGCACGGTTTACACCCGTGACGAACTCGAGGCGCTCACGCAGGTTGCGATCGAAGCTGGAATCTACATCATGTCCGATGAGATTTATGAGTATCTCCTTTATGACGGTGTGGAGCATGTGAGTCCTGCGTCTTTCTCCAAGGAAGCAGCCGATTCGGTGATCACCGTGGCTGGCTTCAGCAAGACATTCTCCATGACCGGCTGGCGTCTGGGCACGCTGATGGCTCCGGCACCGATTGCCAAGGCCGTAGCCAGTATTCAGAGTCAGACCAGCTCGAATGCGACCACCTTTGCCCAATACGGAGCACTGGCGGCGATGCAGCAGTGGGATAAGTCCATGGAAGCGGTCAAGGGCATGCTCGAAGTATTCGATCGTCGTCGCCTCTTCCTGCTCGAGGGTCTGAATGCGATCGACGGCATCGAGTGTGCGCGTGCCCAGGGTGCCTTCTACCTCTTCCCGAAAATGGATGCCTTCGGACTTTCGGCTCACGATTTTGCCAGCAAGATTCTTGAAGAAGAGAAGGTGGCTGTGGTCCCGGGGGAGGGCTTTGGTGCGCCCGGCTACATGCGGCTGAGTTATGCCACTTCGGATGAAGTCATCGAAAAGGGCTTGGAGCGTCTGACACGCTTTTGTTCCAAGCTCGGATAATACACACACATAAATAATTCCAATGAGCGATAAAGAGAAGATTCTCTACACAATTACTGACGAGGCACCGGCGCTGGCGACACACTCCCTGTTGCCGATAATCAGCGCCTACACGGCAGCTGCCGGAGTTTCCGTTGAAACGCGTGATATTTCCCTGGCTGGGCGTATTCTTGCCAACTTTCCGGACTATCTGACGGAAGAGCAGAAGATATCCGATGCCCTTGCCGAACTGGGTGAGCTGGCGAAGACACCGGAAGCCAATATCATCAAACTTCCCAATATTTCCGCCTCCATTCCGCAGATGCGGGCCTGCATCAAGGAGCTTCAGGTGCAGGGCTACAAACTGCCCGACTACCCCGGGGACCCGAAGAATGAAGAGGAGAAAGAAATCAAATTGCGCTATGACAAGGTCAAGGGAAGTGCGGTCAATCCGGTGCTGCGTGAGGGGAACTCCGACCGCCGCGCCGCTTCTGCGGTCAAGCAATACGCCAAGAAGCACCCACACCGCATGGGGGAGTGGTCTGCTGATTCCAAGTCGGTCGTCTCCAGTATGCCGGGCAATGATTTCTTCGGGAATGAAAAGTCGGTCACGATCCCCGAAGCCACCACGGCGAAGATCGAGCTCGTTTCCGAAGCGGGCACGACTGTCCTCAAGGATGGTCTGACTTTGCAGGCGGATGAAGTGCTCGACGGCACTTTCATGAGTGCCAAGGCACTTCGCAAGTTCCTTGCCGAGCAGGTAGGGGCCACCAAGGACGCTGGCACGCTCTTCTCGCTCCATATGAAGGCCACGATGATGAAAGTCTCCGACCCCATCATATTCGGGCACTGCGTCTCGGTATTTTTCAAGGATGTCTTTGAAAAGCATGCGGACCTGATCAAAGAGCTGGATGTTGATGTACAGAACGGGCTCGGTGACCTTTACGCCAAGATTGAGACGCTGCCCGCGGAGAAGAAGGCGGAAATTGAAGCTGATATCGATGCAGTTTACGAAAATGCACCCGATATCGCGATGGTCGACTCGGACCGGGGGATTACCAACCTGCACGTGCCGAGTGATGTGATCATCGACGCTTCCATGCCAGCGGCGATTCGCAGCTCCGGCCAAATGTGGAATAAGGAAGGCAAACAGCAGGACACCAACTTCATCATTCCGGACCGTTGTTATTCCGGCGTTTATGCCGCCACTGTCGATTTCTGTAAGAAAAACGGCGCATTTGATCCCGCAACGATGGGTACGGTGCCGAATGTCGGTCTTATGGCGCAAAAGGCCGAGGAATACGGCTCACACGACAAGACCTTTGAGATACCGAGCGCTGGCACTATCCGTGTCACCGATGCCAATGGTAATGTTCTCCTGGAGCACGAGGTTGAAGAGGGCGATATCTGGCGCGCCTGCCAGGTGAAGGACGCACCGATCCGTGATTGGGTGAAACTCGCGGTCTCTCGTGCCCGTGCCACAGGTGCACCGGCCATCTTTTGGCTCAACAAGGACCGGGCTCACGACGCCCAGCTTATCGCCAAGGTGGAAACTTACCTCAAGGACCACGACACGGAGGGGCTCGATATCCGTATTCTGCCTCCGGTCGAAGCGACTCAGGTCACCCTGCAGCGTGCCAAGGGCGGGGAGGATACGATTTCCGTGACCGGGAACGTGCTTCGTGACTACCTGACCGACCTTTTTCCGATTCTGGAACTCGGGACCAGTGCCAAGATGCTCTCAATCGTTCCGTTGATGAACGGAGGGGGACTGTTCGAAACCGGTGCCGGCGGATCTGCGCCCAAGCACGTGCAGCAGTTTGAGAAAGAAAACCACCTGCGCTGGGATTCCCTGGGCGAGTTTTTGGCTCTCGGGGTTTCTTTGGAGCACCTCTCGACAGTTTTCGGCAACCAGAAGGCAAAAGTTCTCGCTGAGACACTTGATGTCGCGAACAGCAAGTTCCTGGAAGAGAATAAATCGCCTTCGCGCAAGTGTGGTGAACTCGACAACCGTGGGAGCCATTTCTATCTGGCGCTCTACTGGGCTCAGGCGATCGCCGCTCAGGACAAGGATGCCGAGTTGAAAGCACGCTTCGCACCGCTGGCCGAGGTGCTGACCGCCAATGAAGCCAAGATTGTGGAAGAGCTGAACTCCGCGCAAGGTGTAGCTATGGATATCGGCGGTTACTATCGACCGGATTCAGAGCTTGCGACCAAGGCCATGCGTCCGAGCGAAACCTTCAATCAGGCGCTCGCCGCTTTATAATATCAATTTGTGAGAGGTATGGCCCGATTTACAAGCTTGTAGCAAAGTCACGCGAGTGCCGTCGATTGGTCAGCGCGGGAGGAATTTCGACCTTGCTGCCGCAAAATCGCGACGAGGATAGATCATCAGGGCAAACCTTCTACAAAGCGTAGACAGTCTGCTTTAGCTGGCTGCTTGCAAGTGCAGATGGTATCGCTTGCCCGATGCGGGTCGCACGGCTGAAGCGGTGCGACTACGTTAAACGCGCTCAAATTAGCGCCAATCAGGTATTACTTCTTCTTCGGGAGGATGACGCGACGACGTGGCACTACCTTGCGGCTACTGCTGTTGTTACTTGATTTTTTAACGTTTAGTTCGGGAGGAAGATTGCGCGTCGTTTGCGCCTGCGGCGTCGTCTGTGCCACCGGCATCGGCTTTTCGTTGGCAGTCATTAAGGTGAGCCGCTCCGAACGGCCATTCATGAGCACAACAATGGTGGACGAATCGGCTTCATAATTACTCACGGAAATACCGTCTTCCCGCTCGTTTGCCTTAAGCCAGTAGCCCTTTTGGTCTTTCTTATTGTAAAGGCTGAATTGGTAAACGCCATCGATCTGGACAATGCCGCGAAACTCAAGTTCCCGGCTGATCGGCCCCTGGGGTTGCACCACGGGTTCGGCCTCTTCGGGCTTTTCGGTGCCGTAGCCCGGAGGGAGAAAGGGAGATTTCTCCGACAGGCTGGTTTTTGAAAACATCGCGGTCTGCGAGCAAAACAAAAGAGCCAAAGATAACACAGCCAGGAAAGGGACGCTGGTTCCCTGGCCGCCAGTTCTCTTCGGCATGGCTGTCTTCACTATAGGTTTGAGAAGCATCTTAAAAGTTCGGCCATCTCAGGCGGAAGGCTGGTTTATCCTTTTCGAATTTGGTCCCTTCAAGGTAAGAGTCGTCGGTGGTATTGTTCTCAAGGTATTTTTTCAGAACCTCTGTCTCTTCTACGCTCTCTATGTACTCATTCGCGAGTCGTCCAGCTTCGGACGGGTTGGTCAGGATTGTCGGGCGAATAAATATGATGATTTCGGAGCGGTCGTAATCGTTGTTTTTGCCTCCAAGGATTTCTTTAATTACCGGCAGGCGACCGACCAGAGGGAAGTAGCTGTTTCCTTCGGTCTCGCTGTTCTCTTGCAGGCCGCCGAGTACGATGATTTCACCATTTTTCACGCTAATGGTCGAAGTGGCCTCACGCTTGCCGATGACAGGTTGTTGATTATTGTCGATAGTGACCGTTTCGACAACATTCTCCACTGTCTGTTCAATGACCATTTGTACGGTTCCGTCGGCTCCAATCAGGGGTGTTACGGTTAGCTGGATACCGATGTCCCGGAACTCAATACTGCTGCGGGTGTTAAGGCTGTCGCTGATGCCCGAACTGAGTGAAGAGGTGATAATAGGCTGGGAACGGCTGACATTGATAATGCCTTCTTCGTTGTGGCTGACGACGATACGCGGTGCCGATAATACCCGGCTGTCACTGTCGGAATTCGTCGGTGTGATGGCCCCGCTGAGGATGAAATCGCTCGGGTTATCCAGTGGGATTCCTGCCCCTTCTGGACTGGTAAGCGAGATGCCGCCTGCCGTGCCCATAAGGATTTCTTCAAAAGTTCTGGTGCTGCCGTTGTAAGTCAGACTAAGGCTACTGAGCCCGCTGGCCTGCGTTTCATTCAGCGTGACCTGGGTGATCACCGCCTCAATCAGTACCTGCGGCAGCGGAATATCGATCTTTTCGATCAGTTCTTTCAGCGTTTTGAGGTCCTGTTGGGTGCCGTAGGCGACGATGGAATTGGTGCGTTCGTCTGCGGAGAGCCCCACAAAATTTGAGAATTGCAGCGAAGCATTGGTTTCCGAGGCAGCGGAGGCAGCTGAATTCGGGGTTGTCTGTGGTTGTTTTGGGGCATTGCCGGCGTTGTTATTGTTGCCCGTATTGTTCTGGTTGTTCTGAAGTTCATTATTTCGGGCGACTTCGGCGTCTTTTTCTCGGCCTTCACGTTGTCCACTGATGATGCCCTCAATGATCGGTACCACTTCTTCGGCTTTGGCCTGGCGCAGCTGAAAGACTTCGCTGCCGGTTAGCGGAGCCGCATCGACATCCACGTTGGCGATCACGTCCATAATGATCGAGACGTTCCCGGGGTGGGTGATTAAAATGAGCTGGTTGGTCCGCTCGTCCGAACTGACGGAAGTGTTGCCTTCGAGATAGCTCTTGAGCGGCCCCTGGATAAGGTTCTCGATTTGGTTCTGTGCCTCGGCAGCCTGGATGTAGTCGAGCTTGATGAACTTGACGGTCTCACGAAGCGTTTCCGGTTGGTCGGCTTCGGCCAGGATCCCTTCGATACGCTGAAGGTTGATCAGTGCATCCGTAACCAATAATGCGTTGGATTTAGGAAAGGGCACAAAGCTGGAGTTTTGCGAAAGCAGAGGTTGAATCAGGGTGCCGCTGGCTTGCTCGGCATTAAGATAATCGAGTTTAAAAAGCTTGGCGTAGATTTTTTGACTGGAACTCAGGCCGAGGGTACTTCCGACCAGCATCTCGGGCACGTGGCGGTTTACATCGGTGGCGGGTACAGCCTTCATGAAGCGCCCCCCCATATCCGTCAGCATGATGCCGTTGAGTGTGAGCAGGCTTTCCAAGGCTAGGACTGCCTCTCGCTTGGTGATTTCTCCCCGTGAGTTGAAGTTGATCTTCGCAGGAGAGATGTCCTGCCGGCGGAGGATGATCTTGTCGGTAAGTTGTTCAAGCAGATCAAGTACCTGCAGTGCCGATTCATCGCTGAGAATAAGAGTGCCGATGATTTCATCAGGTTGCTCGAGATCAGGTTCAATCGGCGAAGTTTCGGACTCCTGTGCTTGTAGACCGCTTACGGCCGCAAATAAGAGGCTGATCAGAAGAAGGTGAAAGCTGGATTTCATGTAATTTGGCAGAAAATTTAAAGGCTCGGTTCTTTGAGGTCGAAAGAGTTGATTTCGAATCGCACGTCGAGTTCTTCAGGGCTTCTCCTATTTGCGGAGATTCGAACGCTTTGAATGTTGATGTAGGGGGTGTCCTCTTTCAAGAGGGCATTGAAGTTGATAAGTTGGTCGATGGAAATCCGGTCGAGTTGCACGCGGAGGTTGTGGTCGTTGAAGATTTCACCTTCCCGGGTGCGGACGGAGTCGATATCGGCCTGTCCAGAAAGGCCGGCATTACGCAGGAGGCTGTCGATACGGCCAGAAAGTTGGGTGGCCGCATAGGTTTTGGAAGGGTCAACACGCGCAAGGGCGCGTTTGAGGCCCTCGTCGAACTCCGGGCCGCGTTCCAGAGTTTTTTGCTGGAATTCCAATTCGCTGGCGGTGAATTTTCGATTGTCATTCCACTCAGACAGTCGGCTGAGCCAATTATTGCCCCAAAGGAATAGCACCACCAGTATAAAGGCGAGGGTGAGAAGCTTTTCCCTCAGGCTGGTGCGCTTGTATAGCGTCTTCAGGCGTTTCTTCGCTGCGCTCATCCCTCTGCCTCCTGGTTCGTTTCCGCTTCATCCTTCTCCTGGGGTTCCGAAGCTTCCGTATGGATGTAATCGAGCGTTGCAGTAAAGGTTGTCTTGCCGCCGCGTGTTAGGATCTGGGGATCTTCCCGTAATATAAAATTACCAGATGTTTCCAGCGATTCGGTGTAGGCGTTCAACTCGTTAATCGTATTGGCGATACCGTCGACCGTAATGCGGTTTTGGTCCTCGGTGACGGTGTTCGTGAAGTAAATGCCTTCCGGGCGTACCTTGTTCAGTGCATCGAGTATCGCGATCGGGCGCAGTTCGTTTTGAGCAACTTGATCGAGTTTATTCATCAAACTCTGTTTGTCTTCGATACGCCTGACTTTAGGGGCTTGTTCGGCAATTTCGGTGCTTCGTGTTTCCAGCCAAAGGCCACCGGCAAAGAGAATGCCCTCGAGCAGTAGCATGAAGACCGCGAACAGGACGGCATAGCCGGTCGCACGGGTGATCCAGGCAGTTAATTTTCGAGTACTGCGCTCGCTCTTCTTGAAATCCGCATCCCGAACATCAGCCCGCCAGAGCTCATCTTCGGCGGGAGCCAGTTTTGCCAGATGTCCGGGGAGTTCCCCTTCGCCGGAGTCAACCGCTTGAAAATGAAAGGCAGGTAAGCCTTTTTCGCTGACTTTGATGGACTCGAGTTGGAGGTGATAGTCTGGCGTCAGTTCGGGCGCTTTTGCATCCGGGCCGTGCGAGAGAACCCCCTCAGGCAATGTATCTCCCCCTGGGAAAATGATCTCACTGCCTTCATCCCCGCTCTCCAGAAGCACCACAGTACGATCGGTAAAGTGAGCGCCCCAGAGTGTGGCAAAATCGGGGAGAACCCAGAGATATTCTTCCAGCTTGTCGTAACCGAGAGCTTTGATGCGCTCTTTATACGCGGCATAGAGCAGGATACTTCCGGCGGATTCACTGTAGAGAAAGCCCCAGTACAGCTGTTCAATGGGGAAGGGGGCGAGGCCCTCAAGGCTGAGTTCGGCAAAATCGTCGATCTCGGAGGGTTCCAGTGCCGTGGGCAGGTCGATTCGATCGACGAAAAAGAGATACCCCGGCAGGGCTAGAACGGGCGTTGGCGCGCTAACTTCCGGCTCTGGTTCGGTTGTACTTTCTTCGTTCAAGGGCGTTTAAATTTTCAGAATGAAGGTATTTCATCTTCCATGTCTAGTGCAGAGTAACGACCAGACGGTGCCGAAGTTAAATCCCCTGCATCGTATTCACTCAACTGTAATATTTTGAAAGGGTAGCGGATGGCATCCTGTTCCTCTGGCGTTCCGGTGCGCGGGGCGTCGTCATCGCTTCGACGGCCCGGATTATTCCCGCCCGGGCCTCCCGAACCAGTACTGAAATTAGGCTCGACCAGTGCGCTGATCGTGTAGGGCACGTTGCCTCGATACAAGCTGACCGTGACCCGGAGCAGCGAGATTTCGACCCCGCTGGTTGCTGTGTTTGCCGTGCCGGGCGTCTGTGTGAGATAAGGCTGTTCAAGACCGTCAAAAAGATATTCCTCGTCGTAGCCGTCCTGCAAAGCCAGTAGCTCAAGCACTTCGGCAGGTGCTTTATTCAAATTCACTTTACCGGAATGATAAACGGAGACCATGTCGGAAAGTTTGGTGAAAAGCTCATTCGGCTCACCCGTTTCATGGAAAAATTCGTCTTCCCAGACTTCGATCATACGCAACTCCTCAAGGGTCTGAAGCGGGCCGTTGGCTGCGCGGTAGGGCGGATTGCGGCGAAGATAATCTTCCGACTCCGCTCCGTTTAGTCGCTTGGAGTTGTCCTCGTCGATCCAGTCCAGAAGCATACTGCTCAGTTCCCGTGCCGTGCCAAAGTCGAATTCGAAGCTTTCTTCGAGCATTCTATTGAGCAACTCTTCATCCATCGTGTTTATGGCGAGCTTGCCGCCCATGTCGGTAATCTCGACGGAGACCTCCCATCCATTGGGTACCTCGACATTGGCATACTCAAGCGGTTGTCCCCATCCCTGTTCCGGAGCGTAAAGTTTGCCTTCGTCGATCAGTGCCACTTCGTGGATCGTTGCGAGACTCACCTCAAGGACGCTATAGGCATAACTTCTGACGTCTACGGGCTCGTTGAAGATGGATCGGTATTCCAGGTCTTCCAGGGCTTCTTCCATGAAGCGGGTAATGAGAAACGAAAGCAGAAGAATAATCGCCAGGACGGCAATCAGGACCGAGCCTTTACGGCTCTCGCGACAAGAACGGCACCGGCCTGTCTGCTTTAAGGCCGGTTCGTGTCGCCGTCGGTCTGTGTTGAGCGCAAACATTAGAAGATCAAAGCGGTTCGTGAGGGGACGGGGACCGAGACGGTGCGTTCTTTAGTCACGCCCTCATGCTCGAAGATCAGCTTGATGAATCGCGGAAGCAGGAATTCATCCTCTTCACCTTCCTGCGGCTCGTCTTCTTCCTCCCAGCGTTCAAAGCGCTCGTCCCAGTAAACGTAACGAATCGATGTGACATAGGGACTGACGGCCGTGCGCCGGAGATCGTTCTCATCCTCGACCTCTTCCTGGAGGACTGAGTACCAGAGTAGACTGAGCCCCTCATCCCGGTCAAAGTACAGGAAAGCATCGATGCCCATGACGGGTGCATTATCCGTGTTAACGAAGAGCGGGGGATTATCCCTGAGCCTGAAATTGATCAGCGGGTCACGATAGCTGGCAAACCCGGGCGGTTTGGCCCAATCGATGGGGTTCTCCGATTGCCGGAGCAGGCTGCTGCCGGATTTCTCCCCGCTGGAAGGATTCGTCCTTTTTTCATTTTCTGAGTCGATACTGACCGATACCTCAGGCGCTTCTCCCGCACGATCCGGTTCGCCCTCCCGGTTTTCCCCGGACTCGGAGGGGGTATCGGGGGCGGAAAGTGCAATTTCAGTGCCGGCACGGGTGAAACAGGATTGAACGAATTCCGCGACCCCATCGACATGGTTCTCGAAAAAGTTACTCTCCTGTCGGTTCGACCAGATGTTGCTGACGGAGACCAGCATCGCACTGGCTGAAGCCAGAACAAAACCGGTAATGGTGATAGCCAGCAGAACTTCCAGCAGGGTAAAGCCGGAGCGGTTGGAACGTCGAACATCGAACATCGGACATTGAACGTCGAATGTTCTGGAGGTGGGAAGGACCTTTTTGAACCTACACATCATTAAAACCGGTCGAAGTCACGACTGCGCTCAAGCTCCTGGCGCTTGTCTTCAAGAAGGTCGGATCTCTCATCCCCTTCCGACCATGTGGGGCGTAAAAGATACAGCTTTTCCGTGTGCCCCCTCGGCCCGTCTTCGGGCGGTTCGGAAAATTCGATGGAGAGTTCGACCGTAAATAAGTCGATAATTTCGGTCGGTTCGATTTTTGCCCGCCAGGAGGCTTCACCATGATTAAGGGTGGGGTATTCGCCGCCATCCTCCGCATCCTCCAGATTAGGCTCAAGTAGAAGCTGCATGCGTACCGCTCGTATATCCTCGTGAAGCAGGTCGTCACTGACACTGCGTTCTCTCGCGGTCAGTGAGCTGGCAAATGTCGACATCAAATAAGTGCCGGCCATGGCAAAAATCGTCAGTGCGATCAGCACCTCGACCAGCGTGAAGGCGGAGTCAATGCGACTGTGTCCTGGTGTGTTTTTTTTCATTCTTCCGTGCGAATGACACTGGAGAAAGGATCGAATCGGAGCCGGGCGGGCGAGCCGCGCCCGCTGTCGATCTCGGCGAGAAACGGGCTTGAGCTACGATCCGGTGCGAAAGCCACCGCAGCTGTCTCCAGAGTGGAACGATCGGGGTCCGGAAACGGGCTCAAGCCCTGGGCGGAGGGAATCAGAAAAAAGCGAATTTCACCGCGACCGTCCGGCCCGAAATCCGAATTGATCGGGAACTGTTCCGCACCCGGGTCGATACGGAGGCTTCCATTCTCACTGTCGTAGCTCAGCTTGGTGGTGATTCGTTCGGCTGCCGCGATAAAGCGTGCCTTGCGAATCGCTGCGGTCAGTACCTCCTCGGGCGATGTACTCTCGCCACGGTCGGCGAAGGCGGTAAAATTCACCAAAACAACACTGACTGCGACTGCAATCAGAGCTATGACCAGCAGGATTTCGATCAGGGTAAAACCGCTGCGGGCCGTGCCGGGGCGGCTATTTCCAGTTGCCAATGTCATCGGCGCTTTCCACGCCATCCGGCCCAAGTGACCAGATGTCATAACCTCTGGCGCCGTTTATGTTTTTGGAACCGGGGAAGCGGTATTGGTAGGCGTTACCCCAGGGGTCCAGGGGCACTTCTTCAAGGTAGGGGCCTTTCCAGCGGCTGTCTTTTCCGGCAGGCGCTTTGACGAGTGCGGAAATTCCCTCTTCCGTGCTGGGATAATTTCCGACATCCAGTTTGTAAGCTTGAAATCCGATTTTGGCTGTCTGGCTAACAAAGATGCCAGCCACTTTTTCCTGCTGGCCACCGAAAATATTATCCAGATTGCCAATGGTCACCGTCACCAGAATGGCGATGAGCGCGATGACGATAAGGATTTCAATCAAACTGAAACCAGCTTGTTGTTTACGATTTCGTTGAAGTCTTGTCTGCATGATTATGTGCGAAATTTAATATGGATCTGCTGTAAAGACAGATAATTTCCTGAATAGTGCCGTTGACGCCGGCGAATCAAAAAGGCGGGCGTGAACGTTTGGGCCCCTCTTTACGAATACGAACCACCTCGTCGTAAATCTCGGGGCTGAAAAACTGTTCGTCCTTCTCGACGGCGCGGATCGCCTTTTCCAGTTCTTCCAGACCGGAAATCTTGTTGATAAAACCGTCGGCATTTCCATTGACCGCGATCTTAACAGTTTGATGCGAGGTTTTACCGGTGAAAATAAGAATTTTGATCTTGGGATACTTGCGTTTGAGCAGGTGGAGAATCTCCAGGCCATTGACTTCGGGGAGTTGAATATCGACGATGACTAGGTCCGGAGCCAGTTCCAGGCACTGCTCGATACCTTCGCCTCCGTCGCCGGTCATGCCGAGCAGTTCAATATCAGGAAAAGTCGTGGCAAAAAAAGTAGAGAGTAGATTCCGCAGGATTTCCTCGTCTTCGATTATGTAAGCGGTCTTCATGGCAGTGTTTTTACATCCTTGGGGACTGGGGTATTAAGTTTTTGCTCAACTATTCTGTCGAGGGTTTTCCGCAGTAATGTTCAAACACGATTGGACCTGTGAAGCCCTTGTTAAAACTTTGCAAAGCACTGCTTCTGGTTGCGCTTTTAAGCATTACGATTCATTTTTTAAACCATGTCTAATACCAACGTCATTCCCGCCCCCCGGGCGCTTGAGACCGTCGACCGCCTGCGTCAAAACATCGAACGCACGATTCGGGGGAAAACCGATGCGGTGGATAAGACGATTATTTGCCTGCTGGCGGGGGGGCACGTCCTGGTGGAGGATCTGCCGGGTCTGGGCAAAACCACGCTCGCATACTGTCTCGCGAAGTCGATCGACTGCAGCTTTTCGCGGATTCAGTTTACCAGCGATATGCTGCCTTCCGATATAATCGGGGTCTCGATCTACGATGAACGCACGAAGGAGTTCAGCTTCAAAAAGGGGCCGATTTTTGCCAACATCGTACTGGCGGACGAGATCAACCGGACGACGCCGAAGACCCAGTCCAGCTTGTTGGAAGTTATGGGCCGCGCGAAGATTTCGGTGGACGGCCAGACCTACACCATGCCGCCTCCCTTTCTCGTGATAGCCACGCAGAATCCCGTTGATTATGAGGGGACTTTCCCCCTGCCTGAAAGCCAGATGGACCGTTTCCTGATGCGAATGGAAATGGGATATCCTGAGTTTGAATATGAAATGCAGATTCTCAAGGGAGGCCATCTGCACTACGATCAGCAGGAGGCCGAACCGGTTGTCTCGCGCCAGGAGGTGGTTGAGCTTCAGGGTTTTGTACGAGATGTTTACGTGGAAGACACGGTTTATGAGTATATTGTCCGTCTGGCCTCTGCCACCCGTGCCGAAGAAAGCTTCCGCTCGGGGGTGAGCCCCCGGGGCACGCTCTCATTAAAAGCCGCCGCTCAGGCGCGCGCCCTGGCCAACGGGCGTGCTTTTGTGCTGCCGGAAGATGTCAGTGAAATGTTGCTTCCGGTTTTCGGGCACCGCCTTGCGCTGCGTAAGCCCATGTCGGACCCGTTGGAGGAGCGGCGCTCAATTGAAGGGTTGCTGACTCAGTTGCTGGAAAAGACGCCGGACCCCGTTTGAGATTTTGACGACGAGCAAACAAGCCGAATTCCGTAGTTGGAACGATTGGACGGATCCGGATTTTTTTGAGGAGGGGCGTCAAACGGAGCGGCGCTTCATCCCGCTGTTTATTCGTCAGATCATCCCGCTCAGATTTCAGAGGACCAAGCTCACGCTGACCGGGTGGATGCTGATCTTTGTCGCGATGGGGATCGGTTCGGCCGCTTACAACACCGCAAGTAATATTCTTTTCATGACATTATCGCTCATGTTGAGCAGTCTTGTCCTGAGCGGTATACTTTCTCTGATAAATTTCAAAAAACTGAAATGGAACCTGAAGGCACCGGCGCATCTTCAGGTGGGCGAAGTCGGCGCGGCCGAAATCGAATTGGAAAACCTGAAGAGCGTTTTTCCCTCAATGAGTATCTGCTTTCGCGTTGGGAGTTCGGAAAATACCAAAGATACCAGCCTGTACATGCCGAGCGCCTTGCCAGCTGGCGCTACGACCCGTCTGGAATGGACCTTCAAGCCGCTTCGGCGCGGCCCCTGTCAGATTAATCTCCACGGAGTGGGTTCAAAGTTCCCCTTCGGTTTTCTCGATAAATCCTTTGGCGAAACCCAGGAACACAGCGTGCTGGTATGGCCTGCCAGGGTGGATTATCATTTTAGTCCCGAGGCCAAGGGACGAAGGTATCTTTCCGGTGTTTCACGTCGGGCCTCCGGCCTGGGCAGTGACCTCTTAAATATACGGGAATATGTGCCCGGAGATCCGCCGCGGCTGATTCACTGGAAAGCGACGGCGCGGGTCAATAAACTGATGGTCCGGCAAGTTGCCCAGGAAGGTGAGGGCGGCTTTCACCTGGTAGTTGATCCCGATGGCAATTTGTGGTCGGGCGAGCAATTCGAGCGGCTCTGCTCAGTGGTCTGTTCGCTGTCCGACGATCTCTTTCATGCCGGCCGCCTCGACTCGGTTTGTGTGGCCGGGGAGGAGCGGACCTTGGTACGCAGCATGCGGGATTTACATGGTTTTTTTGACCGCTTGGCGGTGCTGAGCCCCATGTCGGCCCCCGGTGCGGGCGGCTATGAAAACGGGCCTAAGAATCGGATCACATTCAGACCGCAGGGGGAGGGCGGAATTGCGATTTATGTCGATGACTTACAGGTCGGCCAAGCTGACGACTGAGGAATTGCACGAGGTTAAACACCTGATGGGAGGCCTGTTGACCATGCTTTCTTTCTGGTCGCTGCTATCTCTTGATGTGCAATCCTCATGGCTCATCGCTGCGGGCCTGCTTGCGGTCTCGTTTTCTTTGATTCGCCCAGCCTGGGTGAGTCACATCCCGCCCTTCACCTGGCGGCTGACGGCGCCGCTCCTGCTCGTCGTGATCATTGCGGATTTTCTCCTAAACATCCCAGAGTTTATTCCATCTCTGGTTCGTATGGTGGTCCTGCTTCTACTTTATCGGAATTTTGCGCCCCGCTATCAGCGCGAGGACCTTCAGCTTATCCTACTGTGCCTGTTCTGTCTTATAATGTCGGGCGTGATGACAGTTTCCCTGTTGTTTGCATTTCAAATTCTACTTTTTACTCCCATGGCGATGGCGCTGCTCTTTGTTGTTTGTCTGCTGGACCGGGGGGAGCAAACTGAGAAATACGAGACATCCTGGACTCACTTCAGCTGGCCCCGGCTTCTACAACGGGTCTGGCAGGTGCTCGATTGGCGGGTTCTCGCACTGGGGTCGGCTATGTTCGGGTTTGTAGTCCTGGTTTCGACCTTGCTTTTCATCCTCACGCCGCGCTTCAATCTCGATCAGGCGATCCCGTTCCTACAGGTCGAGACGCAGGCCATGACAGGGTTCAGTGAGGAGGTTGCGCTGGGTGATGTCAGCGCCGTGCAAAATGATAATGCTGTGGCCATTCGGATCGATCTGCCCTCTGTGGATGCACTCGATACGCAGCCCTACTGGCGGATGCTGGTGCTTGATCGTTATTTGGACGGGCGTTTTCAAATGTCGGGTAGCCTGAACAGCTATAAGTTCCGTGAACCGATGACTAGGCGTGAACTACCAGGCGAAGGCTTGCCCCCCCGCCTGCGGCGGGGCGAGGAGTGGACATTTTACATGGAAGGCGGGATCAGTCGCTATTTGCCGGTGCCCGGGGACTATGCAGTGCTGCGCTTTCAGCTCCCGCAGGAGATTGAGCTTTTGCGGGAACCGCACGTTTACTGCCTCGATTCCGTATCACAGAGTGTCTTTTCCTATCAAATCGAGGATATGCAGTTCAATACACGCTTTCAAACCGGGCGGCGTGAATGGCAGGGTTTGGAGGATGCCCGGCCGAGCACTAGACTGGATTCGGCGCACTATCCGCTCACTACTTTCGAACTGGCTTTGAGGCCGGAAGAAAGGGCCAGCCTTTCGGAGATCAATGGCGGAGTGGTTCAGGGGCGGGACCTCTCGGCCTCGGAATACAGCCAGGAATTAACGGAATTTCTGAGAGGTAATTTCGAATACTCGCTGCGTCCGGATGGTCAGGTACTTTTCCCAAATGCAGATGATGCCACTGACCCGGTCATTAACTGGCTCCGGGAGGGCAGTCGGGGGCATTGTGAGCTTTTTGCCAGTGCCTTCGTACTTTTGGCACGGGACGCCGGTTATCCGGCGCGTTTGGTGATCGGTTTCGTTGGTGGTTCCTGGAACTCGGTCGAGGACTACTTTGTCATACGTAACCGCGATGCTCATGCCTGGGTCGAGATCTACGACCAGGCTGCAAAGGAGTGGCTGCGGGTTGACCCCACGCCCGGTACCGGTTCGAGCGATCCGGAGGCGGTGAACTCCGGGAATATGCAATTTGAAACCGGTTGGAGCGCATGGATCGATAGCCTGCGTATTCAGTGGTATCGGAGGATTGTTAACTTCGAGCAGAAGGACCAGGTTGAGATGGCCATGTCGCTGAAGGACATGTTTAAAGCTTTTGCCGAAGAGTTCAGTGCGCGGGCCAAGGCTGCCGTCGCCGAGTTCAAGGCTTGGATATCGCAACCCTTCAGCGTAGGTAATTTGATGCGAGGACTGGTCGCGGCTTTCTTCGTCCTGTTTCTCGTTTTGGTTTGGCGGGCCCGCTACGCATTTATGGGCCTGATTTTTCGATTGTTAAGGAGGCCCAAAGCACTCGATCCTGTGCGCCGGCAGGCCAGTCGCTACCTTAAGCGCCTGGAGGAAAAACACGGTGAGGATTTTAAGCCTGACGTACTTATCGAACTACAGGAACTGAGGTTCGGTCCGGAAGTCGGACCCGATCAGGCGAAGGCGGTATTCGCCCGGGCGAAAAAAGCCTTACGGTCTGGGGATAGGGCATCCCCGGATCGCTGGTAAGAACTTTATATCGTTTCGGCAAAATTTTGATCTGATCAACGGCAGGGTCCAGCTTACGCCAGCACAAAGCTACGGCGGCGCAGGCCGTCTGGACTGTGCCGGCAGAAGCGATACTGATTGCACTATCGCGGCCCGGACGGAGCCGGGCCCTCCCACATTTTCCTTTTTTTAAAAGATCTAATAAGCTTCGAAATGGTAGTATATCGAATTCAGAAAGGTCTGCCTCGGTAGGCTCGCTTGTCGCGATGGCACAATACATGTCACGCCGTCTTGTCGGCGTAACCCGGTGAAGACGGAAGCCTCGTTGAGCGTAGGCGAAGTGCCGTCGATGATCGCTCGCATCGATTGATCGACCTTGCTCTCGCAAGGACGCTACGCGGATCGTGCATCAGGGATAAAGCTTCGTGCGCTATGACGGCTTGTCAGCTAATTATTTCTCAAGGCGGATTTGATGTTTGCCTGCGTCCGTGATCCCGAGAAACAGGTGCCAGGCATCGTCTGGAACAGCGCCGCTGATGCGTTCGGGCCACTCGATGGCAAAGCACCATGGGCTGTGCATGAAGTCATGGATCATGAGTGCGTCCAAGTCATCGGCCGAACCCAGCCTGTAGGCATCTAGGTGGATGAGTTGGCGGCTTCCTTCATAGATTGTGTAGAGATTAAATGTCGGACTCGTTACCGGTTCGTTAATCTCCCACGCGCGTGCCAGTCCGCGAATGAATGTGGTCTTTCCGGCGCCCAAGTCCCCGTGCAAAGCGAGAACCGTATCCTGTGGTATTACCAGAGCTAGCTCACCGGCCATTGCCTCGGTTTCGTCGGCGGTCTCGGTTTCAACGCCTTGAGATAATTGCTCGGTAATACTCATGTTTGTTTAAAATGCTCAAATCCCGACTGCCAGGGCAGTGCTTCAGAGCTTTCTATGTCGATGTAGCGCCCCGCCGGATGTGCATTCACGATCCGGCCGATGCAGCTGACTTTCAGCTCCGGAAATCTGGTCTGCCATTGCTTTTCGAAGATTTCCGATTGAGTACCACGTGCCACCGTAAACAGCAGTTCGTAGTCTTCACCATCGCAGAAGGCATGCATTTGCGGGGAATGACTATCTTTCCGTGCACATTCACGGGCATCGTGCGACAGGGGAAGGTTCTGCAGGTTGATAGCGGCAGAACTTCCTTCAGGAAGGAGTGCGGCCAGGTCCTTACCCAGGCCATCCGTCAAATCCATCATAGCAGTGCAGGCCTCGTGAGCTGCCAGCCATTGTCCCTCCTTTATTCTGGGTTCAAAATGTAGGTGTTTGTGTAGAATACTGCCACCCAGCGTGCCGGTTACGTAGATGGTATCCCCGATCTCGGCCGTGGACCGCAGCGCGGGAGGGCTGTCCGTGAGTCCGGTAAGGGTGACCGAAGCGGTAAACTGACCGGGTGGGAGTTGGCTGATGTCGCCACCCACTACCGTCACTCCGAATTTTTCGCAGCACTGGCGTATGCCGGCGATGAATTGCTCCAGCCAGAGGAGTGACAGGTCTGGCCCGAAGAGCAGGTTCAAAAGGGCGGGCCCGGGTGTGCCCCCCATGGCGGCAATATCACTGATGTTGCGGTTCATCAGTTTAGCCCCAGCATCGTGTGCATGGGCGCTTGCATCAAAATGTTGGCCAAATGTCAGACTGTCCGTGGTTATAATCTGCTGCCGGGAGGTCGTCACGGCCGGAAGGACCGCACAGTCATCGCCCATGCCGTAAGGGGCGGGGGGAGCGACCGGTCCAAGCCAGGCGCGGATCCTTTCAATCAGTTCGTTTTCGCCCAGTTTTCGGACGCAATCGTCTGGGTTTTGGCTGAACATACCATTAAAGTGACAAACACAAGCTGACCGGGCAATGATCCGATCCATGGACATCGGCATGAATGTCTGCCGATTCGACCTTGGTCTTGAGCGCATCGGAGACGCAGAAGTAGTCGATCCGCCAGCCCACGTTCCGTTTCCGCGCGCCCGCACGGTAGGACCACCATGAGTAGGCTTCCGTTTTGTCGGGGTTGAGGTGGCGGAAGCTGTCGATGAATCCGGCGCCCAGAATATTATCGAATCCGGCCCGCTCCTCGTCAGTGAAGCCGGCGTTCCTGCGATTGTTTTTCGGGTTGGCCAGATCGATTTCCGTATGGGCCACATTCAAATCGCCACAAAAGACGACCGGCTTGGTTTTTTCCAAGTCTTTCACGTAATTCAAAAAGTCGACGTCCCATTCCCGTGTCCTGTAGTCCAGTCGGCGTGGACGCTTATTCTCGTCGTGGTTTTGAGCATTCGGGGTATACACCGTCACGAGATAGTAATCGGTGAACTCGGCTGTAATCACACGGCCCTCGCTGTCATGCTTGTCGATGCCCAGGCCGTTATGGACCGAGATAGGTTCGACTTGGCTCAGGATGGCGGTCCCGGAGTAGCCCTTTTTCTCCGCGCAGTTCCAAAAAACATGCGGATAGCCGTTGAATTGAAAACCGCTGATCAGGTCACCCGATATTTTTGTTTCCTGTAGGCAGACGACATCGGCAGCGCAATTGTCCAGGAAGTTATCAAAGCCTTTCTTGATGGCGGCCCTGAGACCATTGACATTCCATGAAATTAGTTTCTTCGGACTCATACGGCCGAAGGTTTCGTAAGCATGCGGAGGAGCGCAAACTTATTAGATGTCACGCCCGCTAAAAAAGCTGCTCGAAAAGTGACTTGTAGTCGCTGGAGCCGAAAACAATTTCTCCTTTTTCCGAGGCAGCAGAATCACCGTTTGCTTTTAGCTCGTAAGTGCTGAGCGAGTAATCGCCCAGTCCGAGATCCAAATCCTTTAATGCTTCATCAAAATGAAAAGGCCCCGGCGAGCCGTTGAATCGGATGTCGAGCGCAACAACGGAACCGGAGGTTTGGCCCGCATTACCACCACCATTTGTACGATACTCGGCATTGGGTGCATAGACGACGCCGGTCAGTGAACCATTGCCGCTCAGTGTCCAGGAATAGTCCGGACTATCCGTAGCCTGTTTTTCGGGGTGAGTGCCGAGTACCACCAGTTGAGAGGGCACGCCAGTGTTGTTGATGGAACCTCTGCCGGTGGCGTTGATATTCCCGCCGACGTAGAGCTCCAAACTACCCGTCGAGGTAATGGTAATGGTATTATTGCCGATATCCAAATCGCCGTCGATTACCATGACGGTAGGTCCGACAATTTCATAGTCGCCCCGTACGTTCCACTCATCCAGATGATAATTTGTAACAGTATTCCCTGAAGCATCACCGATTTGGCCACCGCCGGAGTTGCCACCGCCAGAGTTCCCGCCGCCGGAGTTTCCATTTCCGTTGCCTTTATCTTTCTTCTTTGCCTCGAGGTTGGAAAAAGTCGAAAGCGTCATTGGCATGGACAGACAAATGGCGGCGATGAGGATTTTCTGTGGTAATTTCATGATTTACCCTGGGTTCATGTAAGAATTGGAGGTTAGGGGGCTGTGTCGTTCCAGCCGGTGGTATCGGGAATTTCCACTTCAGGGAAATCCATTTCAAATTCCCAAATGGTGTCACCCGTGACTGTGGCACCGCCGCTTGGATCGGAACCGTCGTCGATAGCACCTGTTGCCAAGTCGCCACGGATGGTAGCGTTTCCAAGACCGAGTGCAATTTTGTCGGTCGAGGTCGAGCCAACCGTAACCTCTGAGCCGGAGTTAATCAGAAAAGAGTAGACGTAGGGAAACTCCCTCGAGTCATAACTGTCAAAGTAGGGCCGCCCGTTGAAGTTGAGGTTGTCCCGTGCGATCAGGCCATAGGCGGCAGGGTTGGGCTTGCGGAATTCAGTTTCAATGTAACGGGCGACCTCCGTTCCGGCTTGAACGTCCTTTCCGCCTGAGACAATGCCCTGGGTGACGATGGTAATTCTGGACGAATTCGCTTTCTGAACGATCGCGCGATACTTGCCGATACGCCCTTCATCCAGGTCGAGAACCACACCAGCCTCCTGGCTCAGTGCTGACAGTGTCCATTCGCGATACCAGAAATTACCATTGTCGCCTTCGCTCCAGCCGGCGGATGTCCAGTCACTATCTTCGTCCCCATACTCAAGCACGGCCCAGATCGCTTCATCCACCGCGCTCTCTGCCAGTGCAAAGGCCGCTTCCTGTAGGCTGGTGCGCGCAGTTTGCTTCCAATCATTAAGAAGCATAGGCATGATTCCGGCAATCCCGAGAAGTATGATCGTGCTGAATACAACCGACGTTAACAGAGCTGATCCTCCCTGTCCCGTTATGCCGGGGCCTGTATGTTCTCTATTCATGCTATCAATCATTACGCATGCTAAGTGAGAAGTTGGTCGCTTTTAGCCTGGTCATATTCGAGCTACCGCGACCGGCACTGAAACTAAGGGTTTCAATGGATAGTTCGTCCTTGTCGTAGTTCAGAACGTCACCGGTGGGTTCGTCGGCTGCACTGGTCAACACATCAAACTCGTCAACACTGCGAAACACGTCACGGCTTTGCCCGTCTTGCGTCCGGGTAATCACGCCAATGTTGTCATAAGTGTAATTGACCGGCCCTGAGGTTGGAAAAGTAAGTGTAAAGCTTGTGTCAGTACGGTTGGTAATCGCGTCAGCATTGCGCACATCAAAACTGAGCGTTTCCATGCCGTTGCGCATATCTGATGAAAAGTCGGCCCGGTTCTCGTGATCGGCGGCGATTTTGGCAAACATCATCGTCGAGGCTATCGATCCCGCGACGACAAAACCAAATACACTGGTCGAAACCATCAGTTCAACGAGACTCATACCCCGGATGCGGGATGTTCGGCATGTATTCTTATGTGTCCGCACTGAAGCCTCCTTCCGTAATGACCAGAACGCGCGCCTCCGCGTGACTTTTGCCCGACCGGTCTTCCCAGTTGAGCAATACCCGGAATCCCAGTTTCCCTGTCTCGTTGTTTGCGTTCAGTTGGGCCGAGGTCACCTCAGCTTCCAGGCCCATGTCCAATAATGCCTGCTCGGTGAAAGTGAGAAGAGAGGCATAGCTGTCGCCGGGGTTACTGTCGTTGTAAGAACTGACCGTACTGAAATGACTGGAAACAGTCGCCCAGTCCGCCGCACGCAACGCTTCAACTTCGCTGCGTAGTACAAAGTCTGCCAGCACTTGCTCAGAGCTTTTCTCGGACATTAGGGTGGCCTGTCCTATAGCGATCAAGCCTCCCGTAATCACAAGTGCCATCACCCCTACGCCAATAACAGTTTCCACGAGGGAGAAACCAGACTGTTGTTTACGTTTCATAAACCTATCGCATTCAAGATATAAATAACCGTGCCTTGGCAATTTTTTACATGCATATTGTTAAAAAATAACAATTATTTTACACGCCTTCTCCTGCTGAAGAAACCAATCCGTCAGTACTGATTCACCCTGTTTGTCATAGGGCGTTTACCTTGTGAAATACGGGCTCTCTGCAATAAGTTAAATTACTGCTAATGAGTATTTTAACGCCTCTATGGGCTGCTTTTTTAGTTGTCTACCGGGGTCTGCAGGTATCTACTTTTCAGGTGGGGCATTCAAAAGCATCAGCTCGGTCTACAGGCTTTACTTTAGTAGAGCTACTAATTGCCATGGTTATCTTTGCTGCAGTGGTAGCCAGTGGTTTGGCCTGTGTGCGGATGGGGCTGAATCAGATCAATAATGCTCGCAGCGAAACCCGGGCTTCGCAGGTCATGCAGAGTGAGATCGAGCGTTTGCGGTCTCTGGCCTGGAACGACTTTACGGCCTTGGATGGTAGTGACCAGTCTGTTGCCCTGGACTCGGAATTCAGTGACGCGGCGTATGACTCTTTTAACATGAAGCGCAGTATTTCCGGGTCTGGGAATTCACGAAAGATTACACTGGTCATCGAATGGGAAGATCTGAGTGGAGCCAGCCACTCGAAATCCTACGTGACGCAGTATACGAAAGGCGGTCTTTATGACTACATCCAGTAAAGAAGCTTCATCAGTGGGATCGACTCGCGCCGCCTTCACTTTGGCTGAGACGATGGTAGCGGTGTCGATTCTGGCCATCGTGCTGGCATCCATGATTCCCACTTTTGTCTTCTTTACAAAAAGTATCACGGGTTTGGGCAACTACACCATTATGAGTGGCGAAAGCCGCGGGGCTTTGGAGCGCTTTGGCCGGGACTTGCACGCGGCCGAGGATCTGACTCTGGCTTCGGCGAGCGAGTTGACGGTGCTTTTGCCGGAAGACCTGGGCGGGACGACCGTTAATTATAAGTTTGATCCCGCAGACAAAAATTTAATCCGCAAAAAGACCGACAGTTCCGGGGCTTTATTGAGCGAGGATACCCTGTTTGAAGACGTCGATACCTTTAAATTTGTCTATTACAATCGCCTCAGTGTGGATGTCAGTGACTCGGCCTCGATACTGGCGGAGGCCAAGAGCGTACAGATTAACGCCAAGCTTCTCAAAAGAGTGATTACCACCAAAACCACAGACTACATCATTTCCGCACGTTTTCTGATGCGGAACCATAATTAGTCGAAGCCTCCAACCCGGACGACCATGAAAAAAGATACACAACTGGAATCACATCTTCATCGCTCCAGCCGTTGCCGGGGCTCCGCACTGATCACCTCGGTTATTTTCTCTTTTGTCATCGGGGCGCTTGCGGTCACCTTTTTAAAGCTGGCCACATATGAATATTCTTCTGCGGTTCGTGCGACACTCTATTCGTCCAGTTTGAACCTGGCGGAGTCCGGGGTGGAAATTGGAATCGAAGCGCTGACGAACAATTCAGTCAATGCCTCGACCTGGACCACGATCGAAGATGATTTTCTGGTGGACCGCGGATTTACCGGGGACGTGCGTGTGGTCATGCTGGATGCAAAGTCCGCACAACCGACCATTTATTCGGAAGGTATCGTGAACGGCCATGTCGCGGGGGATGTGACCAAGCAGGTCAAAGTGACTGTCAGTACCGGATTTTATCCGTTTGAAAAAGGATTTTCGGCCCGTAACGGGATACGCTTCAGTGGCAATAATGTGACTTTGGACAGTTATAACTCCAAGTACGGCGAGTATGGGGAGTTGATGGATATTCTCGGGCCCCAGCCCAGCGGCTACGGCCATCTCGGATTAAACAAAAACGATGATATCTTTGTGGCCAGTGATCTGATTGACACGGTTGGCGAGACGGCGGTCGACCAAGGTAATGCCGATGTCTATGGCTACGTGACCGTGAGCCCCGGGAACTTTGCTTCTCTGGGACCAAATGGAGTCGTGACGACTTATGGTTCCGACTCGCATGACAGTTCCCGGGTTTTGAGTGACTTTTATGCAGACTTTCCCAGTGAGCCGCATCCATCCGGAAGTTATGATACGACCTATTCGACAATCAATTCGGCAACGACCATCACCGGATCTTCATCCGAATCTTCGCCGACTTATTATGATGTTTCGGATATCAGCCTGTCCGGTAACGGGGACGATCTTGTCATCGACGGACATGTGGTTCTGGTGATGAACGGAGAGAATGCGGATATCAATGTGAGTGGCAACGGGGGGATCACGATCAATTCAGGTGGCTCGCTGACGATTTACACGGCAGACGATGTCAATATCGCAGGGAATGGTGTGGCCAATGTTGACGGCGTTCCATCAGATTTCTACGTTTTCGGGACGGCCCCTGAGACGGTTGCGGACGACGGCACGGTGAGCGCCTCGCAGGAGATCAGCATAAGCGGAAATGGCCAGTTAGCATCAGCGGTCTATGCGCCTTCCGCCAATGTTTCTTTGGATGGCGGTGGCAGCAATGGGTCCGTCATGGGTGGCGTCGTCGGTTTTTATGCGACGATTACCGGGGGCAGCTCTTTTCATTTCGATGAGGCCTTAAGGGACGAAATCCGTAATACTGGCGGCTACACAATCGACAGCTGGCTGGAAATGACGGGGGAAACTGCGGCAACGACCCGAAAAGACTTAAGCTCTTATTTCTGAGAATAGCTCGCCCGGGCCGGTATACCTAAAAATGCACCGACCTTTTGTAAAGATACTGTAAATACTTGTGGGTTAATACGTTAGGTGCATTTTAGGGTTGATACCCCAATTACACCTGGGTAATCTTCTTCTATCATGAGAGCAAACAGTGTTAAGACGAGCGGATACTCACTGGCGGAGGTCATCGTGGCGGCAGGTATATTCGCCATGGTGATCGCAGGCGGTGTTGCCGGTGTGCGGATGGGTTTCCAAATTGTGGACAATTCCCGTCACCATACACGTGTCTCGCAGATTTTGCAGAGCGAGGTCGAGAGCTTACGATCTCTCTCTTGGAAGGAACTGAAACAGCTGCCTATGAATGAGGAGGTCGATATCAATCCGCAGTTCGACACCTCGGCCTATGATGCTTATACGGTGAAACGCGTTATCAACTCGGTGTCGTCTACATTGAAAAAGATTGAGGTCGTCGTTTCTTACAACACTCGCAGCGGTAAAGCAGTCGAATTGAAATACCTCACTTTTTTCACCGAGGGTGGGGTGAACGATTATTACTACCGAACCATATAGTATGATGACAAGTGGCATGAACAGACATCAAGCGAGGGCATCATCCGGTTTCACGATCACAGAGCTCATCGTTGCGACGACCATTTCGGGGATCGTCCTCGCATCTATGGTTGGGACATTTCTCACTTTTGCTGTGGGGGCCAGAAGTGTCGGGGCTTACACCGACATGAGTAAAGACAGCCGTATCGTCTTGGAAAACTTTGCCCGGGACATGCGCGCCGCTGAGGATGTGCTTCAGGCTTCTTCGAGTACGTTGGAAGTCGTTTTTCCGGACACTTCTTTTTATGGGGGTTCCCGCGTAACCTACGATTACGACAAAGATGCTAAAGTGTTTTTCCGAATTGAAGTCGACAGCTCAGGCAGCGAGGTAAGCAATGAGCTGCTGCTCGAAGGGGTGGAGCAGTTTACATTTTCCTACTATGATCCGCTCGGCGACAAACTCAGTGCCAGCACGGAGTCGATCCTGTTATCAGTCAAGAGCGTACAGATTGATGCGGAGATGCAACGCAATATCTCCAGATCGGAAGCCACGGACTACATCATCTCTGCTCGCTTTATGATGCGTAATCGACCGGTCACAGAATAAAAATTTGGAGGACAATATTATGAAAAAAGGAATCATCCAAAGCCGTTACGGACGACCCATGGACAGTCGTCGGGGGTCTGCCATGCTGACTTCGGTTATTTTCTCGTTTCTGGTCATGACCCTGATGGGCAGCTATCTCTATCTGTCTTCAGGTGAGTACAGGATTTCGACGCGATCCTTTCTTTCCAACGCCAGTTTTAACCTTGCTGAAGGGGGGATTGATCTGGCACTTGATGCGATACAGTCGGGCAACAGTACAGGCTGGACGAAAGGTATAGACGGGTCCGGCAGAAGGTATTGGGCCCGTGCATACACGGACTACGATCTGGGGGGAAATATTACTGGCGAGATTAAAATCGTGATACTGGATCCTCAATCCCAGACTCCGGAAATTTACACGGAAGGCCTGGCCAAAGGACATGTGGCTGGCGACGTCAAGAAGCAGCTCTACGCGAACCTGACCTCGGGCTTTCTTCCTTTCAGTAACGGTTTCAACACCAAGCGGGGGATTGTCTTGAAGGGCAACAACGTGACATTCGACAGCTATGATTCACGCAACGGGCCCTACGGAGGCAGCAATATCAACTCTGAGATCACGATTGCGACAACGTCTGTGGACGTGGATTCCGTTGATATCGGTAATGCCGACGTCTATGGCTACGTTGCCACAGGTAAGAATATGCCGGATGTGGGGCCTAAAGGATCCATTACGGATTACGACAACCCCGGAAAGGTGGATAATAGTCGTATCACAACTGACTACTATGCGGAGTTTCCGGATGTCGAGGCGCCGGGCATGTTCCTGCCCTTCACATCGATACCTTCGTCAGGAACTATCCTTGGGGGGAATTATGATGTCTCAAACTGGTCACTTTCCGGTAGTGATACCGTCTACATTACTGGGCCAACCCGTGTTAAAATATCCGGAGATATCGATGTTACGGGTACGGCCTCCATCGTCATCGAGCCAACAGGCAGTCTGGAAATTTACACGGATGACGACATCAACATCGCGGGTAATGGTATCGTGAATGAGACCGAGAAGCCGGAGAAGCTCATGATATTCGGCGTGGACAAAGGTCTGGGTGATGACGAAATCAAAATTTCCGGCAATGGTTCCCTCTACGCCGCGGTCTATGCACCCAACGCAGTGGTTACCTTGAACGGTGGTGGTAGTTCCGGTGCCGGGCAGGTCTATGGAGCCGTTGTGGGCTATGATGCCGATCTGGTGGGTAATGCTCATTTTAGTTACGACGAAGCGCTCGAGGAGTACAATCTCGGTTCGGGAGGCTACGAAATTGATGAGTGGGTCGAACTCGCCGGTGTGTCCATGACCGCAATGAACCTGGATATGGGTAAATACGGGCTATAGTTGGGTATAGTAGGTATTATTTAACTGTATACTACGTTAAATAGCGTATTTTACTTGCCAAGTTTCTAACCGAGGAAGTAAGCACATTCAATTTTTGTTGAATGTTGCCCCAATCGTTTCGCTTAAGACTCTTAATTCTCAAGTCGGTCTGCTTCTGTGTTTTAGTTTTTAACGCAGAGGCAGTGATCAGTCTTGATGCTTCGACCGCCTACTTCACGGCACTTGGTTTGGGAGGGCCATCCGATCCAGTTGCTGATAATCAAGCCAATCGTGTGGATATCGAACTGGTGGGTCGCCCGGAAAATGGCTTGGAGGCCTTTTACGTGGGCTTCAATGATTTTGGAACCGGATCAAATACGGATGGTGATTGGTTTTTCCGCACCCGTCTCTCCGGTGAAAACGGAAGTCCGGATGGTGAAGCAAACGGGTTCTTTTATGTTGGTATTGATATTACGGGTGACGGCAGTCTCGACTACCTGATCGAACATGGAGGCAGTCCGACCCAACAAATCTCGATTCTTCGAGCGGGCGAGGGGTCGAACTCTCCCGGAAGCATCACCCTCGGAGAGACGCTATTTACAGAGGACGTAGTAAAATTTGATGGTTCCAACGCAACAACTGCGAATTCGTACTTTGAAACCGTCCAATCAATCGATGCCGGATTAACGGGTGACGGAACGTTCGACCCCTACGATCTCGACGGTGGTGGTAACAAACAGGGCGATTTGGATCGCTTCCTGACATTCAAGGTAGATTTTCAGGATTTCGTCGATGTGGTACGCGCAGATGCGGAAAACGGCATCATTGACGACCGATACGAGCTCTTTGATGAAACTTTTGCCATGCAGATGCTGATCGTGACCTCACAGAACGGAAATAACATTAATTCGGACTTTGGAGGCATCAACGATAACGAGGTTGATCCCAACACGCCTTTTCACAATCCGGGCGATCCCAATGGCGGCTCGGGTGGTCTAAGCGGAGGCGTTGATGTTCACGGCAATCCTGTTCCGGAAAGCGCATCCTTCGCGTTACTTCTGGGAGTGTTTGCGCTCTTTCGGGTTTCGCGACGAACTTATCGGTAAAAGCCGCCGCCGAGTAGTTTTTCACCGTCGTAGAGAGCCAGCACCTGGCCGGATGACAGGGCGCGCTGAGGTTCGGCGAAGGTCACTTTGGCTGTATTTGATCCGGTCGGGGTGTAATGGATTTCCTGTGAAGGATCCCGATAGCGGGGCTTGGCCAGGAGTTCACAGGCCTCTGTCACCGGACGGTTGGTAAAGCTTAAGCCATACAGCTCCACTTCCGAAGTATAGAGTCCGGGTGAATCCGGCCGGTCGAAGGCGACGACCAGTTCGTTTCGTTCCATGTCCAGCTTGGTCACGACGTAGGCTTCGTTGTCTGTGTTGGAAGGTACGCCTATGCCACGGCGCTGTCCCGTGGTGTAGCGGTGGAGTCCCCGGTGCCGGCCCAGCACCTTGCCCTCGCTGTTCACAATATTGCCCGGTTTGTCCTCGATGTAGTGCTCAAGAAAGCGGTTGATATTCATATCCCCGAGAAAGCAAATGCCCTGGCTATCCTTCTTGCTGGCGTTCGGGAGATTGTGCCTTTTCGCCAGTTCGCGCACTTCGGGTTTCTGTAACTCGCCGACCGGGAAGAGCGCCCGGGCGATTTGAGACTGATGGAGCAGGGCGAGAAAATAGGTTTGGTCCTTGTTCTTATCCAATCCTTCGAGCAGGTCGTAACTGTGATCCGGATTTTTGGTTGAGCGCACGTAGTGGCCAGTGGCGATGGTATCGAAACCGTTTTTCAGCGCGTAGTTCTGAAAGATTCCGAACTTCATTTCCCGGTTGCACATGATGTCAGGGTTCGGGGTAATACCTTCCTTGTAGCCCTCGACGAGATAGTTGACGACGTGTTCGCGATATTCATTGACCAGGTTGACGATTTCGTAGTCGATACCGAGATGCTCCGCGACGGCTCGCGAATCTTCGATGTCCTGCTGTGCTGGACAATCGGCCAGTGGCATTTCCTCGTTCATCCAGGTGCGGATGTAGGCCCCCGAAATATCGTAGCCCTGCTCCTTGAGAAGAAGAGCCGCTACGGCGCTGTCGACGCCGCCGGAGAGTGCTACCAGAATTTTTCGCATGTGGGCAGAGAAGCCGATAGTCCTGCTGCGTCAACAAGGCAAAATAATGATCGGTAAAACAATTTTTTTGCGGGGGCGTGGGCATTTCTGTCCACGTTGCGTGATCGAAGAATGTGTCTATCAGGACAAAAACGTCCTGACTCCTATTTGGGGGAAATTATTCTGCCTGACATTATTTTGTTTAAACCAAACTACGAAAGGTGCCTGTCTGGGGCGAATTGGGGAGTCAATTCACTTAAAGTTTTCCGATTGGCCGCCGTATTGCTCTTGCGCTGTGTCGGAGAACTTTAAGCTGTTTCTTAGACGAGTTAATTACGATTTTCACCATAAACCCGTTCTGAAATTATGACACAAGCCATTGAATCGATCCCCGAATACATTGACGATATCCCCAACATCGCCGGCTCGGAAGAGTTGATCGAATCGACTATCAAAAAGGCCGCCGGCACGTCGCCCTACGCAGGAGACAAGTCCGTGAGTTTCGAGAAGACCAAGGCGGCCTTTGCCATTGCGCTGCACCAGCATCAGCCGCTGATTCCGGCGCGCGGTGATATCACGAAGACTCCGCTGATCAGTAACTTGAAAGACATGATGGACCATCCCGACGAAGGGGATAATCATAATGCTTCGGTCTTTAAGTGGTGCTACGAACGGATGGGCGATTTCATCCCCGACTTGGTCGGGCAGGGGAAAGAGCCCCGCTGCATGCTGGAATACTCCGGCACGCTTCTTCACGGGTTGAGAGATATGGGCTGCGGCGATGTCGTGGACAAGCTGAAGCACATTACGGTCAATCCGGATTACCGCCGTTGTGTGGAGTGGCTGGGTATGCCCTGGGGACACGCGGTTGCGCCCTCGACTCCGGTTCAGGACTACCGCCTGCACGTTAAGGCTTTCCAGCATCACTTTGCCGCGATTTTTGGTCTGGAGGCGCTTGAGCGTTTGCGTGGCTTCTCACCATCGGAAATGGCCCTGCCAAACCATCCGGATATTGCTTACGAATATATTAAGACGCTGGTGGACTGCGGATACCAGTGGCTCCTTGTTCAGGAGCATACTGTTGAGCAACCGGGCAATGGTCACGGTCCCGAGCGGAAACATCTGCCTCATCGTTTGGTGGTGCGCAATTCCGAAGGTAAGGAAGTGAGCATGATCGCCATCATTAAGACGCAGGGCAGCGATACCAAGCTGGTGGCTCAGATGCAGCCCTACCACGAAGCCAGGAGTCTCGATCGCTGGGAACTGGCGGGCAAAAAAGTCCCGCCGCTGGTCACTCAGATTGCCGACGGCGAGAATGGTGGCGTCATGATGAATGAGTTTCCGCCGATGTTTAATCAGGTCATGCAGGAGTGCTCGCACAGCGATACGCCGGCCATGAACGTATCCGAATATCTTGATAAACTCTTCGGAATGGGGATCAAGGTAGAGGACTTCGATGTCATCCAGCCGATTCACCAGAAGAAAATATGGGACCGTATCGAGCCCGGGTGCGGCAGCGAGAAGCTCGGAGCCACCATCGAGGCAATCAAAAAAGAGGACCACGAATTTCACATGGAGGGAGGGAGCTGGACCAACAGTATTTCCTGGGTCGAGGGTTACGACAACGTGCTCGGCCCGATGGAAGAGGCCAGTTATGCCTTCTACGAAAAAGTGCTCAAACCGGGACACCCCACGGATGAAACCCGTTTCCGCAAAGCGCTCTTCAATCTGATGAGCTCGCAAACATCCTGCTATCGTTACTGGGGCCAAGGGGCATGGACCGATTTTGGCGTGGAGATCTGCCGACGGGTCAAAGCGATCGTGGAAAACGATTATTAGTACTACAACCGCTTCGCTTGAGAGGGACAGGCAAGGAGTAGATTACGTAGTCGTATGAAAGTTTGCTTTATAGGCGTATTCCTTAACCTAGGTGACCTGCTTCAGCCGGTCACCCAAGCGTGCAAACGCTTCCATATGGCCGGTCCAAATCGCCCGGCTAAAGCAGAGCGACTACGTTAAATGAGACACAGTTGCTCTTAAGTTCGCCATTCGGGTCAGGGTAATTGTATTCTCCCAATACTCAGCCCGTAGGGCACTCTAGCGCAAGCGGTTGTAAGATTTTATCTTCGATTTGTAGTATCTTCTTTGCATAATCTAGTTCCTATGTCTTCGATTCATCACGCACTGGTCCTGAACCTTCACCAGCCGCCGAACAATCTGGAAAATCTGCTGGCGGAGCAGGAGTGGGAGGCAAAGGAAGTGCTCTTCGCGCTCGACCGTATGCCGCGGGCCTGTTGGGACTATGAGGACTTGGCCCGTGTGCACCTTTCCATGTCCGGTTCGCTGCTGGAAACACTCGGCAGTCAGAGCTTTCAGGAAAAGATGTACGGTACGGTCAAGGTTGGCGATCTGCTCTGGCACCTGCAGAACGAGAAGATTTTTAACATCCTCGGGACAGGCTACTACCACCCTGTGCTCCCTCTTACGCCTCAAGCTGATTGGGACGAGCATATCCGTCGCTGGCAGGGGATAGGGAAGCACCTCTTCTGGCGGGAAAATTTTCAGGGCTTCTGGCCTCCGGAGATGGGCTTCTGCATGGAAATGATCCCCCACCTCGTCAAGCACGGCTATCGCTATGTGCTGGTCGATGACATTTATGTCGAATCACTTGAGGGCGAGATGAGTTGGCAGGAACTGCGCTACCGGCCCCACATTGCCGAATACGGCGGCGAGAAAATCATCGTCGTAGTCCGTGACAGGGAGCTCTCCAACGCGCAGCTTTCCGGAATGGATCCGGGCTGGTTCATACACGAGTTGGAGGAGCGCACAAAATTTTGCGATTTCGAACCACTGGTGACAACCTGCTCTGACGGGGACAATGGCGGGTGGTTTCGTAATCACAACAAATTGGCCAATTTTTGGTACGTCTTCTACCAGTCGCTGCTCGAGAAAGTCCGGGCAGGGGAAACACGGGTGAAGCCGGCTTTCATCCACGACTATCTCGATGTCCATGGCGCGCATGGTCGAGTCAAAGTTCACACGGGAGCCTGGAATACGGAAGACCACTACGGCGACGACTTTACCCAATGGACCGGCACGCAGGAGCAGAAGGATGCGCATGCCCGGGTTACCTCCATCAGCGGGCGATTCCATTTACTGCATGATCAGGTTTCGGCGCTTCCCGACGGACCGACTGCGATGCTGGCCGAGCACCAAATCAACGAAGCGCATTGGCGGCTCTTACGGGCCGAAACGTCCTGTAATTTCTACTGGGCTCAGGCTTGGGTGCCCAAGGTCCACGAGGATCTCGATGCCTGCGAGTGGCACCTATTTGAGATCAAGCGGATACTAGAGGGGTAAGCACGCATGCGCCAATCTGGCTTTGGAGAAGGCAAGGCATACCGCGAAGACTCACTTATAGCCAACTCAGAACGTTCTGTCTCGGTAGGCTCGCTACAACCATTAAGTATCAATTCTTTTTTAAATTGGTATAAGTCCAGAGCGAGAGGCCGACATACTTTTCTAAATACTTTGAGCGCACGTCACTCCCGGACCCAAAGCCCCAATGTCATGTGTCCGAGATAGATGTTGCGTTCACTTTCGTTCAGGCGGGTGTCTTCAATTCCCTTCATATCGAAGTTCCAGATGTCGGCGATGGGGGACCAATCGGATCCATCGACATCGTAGAGGTGGATTTTGTGATCCTCAAAATGCGGGTTCAGTGCGAGCAGGATTTGTTTAGGCCCCAGGGCGCGGTCGGCATTGAAGAGCAGGGCCGTGCAGGAACGTTCGCCGTGGTCACATCGGAAGACCCTAAGATAGCCATCTCCGGGGTTCTTTTCCAGTCGTAGAATTTTGCCCCATTTTGACTTTCGGAAGGCGATCCAACTTTTGAAATAATTGTGTGTTTCCTTGAAGTTGCCGATGTGTAGATAGTTGAGGGCGTTCACCTCTCCCATCTGGTAGGTGTTGTGAATGCCTCCTTTTGAACGCATGAAATCCTGGCCGCAGGAAAGCATCGGCACACCCACTGAGGTATAGAGGAGCGCCGCCATCATATGGCTACGAAGGATATCGTTGTGGGTGGGCTGTTCGCCGTTAAAATTTTCGTTTTCTGTGATATCATCGATCCAGGTGCGGTCGTCATGTGACTCGACGTAGTTGATGCTCTGGGCCGGCCAAGCGGCCATCTGGTCGATGCAGCCTTTGACATAGTAGGTCAGGGCGTTGTGGTTACTGTGCCCCTTGACGAACTCGCGGGTAAATTCGCGGAAGCCGTCGTTCCAGAAGGCAAAGCCGGCCATGCGTGTATCCCACTGGATACTGCCGCGGAAGCTCCAGGGCTCGGCAATCAGAACAACCGATGGTTTTACCTTTCGAAGGGCATCGCCGATTTGCTTGAGCACTTCAATACTGATCAGCTCGGCCAGATCGAAACGGAAGCCGTCGACATCGTATGCGCGTACCAAATGCGTCAGGCTCTCGATGATGAGCCGGAGTGACATGGCAGATTCGGCCCGAAGGACATTGCCGCAGCCGGACCAGTTCATGAGATGGCCTTCGGCGTTGAGGTGAAAGTAATAAGCCTTGTCGATAAAAAGCAGGTTGGGTGGTTCGCCGAGGTGGTTGTAGACCACGTCGATAATCACCGAGAATTTCTCCTGATGGCAGGCGGCCACCATTTCCCGGAATTCGGTATTCTGGGTGCCGCGTTCCGGATCGGTACCATACCACGCACAGGGGGCGAAGAAATTATTCGTCATGTAGCCCCAGTGGTATTCTTCCTGCGTCGTGCTATCGAATTGTTGAATCGGTTGAAACTCCAAGGCGTTCACGCCGAGTGTATGCAAATAGCTGTCTTTCTGCCGCACCAGTTTGGTCACACCGGCAAAACCGAGGCGTTCTTTTTCGCTCAATTTGATCGGCGCGTGGTGCACCAGATCCCGAACATGGCATTCCAGAATACTTAGTTCCTGCCAGTCCGGTGATTGGTGAAGCTTCCTAATCGCGTTTTCACGTGCCGGGTCGAGAATGATACCGGGGCCTTCCGGCCCTGTCGTGGCTCGGGCCCAGGGGTCAAGCAATGCCTTGCCGTAGTCAAAATGGGTCGTGCGTCCATCGTCGGGGCCATCCACAAAAAGACGGTAGTACCAGCCGTGAAAGTTGCCATTTAATCTGACCTCCCAAGTAACTTGGTCGTCGGTGAGTTCGAGGTCGTGACGCTGTAAATTTTTAAAAGTGACATTATCCGCGACTTCAACCGACACGCGTGTCGCGCGGGGGGCAAAAAGACGGAGTACGGTGTCACCCCCAGTGATCGATGGACCGCAGGGCTTGTCGGAAGTCAGGTCGTAAAAGAAGAGGCCGGGCACGATCGTCTTGGGCGATTCATTTTTCCAGGAGACTTCAGCAACTTGTTCCATGCCGCGTCCGCCATCGACCTCGAAAATGAAAGCATGCTTGCCGCTGCGTGAGACATTCAGGCCGTAGTTCAGATTGCCCGCTTTGTCCTCGACTAGGTTGGCGGCGCAGCGCAAGGGGGTGAGCCAGTGCCAGCTTTGGGTGACGAATTTGAAAGTCATTTGCTTTCCGGCAGAGACGACTCGCTCGCGGGGAATGGCGACCTTGTACAGGGGCTTGCCGGATTGGGTTTCCGCCCGGCTCAGGTTGAAGCCGGCCGCATCTTCCGAGCGCCCCCAGTCGTTGAAGGGCCCTGCCGCCCGCACCGGGTCGTGGTCAAAATCAACATGCGGGTAGCGCAGGGGGTTCAGGCAGAAGATGATGTGGTCGCCGTCTTCGTAGTACCCCGTAAAACGCCCGATTTCCTCGGCTTCCATGTGCCGGAGGTTTTTCATCCTCAGGTTTTTGGCATTCAGTTGGATCGGTGGCGTGTCGTTCTTTTTCCAGTTGCGGGCCAGGAGAACGCAGCACTGCCCGGGACGGATCCAGTAGGCGGCTTGAATATGATTTTTTGGAGAGCTCATTTCAGAGTTTGAAGTGTGTCTGGCATGCTTAAAAGGATTGAGGTGTCTTATATATTGATTGAGTCGGTTGATCGGCATGCTTAGTCATGTTGGTCGGGCTTGGCCGTGAATTTGGGAACGAGCGGCTCATTCGACCCTGGGCTTGGAGGCAGCTACTTTTTTCGGATGTGGTTGTAAATATTCAGGTAGTGTTGGCCCGGAACGTTCCACGAGTAATCCGTCTTCATGGCGTTAAGCATGAGGTGGCGGAAGTGGTCGGGATATTGGTAGTAGCAGGCAATGGCTCGTGACAGTGCGGTTTCGACGCCGGTGTAACTGTCTTCATGAAAGACATAGCCGTTGCGTTTGTTCAGTTCGACATGGCTGTAGTCCTTGTCGAAGACGGTGTCGGCCAAACCGCCGACAGCGCGCACAACCGGCACGGTGCCGTAGCGCATGGAAATGAGCTGAGTGAGGCCGCAGGGTTCGAAGCGGCTGGGCACAAGCATCATGTCGGAGCCGGCGTAGATCAGGCGGGCGAGGTCCTCGTCGAAGCCGATTTCCAAATGACAGTCCGGGTTTTCATTAATCTCGTTTTTGAGATGCCAGAAGTAAGCGTTGATCGATGGCTCCGGACTGCTGCCAAGGAGAACGAATTGCGCGCCGTTATTGACGCAGTGAAAGATGGCGTGGCGAACCAGTTCGAGGCCTTTTTGGGGGTCCAGCCTGCCGATGTGGGCGATGATAGGCTTTTCGTTGTCGGCGAGAAGCAGCCGTTCCCGAAGTGCCCGCTTATTGTCGTATTTCTTCCCCACCGTATCGGCGTTGTATTGCGCGGCCAGGTGCTTGTCGCTCTGAGGGTTCCACGCTTCGTAGTCGATCCCGTTCAGGACGCCGCCGTATTTCGGGGCATGGGTTTGCAATGTACTTTCGAGACCGAAGCCCTGGCCCATATCCCTGACTTCTCTGGCATGCGTGGGGGAGACTGTGGTCACGAAGTTGGAGTACACGATGCCGCCTTTCATCAAATTCAGGGCGCCATCGTGATGGTCATCGCCAAGACGGCTCTTGTCGAAATAATGTTCAGGACGGTGGAGCCCTGTGGCCTCAAGTAACTCGCCGCCGCACATGCCCTGGTGCTTGAAGTTGTGAATCGTGTAACAGACCCGGCTGTTGCCGAGTCCCATGTGTTCGTAAATCTCCCAAAGGTAAACTGGGACCAGGCCGGTATGCCAGTCGTGGCAATGAATGATGTCGGGGCGTTTTCCGGATTGGAGCAGGAACTCCATAGCGGCGCGGGAGAAGAAGGCGAAACGCCAAACATCGTCCTGCTCCCCGTAGTATTTTCCTCGGTTGAAAAAATTATCCTGCGAGTGCGGTTCGATGAAAAAGCATTTACGCTCGTGCACAAAACCGAAGTAAACCGTGCAATGGATCGCGCCGTCGTACCACGGCACCCATAGGTCGTGGAAGCTCTCGCAGAGACCATAAATGTGGTCGTACCGCATGTTATCGTATTTCGGCAGAATGATCTCGACGTTGTTGCCGCGGATCGCGAGTTCCTGCGTGAGTCCGTAAACAACATCCGCGAGGCCGCCGACCTTGGAAACGGGTGCCATTTCCGGGCTGATGTGGACCACGTTCAGGCTGGGGACTTCTTCATGGAGAAAAACGTTGTGAAGTGCCTGCTCCGAATTCACGGGTTCAGGTTGAGTCGGCGTTTCAACGGATTCAAGATTCCCATGAAGGTTTCCCGGGGCTTCCTTGGGAGTCTCGGCCCTTGGCGACTTGGCTTTAGCGGGCACTTTTGGGGATGCCCGTTTAACCGCCCGTTTTTTGACGGCTTTCTTTTTCGCCGGTCCTTGGTCCTTGCCGGTCTCTGCTCTATTTACCGGCTTTTTGCGGGCAGGCTTCACCGTTTTCGAATCAGATGCTTTTTTTGGCTTACTCCCGAATGAAGTGGCTGGTTTTTTCGGCATAAAAAACAAGTGTTGGATGTGCGTGTTCGAGTAAAGGGTTTAAGGGCGATTGAAGTAGGGTGCGAGAGAGATCTTCAGGAATGCGGGGTTTCGTTCTTCCAGTAAGGCCAGGTCTCTGGGGTCGAGCCTCTCTTCCCGAATCGAATCGACCAGAAACCGGCACCGCTTGATGTGTTGGTGTAGACGCTCCATGGCATACTCCCCGGTCGCCCCGGCTCGGAGCATGAAGGGCCAGTCGGAAGCACTGGCCAGAAGCAGTTCCCGTCCGGCCTGGCGGATACCCCGGTCTTTTTCCGAATCACCGCCGGCCGGGCCGTTGAGCTCAATCAGACGGCGTAAATCCTCCGAGCAGTGGCATAGGAGGGCATAGATCCAATCGGTATCGCGGTTGACCCAGAAGGAGTAATCACCTCTACGCCCCCAGGTGGATGCCGCCGGCCGGCCCTGCGGCGGGCCTGTGAATGATTTGGCTGCTTGATGGCTGGCTTTTAACGATGTGTTCGCGAGCCGGCTTGTCCGCTTGAGCACGTTCTCAAGCCAAACCGGCCCCTCATACCACCAGTGTCCGAAAAGCTCGGCGTCAAAGGGTAGAAAAACCAGCCCTTCTTCGGTGCTTTCGATCTCTTTTATAAAATCCCCGGCATCGAGCTCCGCTTGCTCTTTGGCCCGCTCGGGTTCGTACCAATCTTTCTCCGGGGTTCCGGTCACGCGCCAGTATTTCAATCCGAATGGCAGCCTGCCGCTATCGGGTAAGGCGAACTGCTTACATATCTCTGTATCCACTTGGTGAATACCATCGTGATGGAATTCCCGGTAGTGCGAATGCCCGGGGTAGCCGCTGCGTGCACTCCACACTTTTTGCGAGAGAGTATTGTCCCGGCCCAGAGCAAGCAGGCCGTTCGGGCAGGATAGAGGCGCGCGGATGGAGGCTTTCGGAGTGGCGCGGGCCAGGCCTTGTTCTTCCAGTCCGAAATACTCGATGCCATAGGAAGCGAGGTCGTTTTCCAAACCGTCGAAGTAAGCGCATTCCGGCAGCCAGAAACCCTTTGGGTGGATGCCGGTATGACGCTTGAAAGTTTCTATCCCGTTGCCGATTTGAAAACGACGAAAGCAGGAGTCGTTCTGAAAGGCGGGAAGAAAGGCATGGGTTGCCGCGGTCGTGATCAGCTCGATTTTTCCCGATTCTGCCAGGTCGGCGAACGCGGAAGGTAATTTCCCGTCAATACTTTCGAACCGCGCTCCGGCTTCTTCCCAGTCGGCCATAATTTCCCGTGCCCGTTGACGTCTTTCCTGTGGATGAGCTGGATGCTCCGTTTCCGACTCAATGATACGCAGGCCCTCTTTTAAGTGCGCCCGGTAGTCGTGGGCAAAATTCCGATGGCTCCAAAGTTCGAGAAGGGTGGGTGAGAGCGAGACTGTCAGCCAAGGGCTGTCTTTGGGTTCCAATCGCTTGAGCATGGAAAGCAGCGGCAGGTAGCAATGCGTTACGGCTTCATAAAGCCAGGCTTGTTCCAGCGAGTTCTGGCTCGCGTGGTTGTAGCCGTAGGGCAGGTGCGCGTGAAGGAGGAAGCTGACAACCCGTCGGGTCTGATTCTGCGCTTCGTGCGACATGTCGATGTCGGCCGTCTGTGCGCTAACCTGCAATCAGGGAGAGGCCGGGCAAGATTACGGCACCGTCGGGAAGCATTCGCCTGAGTTTGAAGGTGCCGTCCGCATCCAGTTGTAAATCGGTAGGCAGTAAACTGGCATATGCAGGGTCGGTTATTTTTCCTTCAATTTCCAAAGCGGCGTGTAGCTCGAGCAAGCGCTCGGAGGGATGCACATCCTTGAAAAATTCCAGTGAGGGGCCTGCCGCGACGGAGGGGCTCGTCAGAGCCGCGTTGAGCAGAGGCCAGATCTGGTTGAAAGATTCCAGCGTTCGCTTCCATACGATGAATCCGCCCGGGGCCGGTTGCAGGATTTCGTTCCCCATCATCAGCTTCATGCCCGATGCGATTTTACCGGTGAGGACGTACTCTGCTCTGACTTGAACGGGTGCATTGCCACTCCAGATATCCTCCCACTGGCTGGCCAGTTGCTCCGATGCGCCGCCTGTCCGTGGTTTTGGTTGTTCCTGCGAAGAAGCCTCGGCTGGAGGAGTGTCCTGCCTACTGTCCGAAAAGTTCGGTTCCGGATTGATCGCCATGTTGTGGCGAACCGTCTTGAGAGTTTCCACTTCATCGAGCCACGTCGTCTCTGGCGGGGTGCTCGCAACTCCGGTGGAGTGGCCCGGGCCGTTCTGTTCGTTGGATTGTCTCGATTTTGTAATTGCCGGGTTCCTGGACTTGAAGCTCTCCGGCAGCCCGGTAATATGCTCCAAGCGCTCGGCAATTTCCCTCTCGTTGAGGACCACGGAATGCAGTGCATTTTGATCCGTGGGGAAATCAGCTGCCGCTTTGTCTTCATGGGCTGCGGAGTCCTCGGCTTTGGCTTCGGGGGCCGCCGGTTTTGGCGGTTCCGGCGATGGTGCGGCCGGGAGTGCCACCGCTTCGCCCCGTACCAGCGGACTGAACCGTCCGGATCTATTGATTAGGCCGAGGGCAGCGTTGATTTTTGGGGCTGGTGCGGGCAGGGTGAAGTAACCGCTGTTATCGGTGCTGTCGATTCGGTAGTCGTGCCAGACACTGGAGAAATGGGAACTGTCCGACGCCGCTGGGAGTGAGTATGCCCGCAGTACCAAATGCGTATCGCCTTCATCGTGCGAGGCGACCTTTAGGCCTGCGTCCAGCATCTCTTTGTTCAGCGACCAGCGGGCCTGGAATTCATTATGGGAGACAGGAAGAAGCTGGATCCCAAAGTCAATTGCCGGAGCTTTCGATTTTTCGATCTTTTCCTGTAGTTTAGCGAAGTTTGCGCGGTTATCCGACATGCGTTTAGGCTCCCATATTAAGCAACACTATCGGGTTTGGAGGATGAAATTGAGCTATTTCGAGTCAAGTGCATAGACACGGACAGCAATAAACGGGCCGCTTTATGAGCCGTTCCTGGATTGGAGCGCAACAGAGACCTACGGGAATCCTATGACACGGACGAAAGAATGCCTCGAGCTGAAATGCTGGCAGACCGCAAAATCCCAATTGCGGTCGCTGCCATACTAGTGTGCAAACTCGTATTGCCGGGCCGCCATACGGGTCACTTGAACCCACTCGTCCCAGGTCTCTTTGAGCGAGGCACGGAGCGCGCTGATTTCACGCTGCAGGAGCTTGCGTTGTTCCGCAGAGGCTTTTTTCAACTCACGTACCTTAATCATAAGTGCGGAGGCCTTTTCTTCAAAGGCAGTTGAAAGCTCCTCCAGTTTTTCACGCAGCTCTGCCGCGAATTCATCTACATCGTCGCTAATATGCTCGAGGATCATCTTTTTGTCCTTTTGTACGAGCGATTTCTGTACCGTCACGTTGTTGATGGAGCGCAGGTTTTTGGCCAAGCCAAGTTTGGAGGCCAGCCAGATGGTCCATTTGGACGGGTCGAAATGGTACCAGCGGATACCGTTGCGGTAATCGGCGGCAAAGGCGTGGTGATAGTTATGATAGCCTTCGCCAAACGTGAGTAGAGCCAGAATAGCGTTATCCACTGCACTGAGTTCGCGGGCGTATGTCTTCGAGCCGATGGTGTGGCAGAGGGAATTGATGAACCAGGTGCTGTGGTGGATCATCGCCATCCGGACAAGAAAACCAAGGTAGAAAGAGGCCAGAGCGCTACCGAGAAGGGCCCAGCCCAACAGGAAAACCGCCAGATTCACCCCGATCACAATGTGCGCGTAGTAACGATCCTGAAGAACGACGCGGGGGTTCTTCATAAGGTCCCCGACCAGAGAGGCATCGAAATTGCGTTTGTAGTCGAACAACCAGAGCACGTGGGCATACCAGAAGCCCTTTTCAATGGAGTAGGGGTCTTTGTCCGTGTCCACATGATTGTGGTGGAGACGGTGGTCGTGCGACCACATGAGCGCCGACATTTCAAAAGAGAGTGCTGAACCCAGCAAAACACACCATTCGAAGAAAGGATTGGCGGCATAGGCGCGGTGGGCGTAGAGCCTGTGGTAGCCTACGGTAATGGAGAGCCCGCCAATAATATAGGTGACGAGGAACAGCGCGACAGCGCCCCATGAAAACACGCTGATAAATGAGGGTAAAAGCGCGAGTATCAGGAGGTGATAGGCGACGACAAAAGAGAAGGTATCCCAGTTTTTAATCTTCATGAAGTAAATTTGGTTGGAAAGCTAAGTTGTTGAAAATCAGGTAAATGTTTGTGCCCGTGCCTCTAAGCGAATGCTGGCTTGGGTAGGGTTGGGGATGAGAGAGTATCCCTATTAACACAATACTGCAAAAGTCCCAGAAGTGAAGCCCGTGTCAAGGTATTACAAGGAAGGGACAACGCTTCTTGGGAGGCCATTGATTAATATAACTAATAGTTTGACAGGCTTTAATAAGTTTAGATTGATAAAACACAGTTTGGTTCCCTGAAACCACAGAATAACGCTTGCCAAGGAAACTTCGCCCTCTACAAGTGCATTTTTCACGTTTTTCATCTCAAATAGAAAACCAAAAATACTAGATAAATGGCTACAAAAATCGGAATTAACGGATTCGGCCGCATCGGTCGCCTTGTCTTTCGCTCCCTTGTTGAAAAGGGTTTGCTGGGCAGCGAAATCGAAGTGGTTGCAATCAACGACCTCGTTCCTGCTGAGAACCTCGCATACTTGCTGAAGTATGACACCACACAGGGCCGCTTTAAGGGCACTGTGGAAGCCAAGGGTGATGACACGCTCGTGGTTAACGGCAACGAAATCAAGACGATGGCTGTTCGCGAAGGTCCGGCTGCTCTTCCCTGGAAGGAGCTCGGCGTCGATATCGTCATCGAGTCCACCGGGCTTTTCGTTCAGGATGAAAAGGCCAAGGGGCACCTTGAAGCCGGTGCCAAGAAGGTTATCATTTCCGCTCCCGGCAAGGGTGACGGCGTGAAGACCGTTGTGCTAGGTGTCAATGACGAGACGCTCACTGCTGATGACGACATTATCTCCAACGCGTCCTGCACCACAAACTGCCTGGCTCCGATCACCAAGGTGGTTCTGGAGAACTTCGGCATCGCAGAAGGTTTGATGACAACCGTCCATTCCTACACTGCAACTCAGAAGACAGTCGATGGTCCTTCTCCCAAGGACATGAAGGGTGGCCGCACGGCTGCGCTCAACATCATACCGTCTTCCACAGGTGCGGCCAAGGCAGTTGGTCTGGTTATCCCGGAAGTTCAAGGCAAGCTCACCGGCATGGCTTTCCGCGTGCCGACACCGACCGTATCGGTTGTCGACCTCACGGTGAAGACCGAGAAGAGCACGTCCTACGAGGAAATTTGCCAGAAGATGAAGGAAGCTTCCGAAGGTTCGCTCAAGGGGATCCTTGGCTACACCGAAGATCAGGTTGCTTCTTCCGACTTCATTCACGATGAGCTCAGCTCTATCTTCGATGCCGGTTCCGGTATCGGACTGAGCGACACCTTCTTCAAGCTCGTGTCCTGGTACGACAACGAATGGGGCTACTCCAACCGTGTCGTTGAGCTGGTTCAGAAGGTTTCCAAGTTCCTCTAATCGGATTTCGGTCATAACCGAATAATTCTTTCTGGCCGTCGCGGCAGTATTCCTTCATGGATTCACTGATCGCGACGGCCTTTATTTTGTTCTCCAGCGTATTTAACGCTGATCAGAACAAAAAACCACGCCGTAGTCCCGCTCGGCGGGCGAAGGCGGGTCAACCGATCTCTTTACCACTCAACGACTCAACAAGCAACTACCGGCGCAGCCGGAACACTTATAAATATGGCTACAAAAACCATCAAAGACGTAAACCTTGCCGGACAGCGTGTGCTGGTCCGCTGTGACTTCAACGTGCCGCTCAAGGATGGCGCAGTTTCCGACGATTCCCGTATCGTTGCCGCGCTGCCTACGATCAAGCATCTGGTCGAGCAGGGGGCCAAGGTCATCCTCTGCAGCCACCTCGGGCGACCGAAGGGTGAGAAGAAGCCCGAGTTCAGCCTCGCTCCGGTGGCAAAGGATCTGTCCGACAAACTGGGCCAGTCTGTTCATTTCCTCAACGATTGCATCGGTGAGGAAGTCGAAGCCGAAGTCGCCAAGTTGAAAGACGGCGAGATCGCGCTGCTTGAGAATGTTCGTTTCTACGAAGGCGAGACGGACAATGATTCCGAATTTGCCGCGGCTCTGGCCAAGTGCGCCGAGGCATATGTCAACGACGCGTTCGGCACCGCGCACCGCGCCCATGCGTCGACGGCAGGTGTCACGAAACATCTTTCGCCCTGTGTCTGTGGTTTTCTAATCGAGAAGGAGCTCGCTTACCTCGGGGACAAAACGGCGAATCCCGAGCGTCCTTTTACTGTTATTCTCGGTGGTGCCAAGGTTTCCGATAAGATCAAGGTGATCGATGCACTTCTGGAAAAGGCCGATACGATCATCATCGGTGGTGCCATGGCCTATACCTTTGCCTTGGCCGAAGGCCGCAAGGTCGGCGAGTCGCTCAGCGAACCCGATCATATCGATACGGCCAAATTCGCATTGGAAAAAGCCAAGGAGAAGGGCGTCAAATTCCTTCTGCCTGCCGATAACCTTGCAGTCAAGGACCTCGATTTCGGTGCGGGCACCGTAGGCGAGTCCAAGTATTTCGAAGGAAATATCGACGACGGATGGGAAGGGGTGGACATCGGCCCCAAGAGCATCGAGCTCTTCAAGGCCGAGGTTGCGGCCGCCAAGACCGTTCTCTGGAACGGACCTATGGGGATCTTCGAGATCGATGCCTGCAATAAGGGCACTTTCGCTATCGCGGAAACCATCGCTGAATCCGACGGCATCTCCATCATCGGGGGTGGCGACTCGGTCAAGGCCATCAACATGTCCGGCTACAGCGACAAGGTCACCTTCATGAGCACCGGTGGTGGCGCGTCCCTTGAATTCCTGGAAGGGAAAGAACTGCCCGGTGTCACCGCCCTCGACCAGGCGTAAACTCTGCAATCATTAATCATAAATTAAAAATCTCACAATGAGCACATCCCGTAAATATCTCATCGCCGGCAACTGGAAGATGAATCTCAACTCCGCTGAAGGCGCTGAACTGGCCTCCCAAGTCGTCAGCATGTTTGGTCAGCAAACCGACGTTTCCGTCTGTGTTTGCCCGACCTTCACTACGCTCGAAGCGGTGTCCAAGGTCGTCAACGAATCCAACGTTCAGCTGGGCGCGCAAAACATGCACTACGAAGCCTCCGGTGCCTACACCGGCGAGATTTCCGCCGAAATGTTGCGCCACCTCTACTGCAACTTCGTCATCCTCGGGCACTCCGAGCGTCGCCAATATTTCGGCGAAACCGACGAAACCGTGAACAAGAAGACCTTGGCCGCTCTTGAGGCGAACCTGAAGCCGATCGTTTGCATCGGTGAAACTTTGGAAGAGCGTGAAGCCGGCAAAGTTTCCGAAGTCATCAAGACGCAAACCGAAGGTGCCCTTTCCGGTGTCACTGCCGCGCAAGCCGAAAATCTCGTCATTGCTTACGAGCCCGTTTGGGCGATCGGCACAGGCAAGACGGCAACGCCGGAGATGGCCGAAGAAGTGCACGCTGAAATCCGCTGCCTGCTCGCTGGTCTCTTCGATGAGGATACTGCTGAGAAGGTGCGTATTCTCTACGGGGGTTCCATGAAGCCGGGCAATGCGGCCGAGCTCCTCGCCCAAAAGAACATCGACGGTGGTCTCATCGGTGGTGCTTCGCTCAAAGCCAACGACTTCGGCGGTATCGTCGAAGCGGCGGTTGAGCTTTCCAAATAAGGGAAGAAGCTGAATTTCACGACAAAGGCCGGGGCATTTGCCCCGGCCTTTTTTATTTTCAAACACCCCGGGCCCCTCAATCAGCCCAGCCTTTGGCACGCTCGACCGCCTTATCCCACCCGGCGCGGAGGGCCTGTATTTCGTCGCCGTTGCGTTGAGGTTCGAAGCTTCGTTCGCTCTGCCAGTTCTGCGCCACAGATTCAGGCGAATCCCAAAAACCGATGGCAAGCCCGGCTAGGTAGGCTGCTCCCATGGCCGTGGTTTCGGTGCAACCCGGGCGCAGGACGCTTTCCTGGAGTAAGTCGGCCTGGAATTGCATGAGTGGGTCACTGTTGGCTGCGCCGCCATCCACCCGCAGTTCCCTCAGGCTGAGACCGCTGTCCTTTTGCATTGCGGTGATCAGGTCGGCACTCTGGAAGGCAATGGATTCAAGCGCGGCCCGGCAGAAATGTGCCCGGTTGGTCCCTCGGGTCATCCCCAGGGCGGCGCCGCGGGCGTAAGGGTCCCAATGCGGGGCACCGAGCCCGGCAAACGCGGGCACCAGAAAAAGCCCGTTGCTATCCTCGACGCTGGCGGCAAGGCGATTGAGCTCATGAACGTCACGAACCAGTTCCAGTTCATCACGCAGCCATTGAATCACCGCTCCGCCGACAAAGACGGAGCCTTCCAGTGCGTATTCGGTGTGATCGCCGATGCGCCAGGCGACGGTTGTGAGAAGATTGTTTTTCGACCGGACCGGCTTGTCTCCCATTTGCATGAGTAGGAAGCAGCCGGTCCCGTAGGTGTTTTTCGCCATGCCCGGCTTGAAGCAGGCCTGACCGAAGAGGGCGGCATGCTGGTCTCCAGCAATACCGGAAATGGGTGCTCCTGCGGGATGAAGCTTAGGGTGCACTTCTCCGTAAATCTCGGAACTTGAACGTACTTCCGGCAACAGACAACGTGGAATCTCGAAAAGCCGCAGCAGTTCTTCATCCCAGTCGTCCTGTTCGATATTGTAGAGGAGGGTGCGGCTGGCATTGGTGATGTCAGTTGCGTGAACGTTGCGCCCCGTCAGTTGCCAGAGGAGCCAGCAATCGACAGTGCCGAAGAGTAGCTCACCCGCTTCGGCTCGCTCGCGTACGCCGTCCACGTTCTCCAGAATCCAACGTAACTTGGTACCGGCAAAGTAGGGGTCGATGCGCAGGCCCGTGCGCTGTGATACCATGTTTTCAATGCCGTCTTGCTTTAGTTCCCGGCAGTAGTCGGCCGTCCGGCGATCCTGCCAGACGATGGCGTTGTAAACCGGCTTGCCGGATTCTTTGTCCCAAACAATCGTAGTCTCTCTCTGGTTTGTCAGGCCGACGGCGGCAATGTCATCCGCGCTCAGGTTTGCCTTGGAGAGGGCGTCGGCAGCCGTTGCATTCTGGCTCGACCAAATCTTCATCGGGTCGTGCTCGACCCAACCGGGTTGCGGGTAAATTTGTTCGAATTCCTGCTGTGCCGTGGCCACAATTTCGCCGGAGCGGTTGAACAGGATGGAACGGGAGCTGGTTGTTCCCTGGTCAAAGGCGAGTATGTATTTGTCCTGGGGCATGCGCGCTGGCGGGGAGAGTTTGAAGTTCGACTTTAGGGCGACCTTGTGCAGAGTGAACACTTTTATCAACTCTTCCATTCAATGGACTCAGACGATATCGATCCAAAATTTCATAAAAACGCCGGTGTTAAACGTGTCGTGAAGGCATTGTTTTACTCGTTTGACGGGCTGGCCTCGACCTTGAAGCATGAAGCCGCTTTTCGCCAGGAAGCGGTGCTGGCAGCGGTGCTTGTGCCCTTGTCTTTTTTGATGCGTGTCAGTCTGGTGGAGCATCTGTTCCTCGTCGCCAGCATCATTCTCGTCTTGATCGTCGAACTGTTGAATTCCGCGATCGAGTCCGTGGTGGATGATATTTCCATGCAAAATCGCCCGTTGGCCAAGCGTGCCAAGGATATGGGTAGCGCAGCCGTTCTTCTCAGCCTTTTGAATTGCTTCATTTGCTGGTTGTCGGTGATCGTTGTGAACTGGAGCAGCTTCTTTTAGGTTCAAGCCAGAAGCCAGAAGCCAGAAGCCAGAAGCCAGAAGCCAGAGGCTTGTCTGTCGGACTTTCCAGAACCCGACCTCGCCACCTTCATACCTTCTCACTTTCATACCTCATTATCCGCATGCTGCATATTGTTCTATTCAACCCGGAGATTCCGCAAAATACCGGTAATATCGGCCGACTTTGTGCCATTAACGGATGCCGACTGCATCTGATCCATCCTCTTGGGTTCACGATTACGGACAAGCATCTCAGGCGCAGCGGTATGGATTACTGGAAGTCGCTGGATGTGCATCACCACGACGACTGGAGCGCCTTTAAATCAAGCAGTGACTCACCTCAAGGGCGTCTTTGGCTGTTCACCACCAAAGCGGAGCGAACCTACTGGGATGCCGAATACCGTGATGGGGACGGGCTGGTTTTCGGCAACGAAGGGCACGGTGCTCCGGATTGGTTACACCAAGAACTCACGGAGACGCGTATCACAATCCCGCAGAAAAATCCGGCGATGCGTTCGCTCAACCTTTCCACAGCTGCCGGCATCGCTACTTATGAAGTGCTGCGTCAGATCGGAGTTTGAATTAAATTAATTTCAGGATTGAAAAGAATCTCTGAGTAGGAGGATTTCATACCATGCCGAGCCCATATGAGCTAATTTACATCGCGAGTGTTCTAGTCGTCGGTTTGGTGCTCTATCGGGTCATTGTCTTCGTCATCGACCAGACGCAGGCCCGGAGCATCGCCCGTTTAAAATACTTCAGCTTTACCGATATTACGGCCGGTCCCGCAGCGCCTGAGGGCGCACCGATCGAGAAGCAGCGCTCCAGCGCTTTGGAGTCGGTGGACAACCAGTTTTCGATTATCCGCCGCACTTTCTTTTCAGTGTTTTTTGTCGTTTGGATGGGGTTCGCCTTCTTCCCCTTTTTGGGAAAGTTTTCCGCAGGTGTCATCTCCGTGTTGGGTGCGGGTGGTGCCGTCCTGATTGGTATCGCAGCCAGACCGTTACTGGAAAATTTAATTGCGGGCTACGTGGTTACTTTTTCCAAGCAATTCCGGCGGGGGCACACCGTGATGCTTGATGGTGAGTACGGGACGATTGAAGATATTACCCCGACACATACCAAGGTGAAGCTTTGGGACTGGCGGCGTTATCTCATCCCGAACAGTCAAATGCTGACCAAGGAGGTGCTCCATTATTCTTCAAAGGACGGTTACATCTGGGCGCGTTTAAAATTCCATGTCGATTACGATACCGACATAGCACAACTGCGCGAGGTGGCTATCTCAGCTGCCAAAGAAAGTGAACATTTGGCTGGTGATGAGGATCCGCAGCTTTGGATTATGAACATGCAGATGCAAACGATAGAATGCTGGCTGGCGATGTGGGTGGACAGTCCTCTCAACGCATGGCTTATCCGCGTTGAGGTTGCGGAAAAACTGATCGGTGCCTTCAAGCGCGAGGGAATCCGCACCCACAGTTTCGACCTGCACTCGGATTCCGGCCAGATGCCTGCTCAGGCAAGTGATTCAAGGATAGACTCTGCAATGCGCTGACAACTTCCGCGGTTTTTTCGATGCCACTCGCGGCCAATTGCACTCATTCGTTCTCTTTTTTTCGCATCGTTGGCCAGAGCTTTTACCCCTTCTGTGAGCGTCGCTGTATCTGCGACAGTTTCGGCAGCCCCGATTTGGACGAGTGATGACGCGACCGCTTTAAAGTTATTCATATTCGGCCCCATAAGTACGGGGACACCGAGTCCGGCGGCTTCGATGGGAGTCTGGCCGCCTTCATTCGGTGGCAGACTCTTACCGACAAAGGCGAAGTCGGCAACCTGGGTGAGACGGCTCAGCTCACCGGTGGTGTCGGCCAGATAGACGATAATCTGCTCTTCCGGCTTTGTGCCGCTTGAGCGTTGGTGCCAGGGAAGGTTACACTCTTGAAGCAGTCGCTTGAGAGAGGGGCCTCGCTCCGCGTGGCGGGGTACCAGGAGTAGTCGCAGGTCCGTGCCTTTTGCTCGGACCGCGTGAAGGGATTCGATGAGTGCGGTTTCTTCGCCGGGCCAGGTGGAGGATCCGAGAAGAACTAGGGAAGAAGCGCTATCGTCCGCCTGAAATCCCAATTCATTGATGAGTTCTTCACGCGTGGCCTCTTCAAGCTCCGTAGGAAGGGGCACGTCGAGCTTGATGCTGCCGGTCATATGGATGCGCTCGGGATCCGCGCCGAGCCTTTCAAGGCGATGTGCATCATGATCGCTGGCCGCGTAGATCATGCGGAATTTGTCGAGTAAACGGCAGGCGAAAGAAGAAAATTTGGCATACCGTTTAAAACTCCTATCCGACATGCGGGCATTGACCAGATAGCACGGGACTTCACGGAGTTTTGCCTGGTGAAGGTGCTCCGGCCAGAGTTCGCCTTCAGTCAGTATGATGGCATCAGGTTGAATTCTTTTCCATGCGAGACGCGAGCAGAGCCAGAAATCCAAAGGGAAAATACCTATGCTCTGGACGCGGTCGGCGTAGCGTTTGAGCGCTTCGGTGTAACCGGTGCTGGTGGTCGTCGTTAAAACAATTTCGACTTTTCCATGCGCCTGAAGTGCATCGATTAATGGGCCCACCGCCAGAACCTCGCCGACACTGACAGCTTGCAGCCAAACCCGCTTAACATTCTCACGCGGTGTATCCAGTCGACGGAAACGCCCCAAACGATGCTGAAAGTCTTTGCCGTAGCCTCCCCGCCGCCACATGCGAAAAAGATAGTAGGGCAAGGCCAGAACAAGCGCTGGCAAAAAAATTATCCGGTAGAGAAGAATCATCTACCGCGATACAATCCGAAATCGACTGGTTGAGAAGTGAAAATGTACCTAAAACTCGTAGGCGAGGCTCAGTGCGTGCAAGTTCATGCCGGGATTCTCATCGTGCAGGCCGGCGTTTGAGATGTGCAGGTAACGATAGCCCAGAGTCCACTCATCGGTAACCTCGAAGTCAAAACCCACGGCACTCATGAATTGAAAGCTTCCCCCAAGGTCCAGATTATCAAATTCATGTTCGGAAAGCAGGGCCGGTCCGCTTGAAACAATCAACTCAAGCGGGAAGTCGCCAAACTCAATTTCCAAAGCAGGGCCCAGGTGTCCGAGAAAAGCGGTCTCTCCCTCGCCGTCGAGTGCGCCCAGGCCGAACTCAAGGCCCAGGTCGACTTCAAAGCGATCACTGATCGTCCAGCTCCAGGGGCTATCGAGGGTGGAGATCAGTTCGTAACTTTTCACATCAACCCGGTTCTCGGCATCGAAGCCTACACGGAGTGCAAGGTCCGACCATTCGAATTCTCCGGCATGTGCTGAAACTGCCAGAAGGGGTAGGGCGCATAACAGGTATAGTTTAGATTTAGTAGACATGCCTAACCATATGCACCTAATCCAGAATTTTGAAGAAAAATTTACAATAGTTGCTTCTTGGGGAATTCATCTCAAGTTCAGCTTATGGATCCTTTAACTCAAATGAGTGTCGGGGCTGCCGCTGCCGTGGCGGTCGCTCGAAAGCCTGCCGATATCAGGCATGCACTTGTGCTCGGGGCGCTTGCTGGTGGCGCGCCGGATCTGGACGTCCTTATCCGTTCCGAGGAGGATCCGCTGCTATCGCTGGAGTATCACCGGCACTTTACTCATGCGCTCTTGCTCGCTCCTGTTATCGGCGGTCTGGTGGCGATGCTCTACAAGATCATCTTCGCCAGAAAAATGCCTCTGCGGCAACTAGTGGTTTTTGGAGTGGTCGCGACACTGACGCACGGCTTGATTGATGCCTGCACCAGCTACGGGACACTCCTTTATTGGCCATTTTTCAACCACAGAGAGTCGTGGGATATCATCTCGATCATCGATCCGATTTTCACACTGCCCCTGGTGGTCTGCCTGATATTCGCCTGGTGTCGGCGAAGCCATCGCTTCGCTCGCGGGGCGCTGCTCTTTTTGTGTCTTTATTTAACTGTGGGAGTCTATCAACGCGAACAGGCCGAGGATTATGCGCGCTCTTTAGCGAATCAACGCGGGCACACGCCGACAGAACTCACGGCACGTCCGTCACTTGGTAACATCCTGCTTTGGCGCCTGGTTTACCGTAACGGAGATAACTACCACGTGGATGGCGTCCGGACCTTTCCGGGACTTGAGGATCGCCACTATCCCGGAGCGACTGTACGGGCCTTTGACGAACTGGACGCTTATGCACTGATGGATCCGGATTCCGTACTCTGGCGTGACATCGAACGTTTTCGGTTCTTTTCGCAGGGCTATCTGTTCCTGCATGAAAACTCACCTCTCGTCGCGGGCGATTTGCGCTACGCCATGTATCCCGACTCAATCGTTCCCCTGTGGGGCGTCACCATCGATCCGTCGAATGCCAATACGCACACGCAACTAAAGTACTTCCGGGAGGTTTCGGGCGGAGCATTCAACCGCCTCTGGCGAATGATTCGCGGCCTGCCGGTGGCTCAGTCCTCTGCCGAGGCGAGTATCCGCTAATTCGCTGGTATTTTCTGTTGACCTCAGATTTTAGCGTATTTTGCTCCACACCTTCCCAAGGAGAGGTGACAGAGTGGCCGATTGTGCGTCCCTGGAAAGGACGTGTACTGGAAACGGTACCGAGGGTTCGAATCCCTCCCTCTCCGCCATTTTGGTGTTGATTATCAATGACTTATGAAATTCGGGGTCTACACCAAAGTTTGGGGACCGGAGCATTTCCTTTCTATTTTCTTGGTTCATATTTAACCGCACTGGGCGATGACTCTGAGTCGGTAGTTATCAAAGTTTTTGAAGCCGTATGCGCGTCTTTGTATAAGTTTCATTTTTCTGTGGAAGCCTTCGGTGACGGCGTTGTTTTTGGAGAATCG